>JBJMGQ010000071.1:0-9547 GCA_045807845.1 Pyrinomonadaceae bacterium | reverse complement strand
GTGCTGCTCAAGCGCCCGCTCGACACGCCCGCGGCGCTCGCCGAATCCGAACTGCTCGAACTCTTCGAGTCGATGGCGGTTGGAAATAAGGCCGCGCGCCGCCCGAGCTTTCTCGGCGCGGGGGCCTACTCGCACTACGCGCCGACCATCGTTGACAGTCTCATCCAGCGCTCCGAGTTCTTCACCGCCTACACGCCCTACCAGCCCGAGATTTCGCAGGGGACGCTGCAAGCCATCTTCGAGTTCCAGACGCTCGTCTGCCAGTTAACAGGCATGGACGTGGCGAACGCGTCGATGTACGACGGCTCGACCGCGATGGCCGAGGCCGTGCTGATGGCCGAGCGCGTCACGCGCAAAACGCGCGTGCTCGTCTCGGCCGCAGTCCACCCGGAGTACCTGCAAGTCGCCGAGACCTACGTCGCGCACGCAGGCATCGAGTTGGGGCGTCTCGAAGTTGACGACGAGAGCGGGCGCACCTTGCTCGACACGGCGGCGCTTGAGGGTGACGTGGCCGCGGTCGTCATCCAGTCGCCGAACTTCTACGGCTGCGTCGAGGACTTGAAGGCGTTCGCCGAGCAGGTACACGCCGCGGGCGCGCTGCTCGTCGTCGTCGTCACGGAGGCCGCATCGTTCGGGCTGCTGCGCTCTCCCGGCGCGTGCGGCGCCGACATCGTCGTCGCAGAGGGGCAGTCGTTCGGCGTGCCCGCCTCCTTCGGCGGCCCGTACGTCGGGCTGTTCGCGACGCGCGAGAAGTACGCGCGGCAGATGCCGGGAAGGCTTGTGGGCGTCGCCTTCGACAAGCAGGGGCGGCGCGGCTTCGTGCTCACGCTCGCCACGCGCGAGCAGCACATCCGGCGCGAGAAGGCCACTTCAAACATCTGCACCAACGAAGGGCTCATCGCGCTGGCCGCGACCATCTACATGACGACGCTCGGGCGGCGCGGCCTGCAAGAGGTGGCCGAGCAGTGCGCGCAGAAGGCCGCCTACGCGCGCCGGCAGATCGCCGCGCTCGAAGGCTTCTCGCTTCCCTACTCCGCGCCCGTCTTCAACGAGTTCGTCGTCCGCGCTCCCGAAGACGCCGCCGCACTTCTGCGCCGTCTGGCCGAGAGTCATAACGTGACGGGCGGGCTCGCCCTCAGTCGATACTTCCCCGAACGCCCGAACGACTTCCTCGTCTGCGTCACCGAGACGAATAAGCGCGCAGAGATCGACGCGCTCGTGGGCGGGCTCAAACAGTCATGACTATCACGAAAGCAACAACGCACGTCACGCAGAACGAGGCGCTCGTCTTCGAGCGTTCGCAGACCGGGCGGCGCGGCTACCGGCTGCCCGCGCTCGACGTGGAGGAGACTTCCATTGACGAGCTGCTCCCCGCCGACTTGCGCCGCGACGACGACCTCGAAGGCGTGCCCGAGCTGTCCGAGCCCGACGTGGTGCGACACTTCACGCGTATCTCGACTTGGAACTACAACATCGACCTCGGGCTCTACCCGCTCGGCTCCTGCACGATGAAGTACAACTCGCGGCTCAACGAGAAGGTCGCGCGCATCCCCGGCTTCGCCAACCTCCACCCGCTCGCGCCCGAAGAGGACGCGCAGGGCGCGCTCCGTGTGATGTACGAGCTGCAACAGCACCTCGCGGAGATAACCGGGCTACCCGGCGTGAGCCTGCAACCCGCCGCGGGCGCGCACGGCGAGCTGACCGGTATCATGATGATTCGCGCCTTCCTCGACGCGCGCGACGGCACCTCGTCCGACGAGGCTAAGCGCCGCAACGTGATGCTCATCCCAGACTCCGCGCATGGGACAAACCCCGCGTCTGCTCATCTCTCGGGCTTCACGGTCAAGACCATCCGTTCGACGAGCGAAGGCTTAACCGACCTCGAACACCTGCGCGAGTTGTGCGCGGGGCGCGACGTGGCGGGCTTGATGCTGACGAACCCGAACACGTGCGGCATCTTCGAGCGCAACATCAAAGAGATTTGCGAGGTTATCCACGAGGCGGGCGGGCTCGTCTACATGGACGGCGCGAACATGAACGCGCTGGTCGGCGTCGCGCGCCCGGGCGACATGGGCGTGGACGTGATTCACCTCAACTTGCACAAGACCTTCTCGACTCCGCACGGCGGCGGCGGCCCCGGCTCCGGCCCCTGCTGCTGCACGGCGGAGTTGGAGCCCTTCCTGCCCGTCCCGCGCGTCACAGCGTCCGGCACAGAGAACGGCAACGCCTCTTACAAGCTCGACTTCGACCTGCCGCAGTCCATCGGGCGCGTCAAGGCGTTCTACGGCAACTTCGGGATGCACCTGCGCGCGCTCGCATACATCCTGACGCACGGCAACGACGGGCTTCGTGAAGCGACCGAGGCGGCCGTCTTGAACGCGCGCTTCATCGCCGAAGGGTTGGCCGACACCTTCGACCGCCCCTTCGACTCGCCGCCGATGCACGAGTGCCTCTTCACCGACAAGCGGCAGACGCGCAAAGGCGTCCACACGCTCGACATCGCGAAGCGGCTCATCGACTACGGCTTCCACCCGCCGACGATCTACTTTCCGCTCATCGTGCAGGGCGCGATGCTCATCGAGCCGACCGAGTCGGTCGGCCGCGCAGAGCTACAGCAGTTCGTGGACGCGATGAAGGAGATTGCGCGCGAGGCGAACGAGGACGCACAGACCGTCCTCGACGCGCCGCACAGCACACGCGTCGGCCGGCTCGACGAAGCCGCCGCCGCCCGCAAGCCCGTCCTCCGCTGGCGCCCCAACGAGAAGGCCGCGGGCGCCTGACACGGCTTTTCAACAGGTTGACTAACATGGGAAGCGCCGCGGCGTCCTTCGTGACCCCAGCGGCGCTTCTCTCTTTAAACTTTTCTAGCTCCGACGCTCTCCGCCGAGTCTTCGCACATGCTCTCTCAACAGTCCGCCGCCTCGGTCAAGCAGTTACGTGCACAGTTTGAGCGTTTCACTCAGTCGAATTAGTCTGCGTCCGCGGGGAATCACTGATTTTCACGGCGAAATGAATAGTTGAAACCGACAAATGAGTAGTTGGGACACGCAGATTACTAATCGGAACATACAAATTAGTAGTCGGAACACGCGAATGAATCATCGGAACACGTAAATGAGTCGTCGGAACGGGCTGATGAATCGTTGGAACGGGCTGATGAGCGATTTTTTCACTCCGATGAGCGATTAATTCAGTTCGATGAATGATTGATTCAACCCGATGAAGACTTAACGGTCACATTTAAGTGAAAAAAAGCGTCTGCCGGGTAGAAAAAAGTATCGCCTGAAGATTTGAAAGCGACCGACGAGTCTTCGTACACGCCCCGCGGGTGAGTGTTCGCGCCATTTCTCCCATTAAATTCGGTAATCTACAGCAACATTCATCCGGATGTGCTCCTTTCGCCGGAAGCGCGGACTTTTCAAACAGCCTCTTACTATGAAAGATAAGCCATGCAAGACTTCACGATGCGTCCCGTCGGCTTCATCCGAAGCCATTACACAAACACCGCGCAAGTCCCGAAGGGCTGCGGCGCGCAGCACGAGGCGGAAGGCTTCGTCGAGATTCTTGAGGAGTTCGAGGAGGGACTGCTCGACGTGGAGGGCTTCTCGCACCTCTTCGTCATCTGGGTCTTCGACCGCGCGGAAGGGTTCGAGTTGAAGGGCGTGCCGCCGACCGACACACGCCCGCACGGCGTCTTCGCCACGCGCTCGCCGCGCAGACCCAACCCGCTCGGCCTGACGGTCGTCCGGCTGCTCGGGCGCGAGGGGCGGCGCTTGAAAGTCGCAGGGCTCGACATGCTCGACGGCACGCCCGTCCTCGACCTCAAGCCCTACCTCTCAAGCGTGCCCGACGCCGACCTGCGGCGCGGCTGGCTCGCCGAGGCGGAGGCGCGCCGACAGTCACATCAATCGTAGTCGAGCGGGTTACGGTAGGGCGTATCCTTATCCTTGTCCTTCTCCGCGCGCTTCATCGCCTCTTTGAACTTCTCTTCGAGCAGGCGCTCGCGGTCTTTGACCGAGCCCAGCTCCTGCGAGAAGACCTGTTCGCGCAGACTCTTCTTGCGCTCCATCTCCTTCGCCATCTCCTCGAAGGAGGCGAGCGGCTTCGCCTTCTCCTCGTGCGAGATGATGACGCCCGTCTGCGCGTCCACGACGATGGCCGCCTCGCAACAGGGGCAGATGACAGTCCAGCTCTTCGTCTCGGCCACGGCCTTAACTCTCCTCCCCAAAGTCTACGCCCTTTCGGACTTCACGGGGCGCGCTTTCCGGCGAGTATAACACCCCTCTTGAGGCGTCTACATAAAAGGAAAAGGCGCCGGGATGGCGCCTTTCAATAATTGAAAACAAAGCGCGAGACGGGGCTCGAACCCGCAACCCTCGGCTTGGGAAGCCGATGCTCTACCATTGAGCTACTCGCGCATTAACCGGGTATCTTCTCACAGGCAACTGCACAATTGAGCTACGCCTGCGCTATCTCATCTTGCTCACTGCACGAAGTTAAAAGGTAATTCTTAGCCCACCTTATTCCTTTATTCTGCCCGCTCAGAGTTGGGTTTAATCTAAGGCAAGCAACCGTATGCCCAACTTCCCCAACTGGAATTATATACACATCCCCGGTCTCTAAATTAAGCACTGCGAACAAGTCTGCCGCGTCTTTGTAGTCTCGTCTAGTCCCTGCGTTTCCGGAAAAGCTACAAGCATTGAACAGCAAGCCGCCCTTACGAACTCTTCCTGTTTTACATTGAACCTTTGGATGCTTCGCCCGTCATCGACGATAAGATCGTATTTGTGACCGTCACCAAAAGGAAGCGATACTAAGTACCCCGCCTCCACGAATGCGGCGAGTATTTTAGATACTGTGAGGGTTCCTTTTTCTCTCGTTTCCATCAACTAATGCGCTACCATTGCGCCACTCTCGCTAAGGACGTGAGTAAAGATACCCAACCGCATTTCGCCTGTCAAATCCCCTTCCCTTCGCGCATTTCGTCGAGGGCGGCGACGAGGCGGGCGATGTCGGAGTCGTCGTTGAAGTAGTGCGTGGCGGCGCGGAAGCCTTCGGGTTTGATGGTGACGGCGACGCGGCGGCGTGAGAGGTGTCTGACGGCGGCGCTGGGGTCGGCGGCGCGGACGAGCGTTTCGGCGGAGCGCCAACGTTCGTCGCCGAGCGGCGAGAGGACTTCATGGCCGGCGGCCTTGAGGCTCTCCGTCAGGCGACGGTTGAGTGCGAGCGCGCGTTTCTCGACGCGTTCGACGCCGAGTTCGAGTAGCTGCCGCACGGACTCGCCGAGCGCGAAGATGCCTGCGAAGTGCGGGCAGCCGCTCTCGGCGCGCGCGGCGGCGTCGGGGCGCAGACGGTACGCGTCGTTACGCATCGCGAAGGGGTCTTCGACGCTCAGCCAGCTGACGGCGCGCGGCCTCGTCTGCTCCAGAAGCTCGCGCGAGAGGTAGACGAAGCCCGAGCCGTAACCCGCGAGCATCCACTTGTGCCCCGTCGAGCAGAGCGCATCTATCTTCATACGCTTCACGTCTATGGGGAAGACGCCCGCCGACTGAGCCGCGTTGACGACGAAGAGGTGGCTGCCCTTCCTCTCGCCGACCTCTTCAATCGGCATACGCAGGCCGTTGGAGTACTGGACGTGGCTGAGACAGATGACAGACTTCTCATTGCCCGCCGCCGCGAGCACGTCTGCGGCGCGCACGACGCCTCCGCGCGTCTCGACCATACGGACGCGCGCGCCGCGGTGGAGCCAAGGGATAGTCGTGACGGGGAACTCAAGGTCGCACGAGACGACGCGCCCCGCGCCTTCGAGCGCGTCCACGATGAGGTTCATGCCCGCGGACGTGTTCGTCGTGAAGGCAATCTCTTCGGGCTCGGCACCTATGAGCCGCGCCACGTCTGCGCGCGCACGCTCGCGCCGCGCGAGCCAGTGCTCCCAGAGACGGTCGCCCGACTCAAGCGTGTCGCGGTAGAACTGCGCCGCGGTGTCTGCCGTGCGCCGCGAGACGGGCCCTGCGCCCGCGCTGTTCAGGTACGCGAAAGTTTCCGTCACGGGAAACTCGGCGCGCACGTGCGCCCAGTCGAAAACATCCTCGGAGTTAGTGTTTAAGCTCTGAACTTCAGTGGTCATGATTCCACGTGCTTGACGCTCGCCGACCCACGGACTATCTTCGCAACACTCACAGCGGACAGACTTTCAAGTACGGAGTAGAGAGCAGATGCCAGAGACGACGGTCGCCCCCGCGTGGGCGATTCCCGGTTACCTCGAAGCGCGCGAAGGGCGCCTCTTCATCGACGGCGCCGACTCGGCCGTGCTCGCGCGCGAGTTCGACACGCCGCTCTTCGTCTTCTCCGAGCGGCGCGTCCGCTCGAACATCGGTCGTTTGCAGCAAGCGGCCAAGGGCGTCAGCCACCCCGTCCGCTTCTTCTACGCCTCGAAGGCGAACTCGACGATGGGGCTGCTCGGCGTCGTCCGCGACAGCGGCATCGACTGCGAAGTCAATTCCGGCGGCGAGCTCTTCAAGGCGCTGCGCGCGGGCTTCCGACCCGACCAGATTATCTTCAACGGCACGAGCAAGACCCCGCAGGAGATTGACGAGGCGATAGGCGCCGGCATCTACTCCATCAACGTCGATTCCGTCTACGAGATCGAGTTGATTGAAGCACGCGCCCGGCACTTGGGCAAGCGCGCCCGCGTCGCGCTCCGTCTCGTCCCCGAAATCGGCACGCGCTCGCACCTCGGTCTTCAGACGGCCCTCATGACCTCGAAGTTCGGCATCACCTCTTCGGAAGTCCTCGACGCCTTCCGCCGCGCGCTGCGCTCGCCCGAGCTGCTCCACGTCTCGGGCATACACATCCACGTCGGCTCGCAGACGCCGGACGTTGAGCCCTTCGCCGCCGCCTTCAAGACGATGTGGGAGCACCTGAAGACGATTCATGAAGAGTCGGGCCACGCGCTCGAACACATCAACCTCGGCGGCGGCATCCCGGTCAACTATCTGCGCGACCGCTCGCAGGCCGACGAGCTGCCCGAAAGCG
Organism: Pyrinomonadaceae bacterium; assembly: GCA_045807845.1. Taxonomy (GTDB): domain Bacteria; phylum Acidobacteriota; class Blastocatellia; order Pyrinomonadales; family Pyrinomonadaceae; genus QHXN01. Next base: position 2,512 of record JBJMGQ010000071.1, on the reverse strand, counting down.
AGCGCGAGATGCTCGGCGCGGAGCTTGAGCCCGTTGACGTGCTCTCGGCCGCGCTCCATGCGGCGCGCGAGTCGGCGCGCACCGTCTCGGCCGAGCACCTGCTCGAAGGCGTCACCATCCTGCTTGAGCCGGGGCGCAGCGTCATCGCCGACGCGGGCACGCTACTCACCACCGTGCGCAACATCAAGCGCCGCCCCGAGACTGGCGACGTGTGGCTCCTCACCGACGCGGGCTTCAACCTCCTGCTCTCGATGACGACCTACAAGTGGTACTACCACGTCGTCTCCGCCTCGCGCGCAGACCTCGCGGCCGACGAGCCTTACAAGGTCGCCGGCCCCTTGTGCGACTCCGGCGATGTCTACTTCGACATCGAGCGCGAAGGCCGCCTGCCCGACTATCGCAAGCTCCCCGAGAACGTGCGCCCCGGCGAGCTGCTCGCGCTCCTCAACACCGGCGCCTACACCATCGCGCAGATGTTCCCATACAACGGCCGCCCGCTCCCCGCCGTCGTCCTCGTCCGCGAGGACGGCCGCCCCGAACTCATCCGCCGCCGCGACACCTACGAAGACCTGCTCGCCAGCGAGGTCTGGTAACAGACCGCGCCCGACACGAGGAACTTCATGCCTGAAGCTTCGAACAGAAACGTCACACTGGTGCGCGGGCTCGGGCTCGTGGCGGCCGTGTCGATCATCATCGGGAACGTCATCGGGACGGGCGTCTTTCTGAAGGCGCGCGTGATGACGTGCAACGTCGGGACGCCGGGGAAGGTCTTGACCGTGTGGGTCGTGGCCGGGCTTCTGAGTCTGGCGGGGGCGCTCACCTACGCGGAGTTGGCGGCGATGATGCCGCGCGCGGGCGGCGAGTACGTCTTCATGCGCGAGGCGTACGGGCGCGGCGCGGGCTTCCTGAGCGGGTGGATGCAGATTCTGATCGCCAAGACCGGCTCGCAGGCATCGGTCGCGCTCATCTTCGCCGCCTCGCTCAACGACCTCTCGGGCAAGTCGGTCGAGGGCTTGAGCCGTTACGGTGTGCAGTTGACGGCCATACTCGTCATCCTCCTTATCACGCTGCTCAACTGCGCCGCCGTCAAGGTGAGCGGCTGGGTGGCGACGGCGCTGACCTTAGTCAAGGTCGCGCTCGTCCTCGGCGTCGGCCTCGGAGCTTTCATACTGGCGCAGGGCAGTTGGGGCAACTTCGCGCTCGCCAACGCGGGCGGTGTGTGCGAGGGCGTGAGTTCGGGCGCGATGTTCGGCGTGGCGGGCTTCGGGGCGGCGATGCTCGGCGCGCTCTGGGGCTACGACGGCTGGAACAACCTGACGTTCGTCGCGGGAGAGATTAAAGAGCCGCAGCGCAACATCCCGCTCGCGCTCATCGGCGGCACCATCCTCATCATGCTGCTCTACGTCTTCATCAACGCGGCATACTTCTACGCGCTGCCGCCGACGGCCGTGGCGAGCGTCTCGGCCAACTCCTCGGTCGCGGCCGAAGTGACGAACAGCTTCATGATGCCCTTCAGCGCCTACGCGAAGGCGCTCGTCGCGGGGCTGGTCGCGGCGGCGCTGATGGCCTCGTCGGTCGGCACGCTCCACACCTCCGTGCTGACGGGCGCGCGCGTCCCCTACGCGATGGCGCGCGACGGGCTCTTCTTCGACAAGCTCTCGAAAGTCTCAGAGACGACGCGCGTCCCCGCCCGCGCCGTGCTCGCGCAAGGGCTTTGGGCGTGCGCGCTCGTCCTCATTCTCCGAAAGTTCGACAAGCTGACCGACTACGTCGTCTTCGGCTCTTACATCTTCTACGGCTTGGTCACGGCCTCCATCTTCGTCTTCCGCCGCCGGCAGCCGAACGCCGAGCGGCCCTACAAGGCTTGGGGTTACCCCGTCGTGCCCATCCTCTTTCTACTCGTGACCGGCTTCCTGCTCGTCAACACTTTCTGGGCCGCCCCCAAAGAGGCCATCTTCGGCCTCCTCCTCATCGGCCTCGGCTTCCCCGTCTACTACCTCTTCTTCCGCAGCCGTGATGTCGTCGTCTCCGAGCAGCCTGAAGAGGATTCGTGACTGGAGTTTTGGCGAATGTTGAATCAACCACCGCAGACACAGAGACACGGCTTGAAGTCATGTAACTTCAAAGCCGTGTCTCCGTGGTTAAAAGTCTTTCCCCTACACTTAAGCTGCGTTTACTTCCCCAACGCCGAACGCAGCGCGCCTTCTATCTCCGGGTGCTTGAACTCGTAGCCCGCCTCCTTCAAACGCGCGGGCTCGACGCGCGTGCTCGCCATCAGGAGCGCGTCGGCCACCTCGCCGAACGCCAGCCGCGCGGCGAAGGCCGGCACCGCGAAGATGGTCGGCCGACCCAGCACGTGCCCGAGCGACTTCGTGAACTCCTCGTTCGTCAACTGCTGCGGCGCGACCGCGTTGACCGGCCCGCGCAAGGATTCGTCCTCTAACGCGCGGCGGATGACGCCGATTAAATCTTCGAGCGCAATCCAGTTCATGTACTGGCTCCCGCTCCCGAC
>JBJMGQ010000070.1:0-4159 GCA_045807845.1 Pyrinomonadaceae bacterium | reverse complement strand
TGCGCGCAGGAGATCATACAGGTCTTCAGCATCATGTATCCGTGGGGCTGCAAGGTCGTGCGCACCATCACGCTCTTACGCACCAAGACCGGCTACGAGTACCGCATCGATAGCGGGTGGCAGTCGCAAAGCGACGGCCTGTTCAACTTCGACCACAAGGCATACATCCCCGGGCCGTCCCCGAAGAACACTACGCCCGTACCGGGCTTTTACGAGATTCACCCCACCGTCGTCAAAGGTCTCTTCAACATCAGAGAGATTAAAGAGACCAAGGAGGTGAGCCCGTACAAAGGAGACATGACCATCGGGGCCGACGAGATGTACATACAGGGCAACGGTGACCTCGTCAAGAATGGCCCCAGCCCCCTGCAATTGGAGTTCAAGCTCCAGCCCGTCTTCTTCAACGCCGATGTCGAGATTGAAAACCCCCTGAGCGGGCACTTCAGTGCGAAGGTCAACGGCCGGCAGAAAAATCTCGTCCCCTCGAAGCGCATTCTCGGCTTCGTGCAGATTCTCCCGCTCGGCCAGCCCCTGACCGTCGCAGCGCTCCGCGACCTGTGCACCCGGCAAGGCAACATCGGCGGCCCCCTCGACTGCCTCGTCAACATCGGCGCGAGCGGCCAACGCCTGCGCGTCAACCGCTTCTACCTGACCAACTCCTACGCCGCCGACGGCGCCGGCGACATCTTCACGGCGCTGGTGCAGGGCAGCGTCATCCTGCCGAAGGACGGCTCGTGGAGCATGGTCAAACACGAGCACGCCAACGGCGCGGTGAGCCCCGTCCCGCCGGAGACGAGCGTGCCGCTCATTCGCGCGGGCCGGATCACGCAGGCCACAGACCCGCTGCAAGTCACGCCGGCCCCTGCGACACAACTGCTGCGCATCGCCAACCCGACGGAACTGTTGCGCGCCCCCACGCTCGGCACGAAGGCGACCGCCACCAAACCCGCGACCCCTCCCACGCTCAACTTCGGGTTTCTGCACAGCACCGACACGCAGAAGGCCCTCTTCCTCAACCCCGCCTTCCAACAGGGCGTGCAAGCGCTGCTCAGCAAGACGCCGCCGCTCTTCGCCGACGCCTTCCGCATCGTCAACTCGAAGGGCATCTTCCCCAACATCGGCGACGCGATCAGCAACTTCGGCGACGTTCTCCCGCTCAAAGACCCGGGCGCGTTCGACCCCTTAAGCCCCGGCAGCCCGGTCATGAAGCTGATGCAGATCGACAAGGTCACGGGCGGCGTCAGACAAGAGGGCTACAAGCTGCTGAAGAACTTCGCCGAGTTCAAGCTCCCCGCGGACGCCGAGTGGGACTTGATCTCGGTCGGCTCTTTCCGCATCTACATCACGTACAAGGCCGAAAACGTCAAAGCGCCGGACGGCGGCACGCCGACCCTCGACGGCGGGCTCAACTTCGACGTGGACTCGTTCGCCGGGGCGGTGGGCGACCGTTGGAAGAGCCGCATGAAGAACGTGGCCATCGTGGTTGACCTTGAGCCGATCAAGAAGTTGATGACCATCAAGGGCAACTGGGACGCGAAGAAGGGGACGGAGGCACAGTACGGCGGCGGCGGGGCGGGCGAAGTGCCGCAGCCGCAGATCGAGTTCGCCAAAGAACTCGAACCCGTCATGGCCCTCCTCGACATTCTGGAGAAGCTACAGACCAAAGACTACTCGGGCGCGTTCGGGAGCGGCGTGCGCCTCGCGATGAGCAACAAGGCCAACTCGTGGGAGTACAAGTTCGAGGCGGCGAAAGAGATTCCGGTCTTACGCTTCCCGCCCGGCCCGCTCTACTTCGAGCCGACCGCGCCCTTCAAGCTGGAGGCGGGCTTGAAGCTCGGCGCCTACTTCAACGCGGCTCTTCAAGTGCCCGCCGACCCCAAGCAACTGCTTCCGTCGGCCGGCGCCTACCTCGGCTTCTACGGCCGCTTCTCGGTCATGTGCGTTTCGCTGGCGGTCGCCACCGTCTACGCCGTCGGGCAGGTCAACTTAGACATCGGCTGCGACACGAAGACGAAGACGTTCATGCGCATGAAGTTCGGCTTCGGCGCGCAACTCGTGGTCGGGTTGCCTGTCGTCGGCAACGTGAGTGTGCTCTACATGGTCGGCGTCGAGATATACACCGACTCGACTCAGGTACAAGTCAGCGCCTTCCTGCTTTTTCAGGGGCACGCCGAACTGCTCGGCGGCCTCGTCGGCATCACCATCACCATCGAAGCGAAGGGCACGTACACGCGCACGCTCGCGGGCGCCGACAGCCGGACTGACCTCGCGGCGCAAGTGACCTTCGGCATCGACATCAGCATCTTCCTCGTCATCGACATCAGCTTCAGCAAGTCGTGGGAGGAGACGCGGCAGATCGCCTGAGACGTGGCACGCGCCGCCCGACGACCGACCGCAACTTTCGCACTGGTACGCACATGAACCCCAAGAGAAGATTCACGCTGCTCACCTTCCCGCAGTTCTTCGACGGCGCACGTCTCAGGCTGCGCGTCGTCGTGCTGCCGCGCAACCAGAACCCTCTACGCCCCGCCATCGAGGGCGATGCAGTTATCCCCGACGCCCCCGCGTTCGCCGACGCCAACCTCTCCTTCGAGGCCAAGCTCATCACAGGCTTCGGCAGCTTCCCCAACACCGCGCCCGCAGACAGCGTCCCGCTGACCGTCGCGGGGCCGACGCAGGCGCGAGAGTTGTTTACTGCGCTCGGCAAAAATTTTGACATCGACGAGACGACGCCGACGCAGGCCGACAGCCCCGTAGCCATCGAGCAGTCGGTGAAAAAATATCTGCCGGTCAGCTATCGCAGCTCCTTCAACTTCACGACCCCGCGCACGCCCAACGCCGTCACCGACGACAGCTACCACTGCGCCGTGCGCGACGCGGGGAAGGTGCCCGGCTTCACGCCCAGCTCCGACAAGGTCAGTTGGGGACAGGTCTTCGCCTACGCCCTCCGGCAGCCCGAGCTGGCACACCAGCTCGGCATGATCTACGGAGCTGAATTCGACGTGCGCGCCGAACACTTCCCGCAAGGCGGCTGGCTTTACGTCGATCTCGCCGACCTGAGCGACTACAAGGCGCAGCAGCTCGCCGATGAAAATTTCATCGGGCGCTATGCCGCGCGCATCCCGGCGCTCAAGCTCGGTGCGACTCACAGCCGGCAGTTATTCGCGCCGCTCCTCTTCCCTGTGCTCCGGCCGGGGCAGCCCGCCGCCGGCAACTATGACGACCTCTTCATCGAGGCCGCCGCTTATGACGACGGCTTCGCCAAGATCATCCACGCCCATCAGCCGCACAGCCGCAACCTGCTGGCGGAAGAGAGCGACGGCGCGCATCCCGTGAAGGACGCAGGCATCCGTCTCGGCTGGGACGACGAGCAGATTCTCATCTGGTACATGCGGCAGTTGACGGCGGACGATTCGGTGGCCGGGCGCATTGACGCGCCGCTCGGCGTCTTCGGCTATGCCATCGACGTGCGCAACACGCTCGGCGCGCCCGACGACTGGGAGTCGCTCAACCACGTCGAGAGCGTGGGCGACCTCACCGTGCCGAAGGATAAGCTTCAGCCCGACGACACACTCTCGCTCGGCCGCTTCAAAGGCGAGCTGCCCTTTCAGGTCTACCCGGCGCAGCTCGACGGCAACAAGTCGAAGAACTTTTGGCTGCCGATGTACTTCGCCAACTGGAACGGGCGCAGCATGGTCTTGCCGGACGCGGACGCGGCGCTCATCTACCACACCATCAGCCCGGACGTGAAAGGCGACCCCCTGACGAACGTCAGGCCGGGCGGGGCGCAGAATCGTTTGAACGACACTTACGGCGCGGGCGACGTGCTGACCCGCCTGCGTTACGGGCAGGAGTACGAGTTCCGCGTCCGCCTGCGCGATCTGAGTGGCGGCGGCCCGCGCCTCCACCCGAAGGTCAAGCCCATTAACGAGTCGCCGGCCGGCACGGTCACGGCCCGCTTCAAACGCTACGTCGCGCCGAACCGGCTGCGCATCGCAGACCAAAACTTCAACGACGACGCGCCGCTGTCCCTCGACCGGCTCGACATCCAGCGCCCTCTGCTCAACTACCCGGCGGCCGTCTACGCGCAGGGCAAGTACACCGACCCGGTACAGTCGCTCATCGACGCGGCGACCGCGATGATCGCGTTCACTGCGGC
>JBJMGQ010000069.1:0-7379 GCA_045807845.1 Pyrinomonadaceae bacterium | reverse complement strand
GGGACGTGGCGCTCTGCGCGCTCCTGTTCCGTTATAGGGACGTGCTCCAGGTCGAACTGGCCTACGTCGAAGGCATCCTGCGGGCGAAGCGCCCGTCTCGCGTCCCCGTCGTCTTCACCCGCGCCGAGGTCTCTGCGCTGATGTCACATCTCTCCGGCACGTATAGTCTAATCGAAGGCTTCTTTACGGGGCGGGCTGCGCCTGCTGGAGGCGGCGCGGCTAAGGGTAAAGGACTTGGATTTCGACTACATGGAGATGCTCGTGCGCGATGGCAAGGGTGAGAAAGATAGACGCACGGGTGTGACGCGCCGCCACCGCGCCTCCGCCGACAGCGTTCAGCGTGAAGTAAAGAGGGCTATTTTGAAGCCGGCCCACTATAGGCACACAAAACGGGCGGCTCTAAATTAGAGCCGCCCGAATGTTATTGCGTTATTTGAACTGGGAGGCAGGGACTCGAACCCCGATAGCCAGATCCAGAGTCTGGAGTCCTACCATTGGACGACCTCCCAACGTCTGACGGTATTCAATTTACAAACGGGCTGGGCGGGTTGTCAAATGCCGAGCATGCGGGTCGGAGGCGTGGGTGTGTGGAGCCGTTTTCTACGTCACTTGATGCACGGCCCGCGCCGCGTCCTCTTGCCTCGGGGCGGGGGCGGGGGGCACAATGCGTGGGCGCCGCCGCCCCGACACGCGCCGTTCGGCGGAAGTGCCCCGAGTCCTCAAAGCGTTGCGCCGCCCGTGGGGCGTCTCCGGGGGAAGCTCAAAGACGATGAGTGAAAACGAAGCTCGCCCGCCCGATTCGGTCGAGGAGCAGTTGAGTCGCGTCGTCGGCGAGTGCGAGGCGCGTCTGACCGAGTACGCCGAGCTGGCCGCGCACGTGCGGCACGAGATCAACAACCCTCTGACCGGTCTCATCGGTCAGGCACAGCTCCTTCTGCGCGAGGAGTTGAGCGACACGGCCCGCCGCCGCGTCCAGACCATCGAGCATCTCGCCAACCGCATCCGCGACACCGTCGCGAGCTTGCGCGAGATACAGACCCCGCAGCCGACCCCGCGCCCGAGCGGCGGCTTCAACAAGGGTGGCGCCGGCGACCCGCCGCGGCCCTGAAGAATCGGTCTTAAAATCTCTCCGCGCAGACAGCGCCTCCGGCGTGAGGTTCGCGTGAACCCCACGCCGGGGCGCGACGGTCGTCGTGCTCTCCCCAGCGCACGACGGCCGAGCCCTTACACTCCACGCTCACTGCCGCACGTTGATAGTCGTCGCGCCCGTGACGGTCGCGTCGAAGCGCTTGCCCTCAGGCACGACGGCGTTCTCGCCGCGCTTGAAGCCGTGAAAGAGGACGATGGGTGCGATAGGCCACATCAGTGCTCCCATCACAACCATCTGCGTCGCCACCTTCGCCCCCTTACTGTCGCCGACTGTGCGCCCCGAGAACTGGACAGGGATCCGCGAGCCGTCGGCGGCCGTCACCTCCTTCATCGTCCACGCAATGCGGCCGGCGCGCCCGAAGTGACCGCCGCGCTCGGCCTTCGTCACCAGCGCGGTGGCCGTCGCGCCCTTCTCGATGACGACCTGCCCGTCCACGACGACGGGGTTGACGACGCGGAAGCTGACGGCGTCGCCCGTGCGGACGAGTTGCGAGTTGATGGTGTAGGCCGTCTCCAACTCGACGGGCGTCCCCCCAAGCACGCGCACGGCCACGCGCCGCGCGGGCTGCGGGTTGCACTTTGGCGACATCACCATCAGGAGCAGCAGAGAGTCAGGCACGCCCGCCTCCTTCAACTTCCCGAGCGCCGCGGGCGAGGTGTCGAAGTCGCAAGGCGACGCCTTGAGCTTCTCGACGACGACCTCCGTCGCGAGCTTCGATTCGAACATCTTCTGCACGTCGGCGTTGGTCAGCGGGCGGGTGGTCGGTGCGGTCGGCGGCGGCTCGGACGGTTGGACAGTTTTCGCTGCGTCCGGAGACTGCGCCATCGCCGCCCCGAAGGTCAGAAGTAGGAGTAAGAGTGTGAAAAATGTTCTGCTCATCGTCGGCGCTCCTTGAGGACAGTCTCGAATAGATAAAGGCACGGCAAATCGAATGCCGTACCTTTCTAACCCGGGCGCGCGCGCGGGGCATGTGTGAGTGTGCTACTTCTCAGGGTGTCATAAGGGCACACGCGGCCGAAGGGCGTCGCGGCGCAGACGCGAAGAGGCGCGCGCCACTCCTCCGAGTGGCGCGCGCCTCTTCGCGCGCGGGTCGCGCGAGTCTAGCTCTAGGAGACTGCCGCCGTCTCTTCCTCTTCGATGAGATAAGGCGTGGCGGCCTTGCGCGCCTGCGCGTCTTCGTCCTCGGCAAGGATGGACTGGACGATGGGCAGGCTCAGAGAACGAGTCTTCTGGATGCCGGGGACGGGCTTGCCCTTGGCGTAGACGGGGTGACGGCCGTGCTCCTTGTACCATTCGGCGAGCCCCGCCGTCTTGTGCATGTTCTCGATGATCTGCCGCCAGCCGACGCCCGTGTTGTAGGCGCAGAAAGAGATCTCGCCCTCCTGCGTGCCGTAGGGGATGACGCACATCTCCGTGCGGCGGAAGTCGTAGTTGAACAAGTCCTGGAACCACATGCCCTCGACGCAGAGCACGCGCCAAACGTCCGCGGCGTCGTCCGCCTTCTGCTGCATGCGGTCGTTGCGGTCGGAGTTCGAGCTGGTCGAGGAGGGCTTGAAGAGATTGATGATCTGCGAGACGGGGAAGCCCTCGGGGGCGCGCTCCGGCTGGAAGTTGCGCATGATGGCCATCGCGAGCTGCGCCATCGTGAGCTTACGGCCGCGCGCGGTGTCGGTGATGACCGACACGTCCTTCATGAACTGCTCGTAGTCGAAGAAGTCGAAGAGCGACTTGAACTCGCCGGTGTGCCGGTTGACGACCGCGAGCGTGAAGATGCCGCAGTTCGGGTGGCAGTTACACGAAGACCAGCCCCAAGGCGCGTCCGCGCCTTGCAGCATGTCCATCACGGACGTGAACGCCGAATAGGACGAGAGCGGGAACCAGTCGCGCAGAGACTTCATCCGGCCGCCGAGCTGCTGCTCAAGGTCTGTGGCCATGCCTGCGAGCGTGTAGCGCTGCTGCTCGCGGATGTGGTCGGGCACGTCCTCGTCGCGACCCGTGAAACTCACGGGCTGGAAGGCGATGGTCTGCACCTTGTCGATGTTCTTCGCGGCGAACTCGACGATGCGGCCGATGTCGTCGTTGTTGATGGTGTTGACGATGGTCGTGACCAGCGTCACCTTGATACCGACCGACGCGAGGTTCTCAATCGCGCGCAGCTTCACGTCGAAGAGGTTGCCGACGCCGCGGTGCTTGTTCTTCTCCTCCGACACGCCGTCGAACTGCAAGTAGACGCCGTGCTGTCCGGCCTCCTTCGCCTGACGGCAGAACTCGATGTCCTCGGCGTAGCGGATGCCGTTCGTCGCGGCGAGGATGCGGTAGAAGCCGACCTTCTTCGCGTAGGCGACGGCGTCGAGGAAGTAGGGCGAGAGCGTTGGCTCGCCGCCCGAGAAGAGGATGATGATCTGGCGGCGCGGCTTGAAGGAGACGGCGCGGTCGAGGATGGCCTTCGTGTCTTCGAACGTGGGCTCGTGGACGTAGCCGACCTGATTGGCGTCCATGAAGCACGGGTTACACATCATGTTGCAGCGGTTCGTCAAATCGACGGTGAGTACCGCGCCGCGGCCGAACTGGATGTTCGACGTGCCGTGCTTGTGGACGTGCGTGTCTTCGGCCGCCTTGAAGTCGCGGCCGAAGAAGAGCGACTCGATGCGCTCAAGGAAGCGCGCGTCGGTCGCCATCAGGTCACGGAACTCGCCGTGCTTCGGGCAGGTCTTGGTCATGAAGACCTGCCCGTCCTCCTCGAAAATCTGCGCCTTGATCTCGCCGGGGTGCTCGTTCATCAAAGATTCGAGCGGCGTCTCGCCGGAGATGACGCTCTCGCGCACCTCCTTGACGCAGCGCGGGCACAAGCTATCGGTCTCGCGCGGGAAGCCGAGCGGCGGCGCGGTGCGCTCATAAGATTTGAGCAGCGGCCCCGGCGCCCACGTCGGGCGCACGGCCTCGCCCTCGGGAATCCGGCGGTTGACGGACTGGAACGCCTTCCAAGCCACGTCCGACAGACTCGACACCAGCTTCGACTTCTTCACGCCGCTGAAGCGGCTCTTCTCGGACTCGCCGCGGCGGAAATTATCGCTGAACAATGCTCTCTCTCCTTAATCGAGGAAGGCACGCGAACGAGAGGCGCGTGCAAATAAATATAAGTGCCGGAAAGGATGTCTCGGCGCCAGATACACGATGACGAGGCTCCTTCCAAAACCGTGATATGATAACCGCATCTGCGTGTAAACACAAGACGTTAGGGGAAGGGAGTAGACAGTAGGCAGTAGTCAGTCGCCAGTAGAAAACCCTTCATCGCTTGAACCCTGCGGTCGTCATCGTCAACCTCCGCCAAGCAGAATCTACTGACTACCGTCTACTGACTACTGTCTACCGCCTTTGTACTTTCCCTCCTTCCGTCGTACCATCGCGCGCAAGTCGTTACTTCATCCCGCATCTTTAAAACCTATGGAAATACATCCCACGGCAGTCGTCAGCCCGCGCGCGGAACTCGCGCGCGACGTGCGCGTCGGCCCGTACGCCATCGTCGAGGAGCACGTGCAGATCGGCGAGGGCTGCGAGATCGGCGCGCACGCCGTCGTCAAGCAGTTCACGACCTTGGGCGCGCGCAACCGCGTCTACGAGCACGCGACTTTGGGCGGCGAGCCGCAGGACGTGAAGTTCAAGGGCGAGCGGAGCGCGCTACGTATAGGCGATGACAACCTGATACGCGAGTACGTGACGATTCATCGCGCGAGCGGCGAGGGCGAGGCGACGCGTGTGGGCAGTCGCAACTTCCTGATGGTCGGCGTCCACGTCGCGCACAACTGCGAGGTGGGCGACGACAACACGTTGGCGAACGGCGTGGCGCTGGCCGGGCACATCGAGGTCGAAGACCACGTCTTCTTCTCTTCGAACGTCGGCGCGCATCAGTTCGTGCGCTTCGGCCGCTACGCGATGGTGGGCGGGAAGTCGAAGATCGTGCAGGACGTGCTGCCGTTCTTCACGACCGACGGCAACCCGCCCTCGGTGCGCGGCCTGAACACCATCGGCCTGCGTCGCGGCGGCTTCGCGCCCGAGTCGCGCGCGGCCTTAAAGCGCGCCTACCAGATTCTCTTCCGCGCGCGCCTGCCGCTCGCGCAGGCCCTCGCGGCGCTCGAAGAGTGGGGCGACGAGCACGTCCAACACCTCGCCGCCTTCATCCGCGCCTCGCGCCGCGGCTTCACGCGCGAAGAGCGCGAGACGACCGTCTCGACCGAGCGCGAACTCCTCTTCAAAGTCCCGCGCTGAAGTTTCAATGCCGCCCGTCGAAGGAGTAGCTCATGAGCATTATCATCTCCGAGAAGGGCATGAATGCCCGGAAGCTTGAGTCGACCTCAATCGCCCAAGAGGACTACTTGCAGGCATACATCAAGAACAACCCGCACACGATTCCAATTGACGAAATTAGAGAGGACTTGCGCCTCTTGGTACTCGCACGCGAGTTCCCGACCGGGAGCGGGCCGATTGATGCGCTCGGCATCGATCAGGAAGGGAACCTTTACATCATCGAGACCAAACTGGCGAAGAATCCCGACAAGCGCTATGTGCTGGCGCAGGTACTCGATTATGGCGCCGCGCTCTGGCGCACCTATGAAAACTCAGATGTCTTCGTCGAGCGACTTGAGCGGTCGGTCGTCGAGGCTTTCGGCTCCACGCTCGGGGATAAGATTCGCGACTTCATCGGCGAGGAATCCGAGGACGCAGTCGGGCTGATACAAACGGTCAGACAAAACTTGGGCGCAGGTGATTTCCGCTTCGTCGTGTTGATGGATCGCCTCAACGACCGGCTGAAAGACCTCATCACCTTCGTCAATCGCAACAGCCAATTCACCATCTATGGTGTCGAGATGGAGTTCTACAAATTCGACAGGTTTGAGATTCTGATTCCGAAACTGTTCGGCGCGGAAGTTACGAAGGAAGCCAGCGCACCTAAGCCCGCAGGTGCGAAGCAGAAGTGGGATGAAGCCACTTTCTTCTCTAAGGTTGAAGAACAGTTGAGCCCGTCGGCAGTAGAAGGCATGCGTAAGCTCTACGAGTTCTCCTTAAGCCATGGCCAAGTCAAATGGAACACGAATCAGACCGGCACATATAGTGTGAAGTTCTCCGATGTTGATCCAAAGAGAGCCTACTACACTGTGTACTCGACCGGCAGTTTGGAGTTGAATTTGAGTTGGCATGAAGACGAAAAAGCAATCGCGGTCGCTGATGCTCTTAGAGGTAGGCTGCGGCAGATGGCAGAGCTGGATAATGGCAAGAACTTTCAACTTCAGCACGTCAGTATCCGCGCAGAAGAATGGACGCCACATGTCTCGGAAATTGTTGAAGTAATTCGCCGGACAATACGTCCGGAAACAGAGGCAACGCCTGGACATGAGTAATAGCGAACAAGGCAGAACCGTCGCCGAGTTGGCCGAGTTGGTCGGCGGGCGCGTCGTCGGGGACGCGGGGGCAGTGGTGCGGCGTGTGTCGTCCATCGAGACGGCGGGGCAGGGCGACCTTGCGTTCGTCGAGGAGGAGAAGTTGTTCGGGGCGGCGCGTGCGTGCCGCGCGTCGTGCGTGATTGTGCCGGAGGGGGCGGCGCAGAAGTTGGAGGGTTTGACGAGCGTCATCGAGGCGGCGCGGCCGAAGCTGGCCTTCGCGCTCGCGGCGGAAGTGCTGCACCCTCCGCAGAGACTTGCGGGACACGTTCACCCAGCGGCCGTCGTTGCCGAGGGCGCGCGTTTGGGCGAAGGCGTTTACGTCGGCGCGGGCGCGTCGGTGGGTGAAGGCGTCAGCATCGGCGAGGGGACACAGGTTCACTCGAACTGCGTCATCGGGCGCGGCGTTACCGTCGGGCGTGATTGTGTGCTGCGGCCGAACGTCGTCTTGTACGACGGCGTCACGCTGGGCGACCGGGTCGTGCTGCACGCGGGCGTCGTCGTGGGCGCGGACGGGTTCGGGTACGTGCGCGATGCCGAAGGGCTCTACCACAAGTTCCCGCAGGTGGGCACCGTGTTAATTGAAGACGACGTGGAGGTGGGCGCGAACTCCTGCATCGACCGCGGGGCTCTGGGCACGACGCGCATCGGGCGCGGCTCGAAGATCGACAACCTCGTGCAGGTCGGCCACAACGTCGAGATAGGCGAGCGCGACGTCATCGCGTCGCAGACGGGCATCTCGGGCAGCACCGTCATCGAGTCGGACGCGGTCATCGGCGGGCAGGTCGGCTTCG
>JBJMGQ010000068.1:0-9485 GCA_045807845.1 Pyrinomonadaceae bacterium | reverse complement strand
GCGCCTTCCTGCTTGAGCACTTCTACACCAACTCGAAGGCGATGACCGGGCCGGCCGAATTCAACAACGCTGTCCGCGACCTTCAGTCGATTCCCTACGTCATCTTCATCGAGATCGGCGGCATCTTCATCCCGCTCATCTACCACGCCGTCTACGGCCTCTTTATCACTTGGGAGATGCGGCCGAACAACGTCTCGTACCCCTACCCGCGCAACTGGTTCTACACCATCCAGCGCATCACGGGGATGATTCTCTTCTTCTTCATCACGTTCCACGTGCTGAACTTCCGCTTCGGGCTCATCCCCGGGCTGAACGAAATCTCAGTCGCCGAGCACCCCAATCAGGCTTTCGACATCGTCAGCGGTGAGTTCGCCAACAACATCATCTTCCTAGTCTATCTCGTAGGCATCACTGCGACCGTCTGGCATCTCGCCAACGGGCTGTGGCTGTTCGCGGTGGACTGGGGCATCGTCATCGGCGAGCGCGCGCAGCGCATGACCGGCTATGCCTGCATCGCCATCGGCCTGCTGCTCCTCCTCGTCGGCATCAACGCGCAGGTGGCCTTCAGGTGGGAAGGCGGACTCCTCGGACTGATAGGACTCGCATAACATGGCAAACAACCAGCTCCGTGTCGCCATCGTCGGCGGCGGCCTCGCGGGACTCGCGGCCGCGATGAAGATCGCCGAGGGCGGGCACTCCGTAGACCTCTTCTCGGTCGTGCCCGTCAAGCGCTCGCACTCGGTCTGCGCGCAGGGCGGCATCAACGGCGCGGTCAACACCAAGGGCGAGGGCGACTCGCCTTGGAAGCACTTCGATGACACGGTCTACGGCGGCGACTTTCTCGCCAATCAGCCGCCCGTGCAGAAGATGTGCGAGATGGCGCCCTCCATCATCTATCTCTTCGACCGCATGGGCGTTCCCTTCTCGCGCACGACGGAAGGACTCCTCGACTTCCGACGCTTCGGCGGCACGCTCCACCACCGCACGGCGTTTGCCGGAGCCTCGACGGGCCAGCAGCTTCTCTATGCGCTGGACGAACAGGTGCGCCGCTACGAAGCCACCGGCAAGGTGAAGAAGTACGAGCACTGGGAGATGCTCTCGCTCATACAAGACGGCCACGGCGTCTGCCGCGGGCTCGTGGCGATGGAGCGCGCGACGCTTGAGCTGAAGGCGTTCCCGGCCGACGCCGTCATCATCGCGACCGGCGGGCCCGGGCTCATCTTCGGCAAGTCAACGAACTCGATGGTCTGCACGGGCTCGGCCGTCTCCGCCTGTTATCAACAGGGCGCGCGTTACGCCAACGGCGAGTTCATCCAAGTCCATCCGACTTCGATTCCGGGCGAGGACAAGCTGCGCCTGATGTCGGAGTCTGCGCGCGGCGAGGGCGGGCGCGTGTGGGTGCCGAAGGCGCAGAATGATAAGCGGCAGCCCTCTTCGATACCTGAGTCGG
This sequence comes from Pyrinomonadaceae bacterium, assembly GCA_045807845.1. GTDB lineage: Bacteria > Acidobacteriota > Blastocatellia > Pyrinomonadales > Pyrinomonadaceae > QHXN01. Next base: position 8,035 of record JBJMGQ010000068.1, on the reverse strand, counting down.
AGCGCTGGTACTTCCTCGAAGAGAAGTACCCGGCCTACGGCAACCTCGTTCCGCGCGACATCGCGACGCGCGAAATCTTTCAGGTCTGTCTCGACGGCTACGGCGTCTACGGCGAGAATCAGGTCTACCTCGACCTGACGCACATCCCGGCCGAGACGCTCGACAAGAAGCTCGGCGCCATTCTGGAAATCTACGAGATGTTCGTCGGCGACGACCCGCGCCACGTGCCGATGCGCATCTTCCCCGGCGTGCACTATTCGATGGGCGGCCTGTGGGTTGACTTCGAGCAGCGGACGAACATCCCGGGACTCCTCGCCGCGGGCGAGTGCGACTACTCGATTCACGGCGCGAACCGTCTGGGCGCGAACTCGCTCGTCAGTTGCGTCTACGGCGGCTTCATCGCGGCCCCGGCGGCAATCGAGTTCGCCAAGAACGTCGAGCGCAACGGCGCCGACGGGTCGAAGATTTACGACGACGAGCTGAAGCACCAGCAGGAGATCAACGCGAATCTACTGAAGCAGACGGGCTCGGAGAACCAGTACGTCCTCCACGACGAGATGGGTAAGTGGATGACGGACAACGTGACGGTCGTGCGCTACAACGACAAGCTGAAGGCGACGGACGAGAAGCTGCTTGAGCTGATTGAGCGCTACCGGCACATCTCGCTCAACGACTCGAACATGTGGGCGACGCACGCGCTGCCGCACGCGCGCCAGCTCTACAACATGCTGCAACTGGCGCGCGTCATCACGCTCGGCGCATTGAACCGCAACGAGTCGCGCGGCGCGCACTACAAGCCCGACTTCCCCAACCGCGACGACGAGAACTTTTTGAAGACGACCATCGCCGAGTTCTCCGGCGAGGGCCCCGTCTTCTCTTGGGAGGCCGTGGACGCGGGGCTCATCGAGCCGCGCAAGCGCGACTACACGAAGGGCAAGCAGAAGACGCAGGCCGCCACAGGCGGCGAGGCCGAACAGTCGCCGACGAAGGAGGGCGCCGCGCAGGTGCCCGCCCCCGGCGCGGAGCAGAAGCCGCCCGACACCTCCGGCCCCGCGACGTGGGGACAGAAGAAGGAGGCCGTCGACAACGCCGTCGCAGGCGAAGTCACCCCGCGCCCCGAGCGCGGCGACTCGATAGACGAAGCAGGGGGCAAGACTGAGAAGCAGTAGCAGAAGGAGAACCGACGCCCGATTCAGGTTAGGACTATGTCAACCTTAACGGTCACACACGTGACGCCCGAAGAGTACCTCGCCGCCGAGAGGTTATCGGAGACCAGAAGCGAGTATCTCGACGGAGGTGTCTACCCGATGACCGGCGCAAGCGTCCGCCACTCTCAGATTGTCATCAACGTAGCGGCCGAACTTCACATGCAACTGCGTGCCGGCCCCGGCCGCGTGTTTGTGACCGACCTGAAGGTCAGAATGCCGGACTCGCGGAAGTTCTTCTACCCGGATGTGATGGTTGTCTGCGGGGATTTGCAGTTCCACGACGAACGTCGGGACATTATTCTTAACCCCGATGTGATTATCGAAGTGTTGTCACCGAGCACTGAAGCTTACGACCGCGGGGCAAAGTTTCAGGCTTACCGGACTATTGAATCCCTAAAAGAGTACGTGCTCGTCTCGCAGCAAACGCCGCTGATTGAGCAGTACGTGAGGGGCGAGGCCATGAAATGGACTCTAACTGCGGCCGCCGGACTTGAAGGTTCGCTAACGCTGCCGTCAATCGGTTGCACGTTGAATCTGGGCGCAGTCTACGACAAGGTGGAATTCTAACTCATGAGCGCAAACACGAACGCCGAAGAGCATCAGCATGGATTGAGGAACCCGCCGCGGGAGGTGGTGCTGCGTATCCGGCGCCGCGAGCGGCAGGACGCAGCGGCGCGTTGGGAGGAGTTCGCGCTCCCCTACCGGCCGAACCTCAACATCATCTCCTGCCTGATGGAGATTCGGAAGAACCCGGTCACGCGCGACGGTACGCGGACGACGCCGCCCGTCTGGGAGATGAACTGTCTGGAGCAGGTCTGCGGCATCTGCACGATGGTCATCAACGGGCGCGCGCGCCAGTCCTGCTCGGCGCTCATCGACAACCTTGAGCCGCACAAGCCGATCACTTTGGAGCCGATGTCGAAATTCCCGAACGTGCGCGACCTCGTCGTTGACCGCTCGGAGATGTTCGAACACCTCAAGCGCGTCAAGGCGTGGATTGAGATTGACGGCTCATACGACCTCGGCCCCGGCCCCCGCATGTCGCAGGAGGATGTGGCCGAGCGCTACGCCTACTCGCGCTGTATGACGTGCGGCTGCTGTCTGGAAGCATGCCCGCAGTACGGCGACGGCAACTACATCGGCCCGCAGGCCATCGCGCAGGTGCGCCTGATGAACATGCACCCGTCGGGCAAGATCACGCGCGACGAGCGGCTGACGGGCATCACCGGCGACGACGGCATCACCAACTGCGGCAACGCGCAGAACTGCGTCCGCGCCTGCCCCATGTCGCTCCCGCTCACCAAGGCCATCTACGAAGAGAACCGCGAGACGATTCTCCACGGCCTCTTCGGCTGGCTGCGGAAGTAGACACTGACCTATCAGTACCGTCTGCGGTAGCGAGCGTCTACGCTGCAACCGGGTCAGAACCACACGCTACTGCGGGTGGTTCTGACCCGGTTGCACGCACTCATCCGATATCGCGTGTGGTACTGACCGGGTTAGCTCTCCGTCTTGAGGACGGCGACGGTTGCGCCCCAACCGCCCGCCTCCGGCGGTGCGTCCGCAAAATGCTCCACGAAGGGCGTGCGCGCGAGCACCGTGCGCACCGTCTCGCGCTGCACGCCGATGCCCTTGCCGTGGATGATGCGTACCTGTCGAAACCCTTTCCGTTGCGCCTCGCTTAGATACTCCTCGACGACGGCGCGCACCTCGCGCGGTGGGATGGAGTGCAGGTCGAATACATCACTTATCTCCAAACGCACAGGCTCCGGGAAAGGGTCGAACGGGTCAACGCCCGACTCTTCGCCTTCCGCGTACTCCTCTTCACACGCGCCGAAAAGAGTTTTGAGTAGTGCCGAGAGTTTCATCTGCGTTATCGGGTCAGTACCGCCGTGAGCTTATCTTGACACGCGTCGGAAGCGCACTTTACACTCGCGCTCTTCCAACAGCGACACAGCAACACGGCCTTCGGCGTCAAATTATGCCTTGATTCGTCGCGCGGGCACTCTACAGCATACGACTTTTAAGAGACGAAAGGGAGAGAGACAGATGGGCAAGCGAAACAAGATCACGGTGGTCGGCGCCGGCAACGTCGGCGCGACGGCCGCGCACTGGCTGGCAAGCAAGGAGCTGGGCGATGTCGTCCTCGTAGACATCGTCGAGGGCATGCCGCAGGGCAAGGCTCTGGACTTGGCACAGGCCGCGCCGATTGAAGGGTTCGACGCGGCGCTCGTCGGCGCCACCAACGACTACGCGCAGACGGCGAACTCCGATGTCGTCATCATCACCTCGGGGCTCCCGCGCAAACCCGGCATGAGCCGCGACGACCTCTTGAAGACCAACGCGGGCATCGTGTCGAGCGTCGTCGAGGAGATAGTCAAGTACTCACCCGACTCCATCCTCATCATCGTCTCGAACCCGCTCGACGCGATGTGTCAGGTGGCGTTCAAGAAGTCCGGCTTCCCCAAGCACCGCGTCATCGGCATGGCCGGTGTGCTCGACTCTGCGCGCATGCGCTGCTTCCTCGCAGAGGCGCTCGACGTGTCGGTCGAGAACGTCACGGCCTTCGTCCTCGGCGGCCACGGCGACACGATGGTGCCGCTGCCGCGCTACTCGACCTGCGCCGGCATCCCCGTCACAGAGCTTCTGCCGAAAGAGCAGCTCGACGCCATCGTCAAGCGCACGGCCAACGGCGGCGCAGAGATCGTCGGGCTCTTGAAGACCGGCTCGGCCTACTACGCGCCCTCGGCGGCGGCCGTCGAGATGACCGAAGCGATTCTCAAAGACAAGAAGAAGATTCTGCCCTGCGCCGCCTACCTCGAAGGCGAGTACGGCGTCAACAATCTCTACGTCGGCGTCCCCTGCAAGCTCGGCGCGCGCGGCCTCGAACAGATCATCGAGATCAACCTCACCAACGAGGAGCGCATCGCCCTCAACAAGAGCGCCGCCGCCGTGCAGGAGTTGATTGATGTGCTCGGCGTCTGAGTTGAGCAGATCAGGTCAGAACCACCCGCGGTAGCGGGCGGGTCGTTGGCTATTGGCACCGTCGAGTTACAACGACCCGCCCGCGGTAGCGAGTGGTTCTGACCCGGTAGCAACAGCGCCCGCGAAGACGAAAGGTTGAGCACTTGATACGTCCAAACTCAATCGTTCGTGTTCCGCTGTCATTCCTCTTTCTCCTCTTTCAACTCTCACTCATTCAAACCGTCGCGTTCGCGCAACAGCCCGCCCAACCCACACTCGTCACGAAATTTCCCTTCCCCGCAAGCGGCCTGCGTCTGGAGCGGCGCACGCGCGCGGGCGCATTCCTCGACGTGCTCGGGCACAAGTCGGCCGTCTTCGGCTACGAGCACAGGCAGCTCGAAGCATGGACTTACCCTTTACAGATTCTCGACGACTTCGAGCTGTCGTTCCGCGTCGAGGGCTACCCGCTCGAATTCCGCGGCGTGGATACGGCGACGCTCATCGACGTGCGACCCGAAGCAACAACCATCACCTACTCGCACGCGGCCTTCACAGTAAAACAGACCATCTTTGCGCCGCTCGACGAGCCGGGCATCTGTATGCTGCTCGACGTTGACTCGGCGCTGCCCGTCGTCGTCACGGCCCGCTTTCGCCCGCGCCTGAAGCTGATGTGGCCCGCGGGGCTGATGACCCCGTCGCTCTCTTGGGACGAGAAGCAGCGCGCATACTTCATCTACGAAGAGACGGGGCGTTACGCGGGCATGGTCGGCAGTCCCGCCGCGCGCGACGTGTCCGTCATGCCTTATCAGGAGGAGCCGCGCGACGTGCCCGCCGAGTTCCGCATGGAGGTGAGCGCCGCAGAGCTGAAGTCGAGCTTCATCCCCATCGTCATCGCCGGGAGCGTGAAGGGGGCTGACGACGCGCGCGCCACCTACGCGCGCCTGCTCGGCTCGGCGCGTGAGCTGTACGAGAAGAACGTCGAGCACTACCGGCATCTGCTCGCGGAGACGACCGAGGTGGTCACGCCCGACGAGCGCGTCAACGAAGCATTCGCGTGGGCGAAGGTCGGCATCGACAAGGGCTTCGTCGAGAACCCGCTGCTCGGGCGCGGGCTCGTCGCGGGCTTCCGCACGGCGGGCGAGTCGGAGCGCCCCGGCTTCGCCTGGTTCTTCGGCCGCGACGCGCTATGGACGGCGCTCGCCATCGACTCCTATGGAGACTTCGAGGGCGTGCGCACCGCGCTTGACTTCCTCAAGAAGTACCAGCGCGCCGACGGCAAAATCCCGCACGAGATTTCACAGAGCGCGAGCCTCGTCCCTTGGTTCACCGGCTACCCTTACGCTTGGGCGAGCGCCGACGCCACGCCGCTCTACATCATCGCGCACGCAGACTACGTGCGCGCGAGCGGCGATGTGAGCTACTTGCGCGCTAACTGGGAGTCCATCCTCAAAGCCTATCGCTTCACGCGCGCGACCGACACGGACAACAACGGGCTGATTGAGAACACGAGCTTCGGCCACGGCTGGGTCGAAGGCGGTTCGCTCTATCCGCCGCACGAAGAGATTTACATGCAAGGGCTCTGGGTCGAGGCGCTGCGCGGCGTCGAGGAGATGGCCGGGCTGCTGGAAGACGAGAAGCTCGCCGTCGAAGCCTCGGACGCGGCCCGGCGTGTGACGGAGGCAATCGAGAAGACCTACTGGCTGGACGAGCGCGGCCTCTACGCCTTCGCCACCAACATTCCACGGGCAGAGCCGCGCGAGGCCGACAAGGGCCCGAACCGCGAGCGTCGGCAGCAGCGCATGAACGAGCTGGATAAGTCGAAGCTCGTAGACGAAGAGACGGTGCTGCCCGCCGTCCCGCTCTGGTTCGGCGTGCTCGACGACGCGCATGCGCAGCAAGAGATTGACCGCCTCGGCTCCGGCCACATCGCGACCGACTGGGGCGCGCGCATCATCTCGGACGAGAGCCGGCTCTACGACCCGCTCTCATATCACAGCGGCTCGGTCTGGCCCCTCTTCACGGGCTGGGCGTCGATGGGCGCGTACCGCTATGGACGGCCTACAGTCGGCCTTCAGGCGTTGATGTCGAACGTGCTTCTGCGCGAGCAGGGCGCGCTCGGCTACACGACGGAGCTTCTCTCCGGCGACTACAACGCGCCCTTCGGTCGCTCCTCGCACCATCAAATTTGGTCGGAGGCCATGACCGTGACGCCGCTCCTGCGCGGGCTGCTGGGGCTTGAGGTCACAGACTCCGGCTCGACCGTCCGGTTCGCGCCGCAACTGCCGGCCGACTGGAATAAGCTGCTCGTCAAACGTGTGCGCGCGGGCGGCCAACTCTTCAACCTCTCGCTGTCGCGCGCGGGCGGCGAGTTGGACATCGTGCTTGACCTCCCCGAAGGCGTGGAGGCGAGCAAGAGGCCGCCGGTGAAGTTCGAGTTGGCCCCAGCCTTCCCGCTCGACGCGCGCATCAGGTCGGTCGAGGTCAACGGCACGCCGGTCAAGTTCAACATCGAGCAGGCGGGTGACGTACAGTCGGCCGTCTTTGAAACCGACTCGAAGCACGGGCGGCCCTCCTTCCTTTGGGGCAACATGGTGTTGGTCGTCGTCAGATACGAAGAGGGCTCGGACATCTACTCTGCGCGCGAGGCGCCGCGTCCCGGCGACAAGAGCACGGGCTTGCGCGTGCTGCGCTCGCGCGGCGAGTCAGCGGGGCTTCGACTCCTGCTCGAAGGAGTTGCGGGGCGCGAGTACACACTCAACGTGCGGAGCGGCAGGCCGCTCGGTCTGCCGCCCGAGCCCGAAGGGCTGACCTTGACGGCGGACGAGGGCGGCCGTTGGAAGCTTGGCGTGAAGTTCGCGGGCGAGCCCGGCCGTTATGCGAGGCGCGAGCTAGTCCTGCCGTTCAAGGCCACGCCCGAGCCCGTGCGCAAACCCGCGCCCAAGTTTTAGAGGCTGCGCCGCGCCGCCGCTTCGTGTCATAATGTGGCATCCCGGATGGCCCAGATGGAAGACGAGACGCAGGCGAGAGAGTTGTTGAAGTCTCTGGCGGAGGACGTGGCCGAGTCGGCCTCGTACCTGCGCGAGCTTGGCGTGGAGGGTCTGGATGGGCTGGACGCGCACGCGCTCGAAGCGCCCGCGCGCACGCGTGAGGAGAGCGTGAAGGCACGGCCGCCCGTCCCGCCCGCGCTTCAAAGAAACGCAAGCGCGGAGCGCCCCTCGAACGCCGGCGCGCAGCGTCCCCCGCCGCCTCCGCCGAGAACGCTGCCCCCGCCTCCCCCTCAAACGAGTCAGGCCGCGAAGCCGCAGCCGAACGCCGCGGCCGAGTCGCCCAACATGCTCTACCAAGCGGACATGCCAAAGAGACCCATCCGCAAGCCTTCACCCGACCCGCCCGCGCCGCGCGAGACGCTCTTCGGCGACATCACGCCAAAGGACGAGCTGAGCCTCGGCCGCCCCGGCGAGACCTTCGAGGAGATCCGCGCAGACATCGGCGAGTGCGTCCGCTGCCCTCTGCATCAGGGGCGCAACCGCATAGTCCATACCGAAGGGAAGCCGAACGCGCGCCTGTTGTTTGTTGGCGAGGCGCCGGGGGCCGACGAGGACGCGAGCGGCAGACCATTCGTCGGCCGCGCGGGCCAACTCCTCAACAAGATCATCGAGGCCATCGGCCTCAAGCGCGAAGACGTGCTCATCGGCAACGTCAACCGCTGCCGGCCACCCGCCAACCGCACGCCGACCACCGAAGAGGCGCACACGTGCAAGCCCTTCCTCCTGCGCGAAATCAACATCGCGCGCCCCGACGTGATCGTCGTCTTAGGCAACACCGCGATGAAGAATCTGCTCGACACGAAGGAGGGCATCACG
>JBJMGQ010000067.1:0-17038 GCA_045807845.1 Pyrinomonadaceae bacterium | reverse complement strand
TCAGCGCGCAGATGGCTTCGCCTCTTTCGAGAGACTTGATTGCCGGTGCCATCGGCGAGAGCGGCTCCGTGCTCTCCACCATGCGCGCCGTCCCGCTCGCGCAGGCCGAGGCCGACGGGACGAAGTTCGCGGGCGAGGTCGGCGCTACGTCACTCAACGCTCTGCGCGCGCTCACGACAGAGCAACTGATGGAGGCCAGCAAGAAGCAGCCCTTCGGTCGCTTCCCCATCGCCGTTGACGGCTACTTCTTCAACGAGCCGCCGCAAGAGACCTACGCCGCCGGCCGTCAGGCGCACGTCCCTCTGCTCGTCGGCTGGAACTCCGAGGAGATGAGCGGGCGCGCTCTGCTGGGCGGCGACGAGCCGACGCCGGAGAATTACGAGCGTGCCGTGCGCAAGCTCTACGGCGCACGCGCCGAAGAAGCTCTGAAGCTCTACCCGGCGCGCACGCGCGAGGAGGTCTTCGAGGCGGCGACGGACTTGGCGGGCGACCGCTTTATCGGCTACAGCACTTGGAAGTGGTTCGACCTGCACGCGCGGACGGGCGGGCGCAACGTCTATCGATACTTCTACGCGCACCCACGCCCGCCGATGACGCCCGAGATGGGCGATGCACGACCGGGGCTCGCGGGCGGCGTCGTGCGCGGGCCGAACTCGGGCGCGGTCACGACGACGGCCGCGGGCGGCGCCGTCCACTCGGCCGAGATCGAGTACGCTCTGGGCAACCTCGCCTCGAACAAGGTCTACGCGTGGACGCCGGACGACTACAAGGTCTCGGAGGTCATGCAGCCCTACTTCGCGAACTTCGTAAAGAAGGGCGACCCCAACGGCCCCGGCTTGCCCAAGTGGCCCGCCGTCACCAACGGCGGCACCGTGAGCATCATGCGACTTGACGTTGACTCGCGCGTTGAGGATGACAGGCACAGGGCCCGCTATCTCTTCCTCGACCGGTTCTAATTGCCCGCGACAGGTGGCGGGTCAGTACCGCCTGCGGTAACGGGCGGTACTGACCCGTTCGCATCCGCGCGCAAGAAACGGGGGCTATAAAGTTCCCTGAAACCCCATCCGAAAACAAACGGGCAACCCCTCACACACGCAGGCCATCAATCGCTGCTGAGCCCGCCGCTCTCCCGCTTGCAAAGCGCGTCTCTCTCTGTTTACATGTGGCTTCGCGGTGGAGCCCGCCGCCATCCCGGGAGGAATTATGCACGTTCTCAAACTCGCACGGCCGCTTGCCGCACTCGCCGTCGTCCTCGCACTCGGCGCGTCGGTGCTCGCCGACACCATCCGCATGAAGGACGGTCAGGTCATCCGCGGCCAGATCGTCGCCTTCCGCGACCAGCAGTTCACCGTCCTCATCGGCTCCGCGCGCGGCGGCACACGCCGCAGCCGCATGACGCTCAACATGGAGGACGTGGAGTCCATCGAGTTCGACAACGCCGACGGCGCCGAGACCTCTTCCGTCCCCGACACGGGCACCTACAACCCTCCGGTCGAGACGACGCGCACGCAGCCCACACCGGCGCCGACGCCGCGCCGCGAGGAGCCGCGCCAGACCTCCGGGCAGCGCCCGCCCACCCTCGGCAACGACACCGGCTCGAACACCAGCAACACGGGTCGCACCAGCCCGACCAACATCCCGGCGACCAGCCCGACGCCCGCGCGCGGCGGCGATTCGCCCTTCTTCCCCGTCCGCGTCCGCGTCCGCGCCGACAACTCCGCCAACGGCTGGACGGACTCCGGCCTGATGGTCAGGAAGGGTCAGCGTCTGCGCATCACCGCGACGGGTCGCGTAAGCTTGGGCGAGGGTCGCTTCTCGACGCCGACGGGTCTGCCGCGCGTCGTGGACACAGAGAAGCTGATGCGTAACGAGCCGACGGGGACGCTCATCGCCGTCATCGGCGACGACAACGACGAGTTCATCGCCGTCGGCGCCAACCGCGAGTTCTACGCGCCGCGCGACGGCCGCCTCTTCCTCGGCGTCAACGAGGGCAAGCTCGAAGACAACACCGGCAGCTACGACGCGCTCATCGAGGTCGAGCCGATGACGAGCAGCGGCGGCGGCGACGACCGGTAACAGACGGGACTTCAAATAAAAGAAGGGCCGGAGTCTTTCAATGATGCGGGGCGGGCGAGAAACCATTTGCCCGCCCCGTTCATCAAAAGGCTCTGGCCCTTGTTTTATTTGACCGTGCGCGCGGGCGCGCCTTATAGTCTGGTCGAACCCTTTAAAGAGGACTCGCCCGGCCCTTCAATCCGAAAGGTTTTACGGAATATGAATACCCGCTTTTTGCGCCGTGCCGTCGCCAGCGCCCTCGCGCTCCTCATCTGTGCGGGCGCTTATGTCACGCCCGTCACCGCGCAGTCGCGCCGCACGCCGCCGCAGGCGCCGCAGAAGAAGAACACGCGCCCCGACGAGCAGCAGACCACCGATCAGACGAAGCCGCAGGAGCCGCAGGAGCCCATCCCGCCCGACACGCTCAAGGAGCAGGACGTGGTGAAGGTCGCCTCCAACATCGTGCAGGTCGAGGCCGTCGTCTACAACAAGAAGAACGGCCAGATCGTGATGGGTTTGAAGAAGGAGAACTTCGCCATCTTCGAGGACGGCATCCAGCGCGACGTGACGAACTTCTCCACCCCCGACGCGCCCATCACCGTCGCCGTCGTCATGGAGTACAGCAAGCTCGGGCAGGACATCGGCTACATGGGCGCGAGCGGGCAGGAGGCCGGCCAGCTCGAAGTGCTCAGGCCGATGGCGACCTTCCTCTCGCAGTTCATCAAGCCGCCCGACGACTACGTCTCGGTCATCGCCTACGACATGCGGCCGACGCCTCTCACAGACTTCACCAACGACCCGAGCCGCATCAATCAGGTCATCATGCTGCTGCTGCGCAACCAGCCGGCCTTCCGCGAGACGAACCTCTTCGACGCGCTCAAGCTGACGCTCGCGGGCGGGCGCGCCGACTCCGTCGTGCTGGAGAACTCCGACAAGCGCTGGCAGGAGTACGGCGGGATGAAGGACATACAGGGGCGACGCAAGGCCGTCTTCCTGATTTCGAGCGGCCTCGACACCTTCAGCAAGATCAACTACGACGAGGCGCGCAAGATCGCGCAGAATGCGGGCGTGCCCATCTACATCGTCGGGACGGGGAACCTCTTCCTGAAGAAGTACGACGACCGGCTCGGGGCCGAGGACGGCATCGGCGGCGCCACCTCGCCCGGGCGCATGAGCTTCCTGCAAGCGCAGAACACCTTGAAGACGCTCGCCGACGAGACGGGCGGCGCCTACTTCCCGATGACCTTCCCCGGCGAGATACCGGCCATCCTCAACAGCATCAACGCCATGATGCGCAACCAGTACAGCCTCGCCTACAGCGCCGGTGAGCGCCGCGACGGCAAGCGCCACAAGATCATCGTTAAGGTCGATGTCAACGGCGACGGCGTCTACGACGACAAGGACTTCGTCGTCAAAGCCCGCCAGTTCTACAACTCGCCGAAGGATGAGAAAAGCAAGTAGGCAGAAGGCAGATGGCGGTAGGCAGTTGAAAGAAAAAAGGCCCGAATAAATTCGGAGGCGGCGAGTCGATAAGCTCGCCGCCTCCGATTATTTCAGGGTGCTTTCTTCTCTTAACTGCCTACTGCCATCTGCCTTCTGCCTACTCCCCTTCACCCTCCGTACAGTCGAACCCTGAACTCATCGTTGACGGCGTGCACGTCCGACTTGCGGCCGGAGAAGAGGCGCGACTCGCGCAGGAGCATGGGCAGGCCGCCCGTTTGGAGACGCAGGCCGTAGGCGGGGCTCGTGAAGATGGAGGCCGTCTGCGGGTTGAGCCGCTGCTGTACGCCGTAGCGGATGGCGCGCTGCGCCGCGGGCGCGAAGCCGGCCGTGCGCCGCGGGTTGGTGACCTCGATTGAGTTGTCGAAGACGTTGACGCGCGTCGTCACGCCGGGCAGTGCGAGGTCGCGGTGGACGAGCGCGTTCGCCAAGGCTTCGGTCAGCGCTCCTCGGTGATAGTTGGCGCGCGGCGCGACGGGCGACTCGGCCGGTGCGTGCGTGCGCGTCTGGCGCGGGCGCTGCTCCCAGAGATCGCAGTAGCGTTCGACGAAGCGCACGGCCGACTCGAAGAGCGTGTGGAGGTTCCCCGCCAGCTCTACCGCCTCGACCTTCGGCGCCTGCGTGTCTGTGCCCGCGTAGCGCGCGCACATGACGGTCGAGCGCGGCAGCAGTTGCGCCACGCGCTCGTCGCGCCCGAAGAGGAGGAGCCCCGCCACGGTCGGCGCCACGCGCTCTGTCAGAGAGCCCGCGGCGGCCGGGACGGCGAGCAGCAGGTCGCGCTCCAAGACCTCTGCGGTCGGATAGGCCGCGCCCGCCGCCGAGCCGGTCGAGTAGGCGTCCGGCTCGAACTCGCGCACGAAGCTCCACAGGTGCGCCTCGTCTATGTCCGAGACATCGGCGCCGAGTGCGCCGACGTTCTCGTACATGAGCGGTCGCGACTCGTCGAGAAGCGCCGACAACTCCTCGCGCGTCGCCTCGCGCTTCTCCGCGCCGAGGCGCAGGAAGAAGCGCCCGTCGGACGTGCGGTACGGGCGGCGCTTGCCCTCGATGTCGAGCGCGACGACGCGCAGGCCGTTGTCGAACGAGATGATGTCGATGAAGGGAAAGAGCGCGGGATACACGTCCTCACGGCAGATGCGGACGAGCTCGTCGCGGACGGCGTCGGCATCGTCCACGCCTTCGACGCGGAGGTTGTCGTTGACGCCGAAGACGATGACGCCGCCGCCCGTGTTGGCAAGCGCCACGATGCCCTGTGCAATGCGCTCGGGGTTCGAGAGCTTGACCTTGAGTTCGAGGAAGGTGTCTTCGCCGCCGCGGACGAGCGCCATCAGCTCCGAGCGCGAGGTCTGCGGAGCGGGCGTGGTCAGGTAGTCCTGAAAAGAGCGTACAGAGGGGGGCTCGTGACGCTGGTGTCGAAATTTTCTGCGAGCCATTTGTGTAAGGGCGGGGCTCTCAATTCACCCGCCCGGACGCACGCGCAGGCGGCGTCACTGGAATTGGAGAGTAGGCAGATGGCAGATGGCAGTAGGCGGTCGCTCCGCGTTAGTGTGTTGAAGGTTTAATTTCGACTGCTCGAAGTAAGATTCTCAACTGCCATCTGCCATCTGTCTTCTGCCTACTCTCATTCAACCTATGATTTGCTCGTCCTCGCCGCTGCGGCCGGTGACGGCTTCGAGGACTTCCAGCTCGCGCCGCTCAAGGGTGCGCCCCTGCCGCGGGAGTATCAGCGCGTAGAACCCGACACAGAGCAGCGCGAACGCGGCGAGTATAACATACTTGACGACGTAGCTCCCCGCGAAGTGCGCCGCCGCGACCGCGCCCGCGGGCGGCAGCAGCAGCACGAAGAAGACCGGCACCAGCAGCAGACCCGCCACGCCCGAGCGATTCATGCGTTTACCGAACTGCACGCGCTTCGGGAACTGCAAAGAGAGCCAGTTGCCGAAGGGCGCAAAGAGCGCGGCCGTCGTCACGAACGCGAGCAGCGCAAAGAGCAGCACCGGCAACGTCAGGTCGCCGAGGAAGAACCCGCCCACGCCGACGCCTACCACGACCAGCAGCAGCGAGATGAGCGTCACGGCCGCGTTCTTCGCCAAAAGCATCGTCCGGCGGCTCACGGGCGAGAGCACGAGCGCGCGCATCCCCGCCCCGTCGTACCCGAACAGATTCGTCGAGACCGGCGAGACGAGCATGAAGATGTAGATGACGCTGAAGACCGCGCCCGCCCCTTCGGCGTACGGCGTGAGCCCGCTCCACATCCGCCGGCTCCCCGCGCCCGCCGGCCCCAATCTCAACACGACCGTCAACGCCACGGCCATCACCGCGATGACGCGCAACTGCGCGTTCCTCATCGCGTACCGCACCTCCTTCTCGAAGAGCGCCGAGAACTCCTGCGACACGAAAGGCAACTGCCACCCCGCATAACCTTCGCCGTGCGCCGCGGCCTCCGCGGACGGCTGCGCCTTGCGCCGCGCCTTCCCTCCCCCCGCGCCGAGCGCCGTGCGCAGCGCGACGCGGTAAGCGAGCAGCATACAGACGGTCGCGTATGCCCCGAGCGTCAAGGTTGAGACCGTGAGCACGCCCGAGTCGCCCGCGAAGAGTCCGCGCGCGATAGCGTCGGCAGCCGCACCCGGCGGCGTCCAGCGCGTGGCCCCGAGCGAGTCCGCGTGCCGTTCGAGGTAAGGCATCAACTGTCCCATCAAGACGCCCGTCAACCCGAGCATCGCGCCGACGATGGCGAGCGCCGTCTCGCCGCGCGTCCGCCGCGACCTCATCAAAGCGCCGACGCCCACCGACAAAAGCTTCGAGAAGGAGAGCCCGAACGCCACCGACACCAACGCCACCGCCAGCCCCGCCGCGAGATGCCCGCGCCCGAGCCCGACGCCGACACACAGCGCCACGAGCGAAGGCACGACGAAGACCGACGTGAGGCTCGTCAAATCACTCAGGAAGTCGAAGGCGAAGAGGCGCCCGAGCGAGACCGGGTAGAGCAGCATCCTCGAAGGCTCGAAGCGGCTCCCGCCGCCGAGCGCGAGCGGCATCAGCGCCCACATCAGAAAGGTGACGGTAAAGATGAAGAGCAGGACGGCGAACCCTGTGTTCGACTGCGGCGCCTTCCCCGCCCAAGGCCCCGCGTACGCCGAGAGCACGTAGGCGCCCGCGCCCACGCCGCACGCCGCCGCCACAGACAGCGTGAGCCCCGCCACCACGCCGAGCGCCGCCGCCACGCGCCCCGCCACGGCCCTGCGCGAACGCAGGGAGTTGCGCACCAGCGTCCACTTCAACCAGACCAGCGCGAAGAGTTGTGACATACGTTCCGGCCGCCTCCGAGCGCGCACGCATTTTCAGACCCGCCGCGTTATAATACGTCGCCTCGCGTTTTCCCAAAACATACCTGAAGAGGAAAAGCCATGACCGACTCGCTCGCCGAACATTATTTGAAGGACGCGGTACGCATGTTCCGCGGCCAGAAGAAGCTCGCCGACGGCGCCATCGCGCAGGTCTCGGACGAAGAGTTCTTCCGCACCATCGACCCGGAGTCGAACAGCATCGCCCTCATCATGAAGCACATGGCCGGCAACATGCGCTCGCGCTGGACTGACTTCCTGACCAGCGACGGCGAGAAGCCCGACCGCCGGCGCGATTCGGAGTTCGTCCTTGAGAGCGAAGACCGCAAAGCCATCGAAGCGCGCTGGGAGGCGGGCTGGCAGACGGTCTTCGAGACGCTCGAATCTCTCACGCCCGAAGAGATCGACCGCTCCGTCACCATCCGCGGCGAGCTGCACACGGTCGTCGAGGCCGTCAACCGGCAGCTCTCGCACTACGGCCAGCACACGGGGCAGATCGTCTTCCTCGCCAAGCACCTCAAGTCCTCCGGCTGGCAGACGCTCAGCATCGCGCGCGGGCATTCGGAAGACTTCAATAAAAGTCAGGAGAGCTCGACGAGCGGGTATACGAAGGGCGCCCGTCAATGACGTTTCCGCTTCGCGCCTACGTCGGGATGGGCTCGAATCTCGGCGACCGCGCGGGGCATCTGCTGCTGGCGCTGCGCGGGATGACGGCCGCAGGGCTCCGCGTGTCGCGCCTCTCCTCCGTCTACGAGACCGAGCCGGCGGGCGTCGCAGAGGAGCAGCCCGCCTTCCTCAACATGGTGGCCGAAATCTCCGCGCCGCTGCCCGAGCCCGAAGCGTTGCTCGGTCTCCTGCTCGACATCGAACGCTGCCTCGGCCGACGCCGCCCGCGCCCACTCGCGCCGCGCACGCTCGACCTCGACCTGCTGCTCTACGCGGGAGAGCTTATCGAGACGGAGCGGCTCACGCTCCCGCACCCACGCCTCCACCTGCGCCGCTTCGTCCTCGCCCCTCTGGCCGAGCTGATTCCCGGCTCGCAACACCCCACGCTCGGCGCGACCTTCGCCCAACTCCTCGCCGCGACCCCCGACCGCCCCTACGTTCAACTATGGACGCCGGGCTGACGCCTTTGCCCTTGCCCCTTCAGTTCGGGGCTGCCTATAATCTGGCGCTCTCAAATTTGCCGACTCAAGTAGCGCAAGCGTACACTATCGCCAACATGCGCCGCCGAACACTTCCGCCGTCAACCCGATTCCTCGTCGCACCGGTCTGTTCGGACTGACCCACCCGAAAGCACAGAGGGAACAATCACACAATGGTCTATCTCAAACAGCAGCGCCCCGAGAAGGTGACCGTGCCCGCCGTCCGCGCGAGCAAGGAGCGCGGCGAGAAGCTGGTCTGCCTGACGGCCTACGACTATCCGACCGCGCGCATCGTGGACGAGGCCGGCACCGACATCATCCTCGTCGGCGACTCTCTCGGTAACGTCGTGCTCGGCTACGACTCGACCGTGCCCGTCACGCTCGAAGAGATGCTTCACCACACGCGGGCGGTGCGCCGCGGGACGGAGCGCGCGCTCTTAGTCGCCGACATGCCCTACGGCACCTACCACACGGGCGCCGACGACGCCGTGCGCGCCGCGCTCCGTCTGGTGAAGGAGGGCGGCGCCGAGGCCGTCAAGCTCGAAGGCGGACGCAACAGGGTCGAGACCGTCCGCCGCCTCGTCGCCGCGGAGATTCCCGTGATGGGGCACGTCGGGCTGACGCCTCAGTCTTTGAACAAGCTCGGCAGCTACCGCCTGCAAGCGAAGACGGCCGACGCGGCGCGCGCGCTCTTCGAGGACGCGCTCGCGCTCGAAGAGGCGGGCGCCTTCGCCGTCGTCCTCGAAGTCGTCCCGCGCGAGATTGCGCGCGAGGTCACGGCCGCGCTCCACGTCCCGACCATCGGCATCGGCGCGGGCCCCGACTGCGACGCGCAGATACTCGTCACGCACGACCTGCTCGGCCTCTCCTTCAGCAAGTCGAGCCCGCGCTTCGTGCGCCAGTATGCCAACGTGCGTGACGCGATGAATGAAGCCTTTCAGGCTTACGCTGAGGACGTGCGCGCGGGCGCCTTCCCTTCCGACGAACACTCCTACCCACTCCCCGCCGACGCCGCCGCCGAACTCGGCCTCAAGCGCGACGCGGGCGACGAGGAGACGAAAAAGCAGTGAATGGTGAATGGTAAATGGTGAAGCGATAAGAACCATTTACCATTCATCATTCACCATTCACCACATGGAAATCATCAACCGCAGACAGCGGATGGCGAGCGTCGCGCGCAAGCTCAGGCGCGAGGAAGATAAGACCATCGGGCTCGTGCCGACGATGGGCGCGCTGCACGAGGGGCACTTGAGCCTCGTGCGCGAGGCGCGACGAATGTGCGACGTGGTCATCGTCTCGGTCTTCGTCAACCCGGCGCAGTTCGGGCCGTCCGAGGACTTCGCGCGCTACCCGCGCGACCTGACGGGCGACACCACGAAGCTCGCCGACTACAACGTCGATTACATCTTCGCGCCGCCGGTCGAAGAGGTCTACCCGAAGAACTTCGCGACCTACGTCACGGTCGAAGGGCTCTCCGAGACGATGGAGGGCGTCGCGCGCCCCGGCCACTTCCGCGGCGTCGCCACCGTCTTGACCGTCCTCTTCAACTCCGTCCGCCCCGACTTCGCCTTCTTCGGGCAGAAGGACGCGCAGCAGACGCTCGTCGTCAAGCGTTTGGTGCGCGACCTCTCATTTGACATCGAGGTCGTCGTCCTCCCCACCGTGCGTGAGCAGACGGGGCTCGCCCTCTCCTCGCGCAACGCCTATCTCTCGGACGAGCAGCGCAGGGCGGCGGCCGTGCTCTATCGCGGGCTGTCGCAGGCGCGCGAGGTCTATCTCGAAGGCGAGCGCAACGCGAAGCGTCTGGCCGAGACCGTGCGCGCGCAGGTGGAGGCCGAGCCTCTGGCGCGGCTCGAATACGTCGGGGTCGTTGACGCCGACACGATGGAGAAGTACGACCGTCTGCCGGAAGACCGCCCCGTGCTCATCGCTCTGGCCGCGCACGTCGGCAAGACCCGGCTCATTGATAACATCGTCATCCTCCCCGCGCGCCCGAAGGCTCATGGCACCGGGCGGCTGACGGCACCGGGCGGCGAGTCTTAAAAGATTGTGAACCGTAAACCCTGACAAGCAGAACCTGTCTTCACTTGTCACGATTTACGGTTCACGCTTCAGGGCTTTCTTGGGCTTGCGGACGCGCGGCTTTGCTGTATAATCTGCCGCCGTGGCCGTAGGCAGGACGAGCGACCCCCGACGCCGCCCGCCGCTCTTTGTGGTTTGAGGGCGCGCAGGTTCACGCAGACCTTTTCAAGCATTCGATTTACCCGCCCGCGGTAACAATCTTGAAACAGTACGCAGATGTCGCTCGCCAACGGCGCCCCCGCGCGGGCTCACCCGTGGCTCTTAAGGTTGAGCCCACCCGCGCCCTTTTCACGCGTTAACCATCGACATCGAAAGACTGCCACGTACGGCGCCTGCGCGGCGCTTGACCGTCCAGAGTTAGACCCTTGAAGGAGACCATTCAATGGAACGCATCGTTCTCAAGCACCTTAGCGGCTCGAAGGCCAATCAGGTGGAAGAGTTCCCGCTCAACCACGTCAAGGAGGTAATCCTCGGGCGTGATCCCTCGTCAACGGTGAAGTATGACCCCGACCGCGACGACCTCGTCGGGCGTCAGCACGCCAAGATCACACAAGACCCGAACGACCCTTCGCAGTTCATCGTCACCGACATGAACAGCCGCAACGGGACGTTTGTGAATAGGCAGCGCATCTCGGGCACCGTCCGCGTCAACCCGGGCGACGTTGTCCAGCTCGGCCCCGGCGGCCCCGAGTTCATCTTCGAGATCGAGCCGCGCCCCGCCGGTGCGACCAAGGCCACGCGCGTCGCGCAGGCCGGCCCGCCGCCGATAGGCGCGCCCGCCACGCGCGTCCCGGGCGGCCCGCCCCCGACGGGCGGCCCCGGCTTCCCGCCGACCGCGAACGCGCAGCAGCAGCAGTCGCACGGCGTCGGCAAGGCCACGGTCGAGCGCATCGTCTCGCAGAACGTGCAGCAGGCCAAGAAGAGCCAGAGCCGCACCTACCTCGCGGTCATCGCCGTCGTCGTGGTGCTCTTCCTCGGCGTCACGGCCATAGGCGGCTTCTTCCTCTGGCGCAGCATGTCGGGAGCGTCGCAGGCGGCCCAGCAGGCGGCCCAGAATCAGGTCGATACGCTCAAGAAGGGGCTCGACGAAGCGAAGGCGACCGAGACGGCCGCCGCGTCGATGAAGCCCGCCGACGTGGTCAAGAACTACGGCGCGGCCGTCGTCAAGATCGACGTGGCGTGGAAGCTCGTCTCGCAGCAGGGCAACGGGCTGGTCTACCACCAGTACACGATGTACAACGGCCGCCCCGCCGCGCTCTACGTCAAGGTCGGCGACGCCATCGAGCCGTACCTGACCTACAACTCGAACTCTCTGAACGTCGGCATCGGCGGGCGCCACACGGGCTCGGGCTTCGCGGTCTCTTCGGACGGCTTCATCCTGACGAACCGCCACGTCGCCGCCGCTTGGGAGTCGTCCTACCACTTCCCGCCGTCGGCCGACAACGGCATCCTCGTCGCCCAAGGGCCCGACGGCAAGATGACGCCCGTCGCGGCCGTGCCGAATGCGCCGGCCAACTGGATTCCGTCGCAGTCGAAGCAGGACGGCGTCTCCTACGACGGCCGCAACGACCACCTCGACGTGCTCTTCCCCAAGTCGGAGCGCAAGCTCGCCGCCAAGCTCTCGGCCGTCAGCCCACGCCACGATGTGGCGATGATTAAGGTGGACAGCCCCGGCACCGTGCCCGCCGTCGAGATCAACGACAACTACGACACGATTCAGGCCGGCGAGACCTCCATCGTGCTCGGCTACCCGGCCATCTCGCAGCCGGTCTACGGCATCGTGCGTTCGCAGGACGCGATGAACCCCGAGACGAAGGGCATCGAGATTCCCGACCCGACCGTGACGGTCGGCAACATCGGCCGCATCTACCGCGACTCTTCGGGGACGGGGACGGCCGGCGCCGAGAAGACGACCGTCTCGGTCATCGGCGACTCCTACCAGTTGCAGATCAACACGACGGGGTCGGGCAACTCGGGCGGCCCCGTCTTCGACGACCACGGCCGCGTCATCGCCATCTTCTTCGCCGGCCTCTCCGACGGCCGCACGGCCGTCACCTTCGCCGTTCCCATTCGCTACGGCCGCGAGCTGATGGGCAAGTCGTAAGGCAGATGGCAGTAGGCAGAAGGCAGTAGGCAGTCGCTCCGCGTTAAGTGTGTCGGGGGCTCACCCAAGATTTTCGACACCGGAGCTTTTAACTGCCTACTGCCATCTGCCTACTGCCTACTCGCGAAGCGCATGAGCCGAGCTTTCGACACCAACCAGACGGTCGGCGAGTACCGCATCGTGGACTTCCTCGGTGCGGGCGGGATGGGCGAGGTCTATCGCGCGCTCCACTCGAAGATCGGGCGCGTTGCGGCCGTCAAGGTGCTGACGCAGGGGACGCAAACGAGCGGCTTCGTCGAGCGCTTCTTTAACGAGGCGCGCATCCAGGCCAGCCTCCAGCACCCGAACGTCGCCACGCTCTACGACTTCTGCGAGGTGCAGGGACAGCCCTGCATCATCATGGAGTACGTGGACGGCGATACTATCTCCGAGCGCATCGAAGCCTATCGCGCGCCGCTCCCGCTCTCCGAGACCGTCTACGTCTTCGAGAAGGTCTGCGAGGCCATCGAGTACGTCCACCGCCACGGCGTCATCCACCGCGACATCAAGTCGAACAACATCAAGATCAGCTCCGAGGGCAAGGTCAAGCTCTTGGACTTCGGCATCGCCAAGACACAGGGCACGCAGCAGCAGCTCACGCAGGTCGGCTCGGTCATCGGCACGCTTCAGTATCTCGCGCCCGAGTTGATTCGCGGCGGCACGGCCGACGCGAGCGGCGACATCTGGGCCTTGGGCGTCCTGCTCTACGAGATGGTCACGGCGCGCACGCCCTTCGACGCGGACACGGTGGGCGACCTCTGCGACCGCATCGGGCGCGTCCAGTACACGCCGCCCGCGCAGCTCAATCCGGGCGTCCCGCGCGAGGTCGCGGCCGTCATCGGCCACTGCCTGCGCAAGAATCCTTTAGAGCGCTACCGCACTGCCGGAGAGCTGCTCGCCGACGCGCGCAAGCTCTCGGCGGCCGTCTCGAAACCCGGCGTCAGCGCCTCGGTGAGTGAGGCCGCGAGTGAGTCTGCCGAGACGAAGGCAGCGGGGCGTTCGTTTGGGCTGCCGCTCATCCTCGGCGGAGTCGCGGTCGTCTTCGTCGTGCTCGCCGTCGTCGGCGTCGTCGCGCTCCTGCTCATCGGCAGTTCCGCGGGGGTCGCCGAAGATGGCGGCGCCGCCGTCACGGCCGACACCTCGAACACGGCGCGCGGGCTCACCTCGGGGCCGAGTCCGGCGACGAGCCGCGACCCTGCGGAGCGCACCGTCGAGATCAGAACTTCGGACGGGAAGGCCGACGTGTACAGCGGCGCCGACAAGGTCGGCACGACGCCTTTCCCCGTGAGCGGCAAGCTCGGCGCGCGCGTGACGCTCACGCTGCGCCGGGAGGGCTACGCCGACGAACCCGTCGACTTCATCATCAGCGAACAGAAGAAGGCTTTCATGTTCACGTTGTCGCCGAAACGGTGAGTCGTGCGGCAGAGACTTTCACACAAGGGGACAAAGCATGTTCGGTAAAAAGAGGGCGTCCGAATCCGAGGCGAAGGAGACGCGGCAGCACGAGCCGCCCCGGAACTTCGAGATCGACGCCAGCGTCCAGACCGACAAGGGCTGCGTGCGCGAAATCAACGAAGACTCCGGCCGGATGGTACGGCCGGCCGACCCGGCGCTGCTCGCGGCGAAGGGACTGCTCGTCGTCGTCGCCGACGGCATGGGCGGCCACTCCGCGGGCGAGGTCGCGAGCCAGATGGCGGTTGAAGTGGTCACCCATCTCTACTACGAGGCGCGCGCCGAGCCCGGCGCCGCACTGCGCAGCGCCGTCGAAGAGGCCAACCGCCAGATACACGAGGCCGCGGCCGAAGACGAGTCGAAGCACGGCATGGGCACGACCTGCACGGCGCTCGCGCTCTGCGGGGGACAAGCCTACGCCGCGCACGTCGGCGACAGCCGGCTCTACATGCTGCGCGCGGGGCAGCTCTATCAGCTCTCGGAAGACCACTCGGCGGTCAACGAGATGGTGAAGCTCGGCATCATCACCAAGGAGCAGGCACGCACGCACGAGGACAAGAACGTCATCCTCCGCGCGCTCGGCACTTCACCCGAGGTCGAGGTCGCGGTGCTCGAACCCTTCGCCGTGCGCGAAGGCGACCGTTACCTGCTCTGCTCGGACGGGCTCCACGATCTCGTCTTGGAGGACGAGCTCGCCTCCATCCTTTCGGAGATGGAAGACATCCACGCCGCGGGCGAGCGCCTCATCACGATGGCGAAGGAGCGCGGCGGGCACGACAACATCACGGTGGGCATCATCGCAATCATGCCCGAGGGCACGTCGGCCGCCGAGGCCGTGAACATGCGCGCCACGCGCGAGTTGGAGGCAATATGATCGGACAAGTTTTCGGGAATTATAAGATCGAGCAGAAGCTCGGCGAGGGCGGCATGGGCGAGGTCTTCCGCGGGCTGGACATGATGCTTGAGCGCGAGGTCGCCATCAAGTTTCTCCGGCCGGAACTCGCGAGCCAAGACGCCGTCGTCGAGCGCTTCCGCTCCGAGGCCAAGACGCTCGCCAAGCTCAACCACCCGAACATCGCCACGCTCTACAGCTTCATGCGCGCGGGCGACAGCTTCGTCATGGTCTTGGAGTTCGTCCGCGGCGTCACGCTCGACCACGTCATCCAGCAGCGCGGCACGATTCCCGTCGAGAGCGCCATCCCCATCTTCTGCCAGATGCTCGACGGCATTCAGGAGGCGCACGACTTCGGCATCATCCACCGCGACATCAAGCCCGCCAACATGATGCTCACCGACAAGGGTACGCTCAAGGTGCTCGACTTCGGCATCGCGCGCATCCTCGGCACGGCGCGCATGACCCGGCAGGGGAACATCATCGGCACCATCGAGTACATGTCGCCCGAGCAGGTGCGCGGCTTCGAAACGGACGCGCGCTCCGACATCTACTCTCTCGGCATGCTCCTCTACGAAATGCTGACCGCGCGCTGCCCCTTCGACATCCAGAACGAGTTCGAGCTGATGAAGGCGCAGATTGAGCATTACCCCGTGCCCCCGCGCCAGCTCAACCCGGCCATCCCCGAAGTCGTCGAGCAGGCCATCTGGCGCGCCATCGCCAAAGACCCCGCGCAACGCTTCCAGAGCGCGGCCGAGTTCCGCACCTTCCTCCTCAACGCAGGCTTCGCCGCCTCGGGGCGCACGGAGCCGCTCGCCGTCGGCGACCCCAACGCCTTCTCGACGCGCCCGACCACGCCGCCGCCTTCGAGCTACCCGCCGTCGCCTTTCGCGACGACGCCGATGCAGCCCGGCCTTCATACACAGTCGCCGCAAGGCGGCGCGACGCACTCGAACCCCGGCGCACCGCCGCCGGGCGCGACCGTTCCTTCACAGCCCGGCCTTCAGCCTGCCACGGCGCAAGGGTCGAACCCCGGCCTCGGCGCGAACGACCCTCTGGCCGCGACGATCATCGACCAGTCGGGCGCGGCGAAACCCTCCAGCTCGAAGGAGACGCGCGTCGGCACGGGGCCTGTCCCCACCAACGCGGCGGGCGGCGCGAAGGAGACGCGCGTCGGCGCTCCGCCACAGCAGCCTTTCAGGCCGCAGCAGCCGCAGCCGGGCTTCGCGGCGCAGCAGCATGCGGTACGTCCGCAGTCTTCGGGAAGCAAGAAGTGGATTTACATCGCGGGCGCGGGCGTCGCGGCCGTCGTCATCGTCGGCGTGCTCGTCGTCGGCGGCGCCTTCTTCTTCCTGCGCGGGAAGAGCGCGCCCACGCCCGTCAAGCCGGCCGCGCTCGCCGAGAAGCCCGCCGAGCCCGCGCCGCAGCCGAAGACCGAGCAGCCGACCGCGGCCGACGCCACTACCACGCAGGCACCCAACGATGGCGGCACGACGCCGCCCGACACGACCGCCCTGCCCAGCAGCGGCACGAAGGAGACGCCGCTCGCGCCCATCGAGCCGCCGGTCTCCTCCGGCACTGCGACGGACAGCGCCGCCTCTGCTTCGCAGGGCACGGCGCGCACGACGACGCCGAAGACCTCGCAGCCCAAGCCGCCGAAGC
Source organism: Pyrinomonadaceae bacterium (assembly GCA_045807845.1). GTDB lineage: Bacteria > Acidobacteriota > Blastocatellia > Pyrinomonadales > Pyrinomonadaceae > QHXN01. The sequence goes on along the minus strand of JBJMGQ010000067.1, from coordinate 763 downwards.
AGACGGACTCGGCCGACGCCGCGCGCAAGCGTCACGAGGCCGCGCTCCGCGCCCTCGACCAGTAACGAAAGGGCTGAAGGATGAAGGATGAAGTGAGGACTGTCTGACCTTCATCCTTCAGCTTTTCCGGTCGTCAGCTCAACTGAATAAGCTAGTGACGATGAACCTCCGAGCAGAGCAGAGGAAGCAGGCGCGGCTCATCGCGGCACTACTCGTCGCGGTCGTCGCGCTGCTTCTCTTCCCCGCGGGCACGTCGGCGCAGGCCAAGAAGCCGATCACGCGCGAGGGGCTCGTCAAGGCCGTCCGCATCAACGGTCTCTCGACGGCCGAGCTGGTGCAGCAGGTGCAGTCGCGCGGCGTCTCCTTCCAGATGACGCCCGACGCGGAGGCCGAGCTACGCACGGCCGGTGCGCGCCCCGAGGTCATCGCCGCCGCGCGCTCGAACTACCGGCCGGTCGTGGTCGTCGCGAGTAGAGGCGGGAAAAGGCCGCCCGCCGGCCCGTCGCGTCCACCCGCCCGCGGCGGGCCGGACTATGACGAGCTGACCGATCAGGCCACGGCTGCCTACGACGTGCGGGATGCGTCGCGCGCCACGCAACTTCTGCAACAGGCGATCCAGTTGAACCCGCAACAGCCGCGCGCCTACCAGCTCCTCGGCTTCACGCAGCTCTACCTTCAGAGCAACATCGCGGAGGCCGAGAGGAACATGCGCAAGGCGATAGAGCTGGGCGGCTCGGCCGCCTTCCGCGTCTTCCACGACCAC
>JBJMGQ010000066.1:0-3623 GCA_045807845.1 Pyrinomonadaceae bacterium | reverse complement strand
GTGGGGCTGACCGCGCCGAGACGCGCTGCGGTTGGTTCGACAACCCGACGCCCGCCAACGCCTCGCTGCACGACCGCGAAGCCGAATGGATCATCGGCGTGCAGGGCGGGCATCAGGCCGAAGGCGACTGGCCCGACTTCGGGCCGAAGCAATGGATAGAGACGAACGTGCACTACGGCTACGGCTGCGCATGCCTGCGCATGCGCGTCGAGCGCGAGACGCACAGGGTCATCGCAATCGAGAGCGCCCGCGCCCGCCCACTCTCCGCCTGCCGCCGCGACCGCGCGCTGAAACGCTGGGGCTTCAAGTAAGCAAACAGGTCGCGCCGCTCGAACATTTGTCGCGCGGAGCTGAGCGTGAAAAACGGAGGGCGCCGCGAAGAGTTGTCACGCTCTTCGCGGCGCCCTCCGTCTTTACGTGGCGGCCTACTTCGTCAGTTTGGGCTGGGCGCCCTTAACCACCCTGCCGTCGAGCAGGACGCGGAGTTTCCAGTCGCCGTCCTGAATCTTCGCCTTATCCTCTTCGGAGAGTTCGAGCTTCACCTCCGTCGGCTTCAGGGATTTAGGGTCGAACTCCAATTTGATCGGCTTATCCCCGGCCGCCGGTTTCTCTTTGACCACTTCGAAGCTCAACTCCTGTCCCCGGCAGGCCGAAGTGTCGATGAGATTCTCACCCACCACCGCAATCACGTCATCCTTCACTGCGGCGCTCGTCAGCTTCGGCTGCTGGTCGGGCTTGTCGATGAACTTGCGCGCGGACGGCTCCGCCTTCCGTCCGTTGACGGTGATGCGTGCCTCCCAGCAGCCGGGGGCCCTCTTCGCGGTCGGGATGTCGAGCACGAGTTCGGTCTCCGTGCTCTTGTCCGAGAGCGTGACGTTTTTGAGCGACTCGCCGTTGGGCGACACCAGTTCCACGGCTGTGCCGTTCTCGACAAACCCTGAGCCGGAGAGGGTCAGTGTGCCGCCGTCCTCATCGTAATCGGCGCCGGTGAACAACCCCTGACTCGTCGGGTGGTCGGCAAGGATGCTGAAGGGCTGACTGTCGATGGTGGTGGTGGAGCCCGCCTTCGGCTTGGTGACTTTGAACGTGAGCTTCTTCCCGGCCGGGATGCTCTCCGTCAGCTTGAAGGAGAACTTGAGCGACTGGTCGGTCGAGCCTTCGGGGACAACCTTCACGTCCGTAATCTTGAGCGCGTTCGCCTCGGAGATGGTCACGGTGCCGTTCGTCAGGTACGAGCCTTCGATAGTCCCCGTGCGGACGACGCTGCCGCCCGGCGTGACCGACCAGAAGCATTCCCGGTCGGGGCCGCCGCACTCATCGTCCGCGTCGAGTGAGACGGCGTCGATCTTGGCCGGGATGGCAGTCGTGTCCACGGTCATAGCCCCGTCAACGGTCACGCCCACGTTGTTGAGGCTCACCTGCGCGATGTAGTCGAGCGCTAGGAAGGAGCGGAGTCTCCTGTGCGCGTCCGTGAGGTTGCTGTCCAGCTCGATGACCTTGTGGGCGCGCTCGCCCTTCCCGGACGGCCTTTCCACGAGGCCGAATTCCGCCAGACAGTCCTCCGCCCCGCTCTGGTATATCTGGCCCAAGACGGACGTGTCTTCCGGGTTCGCCTGTATCTCATGCGCGTGCTTCATAACGCGCAGATAGCAGGGGAGCCGCTTCCGCATTTCGGTGAGCACGTCGCCGGAGCCCGTGGTGACGCCGAAGTCCTCCAGGCTGAGGCCCAAGTCGTTCCCGAGTATCTGCTTCACATCCTTCTCAAGGCTCCTGTCCACCACTATCTGGAGCGGGGCGAAGAAGACGGCGGGCGACTTCAGAAACAGCTTCTTGAGTCCCGGCGTCAGGAAGCGGTCGATGGGAAAGAAGCAGACGATGACCTCCGCGGCCTGCTTCGCGACGAGCGTGTTGGTGCGGAAGCCCACGTCGTTAATCAGGTTCATCTGCTGTAGGCTCGTGTCGGGCCACGCCGTGCGCAGGCCGGGCACGACGACGCCGTTGAAGGCCGCGATGCCCTTAATGAAGCCCTGCTCATTGATCGAGAACGTGTAGGCCCCGGCGATGTTGCCCGCGAGTTCGGCCCAGCGGAGAATCTTGTTCCGCCACGTCCACGTCTGTGCGTTGAGGAACTGGCCGCGCACCACGCGGTACTCCTCGCTGGCGATGTGGTTCGGGAAGCTCGTGGACTGGTAAGGGCCGAAGCGGCCGTCCATCGTCTCGGCCTTAGCCCGGAGCGCCGCGGAGTCCGGGCGTGTGCCGCTCAGCGGCCAGAGGCTGTAGTCGATGAAGACGTTGTGGACGACGAGCGCGGCGTCCTCGCTCTTGTTGCCCACGTTCAATTCGACGACCGCGTAATGCTCGGCAATCTCTTTGCCGAAGATGCGGCGCGCGTCGGAGGCCGGAATCAGCACCGCCTGCGCCGTCACGTTGTTGAAGACGTTGCTCCGGACGCGCAGCTCGTTGGCGCCCTCCGACTCTGCGGCCCTCTTCAACTCCGCGGCGGCCTTCTCTTCTTGCGCTTTCGCCTTCGAGTTCTGGGTTTTCTTCGAGCCGCGCGCGCCCGACTGTGCAAACACCGCGCACGCGAAACAGAGCGTCAACAGAAAAGCCGTAAGGATTCTCATTGGGGCAAGCTCCTTTTTCCTGTTCTGAACTGATATGAGAAACGAGACCGAAATATTTCTTGGGTCGGGGAGACGCCCCGCGCCGGGCAGTGCCGGCGGGGTTGAAAGGAGTTCGCGGGCGGCGGCCGACGTGTGGTCTGACGCCTGCGGCCGGATGTGTTGTATCTACTTGCTGGCGGCGGGAACGATTGGGCGACCATTCGCCGCTTGGATTTAAAGTTGGATGAGGGTGACGATTTTTTAGGGCATCGTCAGCGAACATCGGTTCGGAATGCCCGCGCACAGTACCTCCGCCGCCGATTCCTGTCAATTAAATTTTTCGGGGCCGCCGCTTTTTCCGCGGAGCCTCCGGGGGAACTACTTGTGTATGTCGCCTTGAGGAGAAACGTTTCCAATAAAAAATTTTCGCCGTCCCAACTCCACACGTCCCACGCATGAGCCGCCCGCGTCAAAGGGGCCGCCGGTCGCGTTGACCGGCGGCCCCTTTGACGCGGGCGGCGAATTTTTTCTGTGCGTGTTTACGGGTTCGAGGACTTCTCGGCGGAGGCGGGCTCGCTCGTGCGGCGGCGGGTGTAGATTTGACCCTGCTGGACGAGGCCCGAGCGCTGCGCGAGGGCGTAGGCCACCGAGTCGATAATATCCTTGTCCTTGAGCTTGAACTGCGTCACGCCTTTGAGGTAGGTCTCGGGGTCTTCGAACTGGATGGTCAGGTACTCGAACTTCTTCTTGAAGAGGAGGCTGGGCAGGGCGAGGATGCCCCCGGCGCCGAGCACGACCGACTGCGTCCCGTTGCCCATCAGTCGGCGCGTCTCGCTGTCGGCGAAGGCGACCATCACGGCGTCGTAGGAGATCGAGATGACCTCCTTCTCGTTCTTGTCGCGGAAGACGAGGCGCTGGTTGCGGTCGTCGAAGGTGAGCATGCCCTCCTGCTTCTTGCGATAGCCGGCGAAGCCGCCCATGTACTTGGCGGGGACGACCTTCGGCGGCGCGGGCGGTGTC
>JBJMGQ010000065.1:0-5531 GCA_045807845.1 Pyrinomonadaceae bacterium | reverse complement strand
GCCCGATGCCGGGCAGGCGCTTAAACTCGTCGATCAGCTTGGTGACGGGCTCGGAGTATTCGAGCATAAGAGCGCGTAGGCAGATGGCAGATGGCAGATGGCAGTTGAAGAGCTATCTTATGACGAGTCGTTCGGGCATCAGCGTCAACGTCCGCGACGCAGAACGTTACAGCCTACTGCCTTCTGCCTTCTGCCTACTATCTTACATCAGCCCGGGCGGGAGCATGCCGCCGAGCTTGGACTTCATGGCCTCGTCGATCTTGCGACCGGCCTCGTTGACGGCGGCGACGATGAGGTCTTGCAGCATCTCCACGTCGCCCTCTTTAACCGCCTCGGGGTCGATTTTGATGGACTCGACCTCTTTGGTGCCGCGCATCTGGACGGTGACGACGCCGCCGCCGGCCGTGGCGTCCACCACCATCTCCTCCATCTCCTTCTGCATCTTCTCCTGCATCTGTTGAGCCTGCTTCATCATCTGTTGCAGGTTCATGCCGCCCGGAAATTTCATCGCGCTTAACCTCGCTGATAGTTCTGAATTTTCCCGAAGTGTCTGTGCCAGCATCCTAACCGCCGCCCGCCGCAAATGCAAAGCCGCCGTAAGTCAGTAGACAGTAGGCAGTAGACAGTAGGCAGTAGGAAGACGAAGCGGCGCGTCCGGCCTGAAGGCTTCGGACGCGCCGCCTCTGTTTTTGTCTACTGCCTACTGCCTACTGTCTACTGCCTACTGCTTACTGCCTTACGGCAGCGCCTCGACGTTGATGAAGAACTTGAACGAGCCGGTCTGCTGAATGCCGAGCAGGAAGCGCACGTTGATTGAAGCCCCGTTCGCGAGCGGCGTCCCGAGCGTCACCGTCCCGGCCGAGAGAGTCGAGTTGAGGCCGCCGCCGTTCGGCTGGCTGGGCGGCGTCTCCAACGTCGTCCCCTGCACGTTCACCGTGCACGGCGTCGTCGCCACGCCATTCGAGGCGAGGCACGTCACCGCGTCGTTGATGCCCGAGACGACGACCAGCGTCGAAGTCCTCACGCGCAGGTCTGCGAAGCCCGAAGGCACGGGGAAGGTCGAGAAGTCCATGATGCGGAAGCGCAGCCGCGTGATGGGCGCGCCGGTGTTGTTGACGATGCGCTTGCGGAGGTCGAGCGTGCCGAACGTGGAGTTCTGCGCAGGAACCGAGGTGAAGTCCCTAATGCGATTCGGCGGCAACGAAGAGCCGAGCGTCGAGTCGATGTTCGGGCCGGGGAAGTTGCTGTTGCGTTGGATGGGCGACGAGAGATTCTCGGGCCCCGGTGCTCCGAGCCGCTGGCCGGCGCCCGCGCTCGTGCCGTTGGTGTCCGCGAAGTAGAAGTCCACGGCGTTGTCGTCCGTGTCCTTCGGGAGGCCGCCCTGCGGGCACGATCCTAAGACTGTAGTCGAGCCGCCCTTGCCGCACGTGTCGCGCATGAACGAGTACTCGATGTTGAAGGTTGGATTGATCGGCGGGTAGCCCGTCCCCTCCCTGTAGAGCGTGTTGGCTTCACTCGTCGAGCCGACCGCGTCGAGCCGGGTCGCCGCGTTGAAGGTCGTCGTGCTGCTGAAGAGCGCGATGCCTGCATTGTCGGGGATGTCGGTCGTATAGGTCGCGTCGCCCGTTGCGTTCGGCACGCTCGGGGGGGCGCTGTCGTCGCCCGCAGGTTGTGCGCCGTCGGTCTGCGCGTCGGCGGGCGCGGCCTTGGACGTGTCCATCTTCGGGACGCGTTTCGGCACGTAGGTGTCGGGCGACTCGAACGTCACGGGGGCGTTGCCCGCCGGGTAGCCGCCTAAGCTGTAGCCGACCGAGTTGACGCAGAGGAAGTGGCCGCGCGCGGGGATGACCGTGTCGTTCGGGATGGTGCAGCGCAGCACGCCGTCGGAGGCCGCCACGCCGTAGCCGGCCGAGGCGTCGGTCGCGCCGACCGTGTGCGGCGAGTTGGTGTTGTTGTAAATCTCGATGAACTCGTTATCCGCGCCATTCGGGTTGGGCCCGCGCAGGCGGAACTCCGAGATGATGAGTTGGCCGGCACTGACGGGCGCGTCGTCGTTCGTGATGGTCAAGACCGCCGAGTTGGGCGTGCCGAGGACGGGGCCGCCCTGTGGGTTGTTGAGCTGGAAGTTGACGGTCTCGTTCGGCTCGAACGAGGAGTCGCCCTTGATCGTGATGGAGACGTTGCGCGGCGTCGCGTCGCCCGCGTTCCAGTTGAGCGTCCCCGTCGGCGAGGCAATCGTGTAGTCGCCGCCCGCGACGGTGGCCGTGCCGTCCGTCACCTGATAATCGACCGAGACGTTGCCGTCCGAGCCGCCGACGCGATTGACGACGGCGTTGAAGGTGTGGTCGGCGTTCGTCTCGGAGTCGGTGTAGGTGGCCGAAGAGAACTGGAACTGTCCGGGCTGCACCGCCGTCGGCTCGGCGAGCGTCCAGTCGGAGAAGGCCGAGACGCCGTTGATGCTGGCGCTCGTCGTGGTCGGCGGCGCGGCGGGCGGGATGTTGTTGATCAACGTGCCGCCGTTGTTCTTGACGAAGACGTAGTTGGCCGCCGTCCCGACCACGTCGGTCGCCAAGTAGTTGAAGGTCAGGTTGGCAACGTTGCCGGTGATGTTGTTCGAGAGCGTCCAGTACCTTTGCAGCGCGTTCGTGCCGGAGATTTGCGGCAACTGCCCCTGTATAGCCTTGACGGTGAAATCGCCGGGGAACGTCCCCGCCGTGGCGTTGACGGTGATGGGCGAGAAGCCGTTGGCCGTCCCGACCTCGAAGGTCTTGCTGCCCGCCGCCGCGTAGTCCTTACGGAGATTGCCGATGACATGGCCGCTCGTGCGAGCGACCGTCGCGGCGGAATTGATGATCACCGTGTTGGCGTTGGTGGTCAGATTCCCGGCGGTGAAAGTGAGCGTGCTGGTGCTGGTCGTCGGCGCGAAAGTCAAATTACCACCGGCGACGACGAGGCCGTTGGTGTTGTTGACGGTCGCGTTCGTGAGCGTTCTCGACGGTGGAATCTCGAAGCTGGTGGTGCGCGGCGTCGGCTCCTGCGCGTAGAGATTCGTCTGGCCGGCGGTGCCGATGTTGAAGACGGGCGCCACGTCGAAGTTGCCCGCGGTGTTCAAGCCGGCGGCCAGCCCGTACTGAACCACGCCGACGGTCGCGCCGCCGTTGCCGAGCGTCAGCTTGTTGCTGTTGGTGATGCCGCCGCGGAAGAAGTTGACGCGCTGCGTGACGATGCCGCCCGAGGCCGGGTCAATCGTCAGACCCAACGGGTTGTCCATCGTCAAGTCAACCGAGCCGGAGGCGGTGACGATGGTGCAGGTGCCGCTGCCGGTGTAGGTCTGCGCGTTGTTCCCGAGGAAGTAGAAACGCGAGAGGCTGGTCGGCACGGTGATCGTGCCGTTGTTGGTGATGGTATCGCCGACGATGAGCCAGATGAACGACTGCGTGTTGACGGTCGAGCCGGCGGGGATCGTGGTGTTGCCGAAGGTGTTCGTCTGGGCAGTGAAGATGACGTTCTTGGCGTTGGTCGTGTTGTTGATGACGAGGGCGGGCACTTGGCCGCGGATGCGGAAGTCGAAGTTGCCGGTGTTGCCCGTCGTGGCGGCCGTGCCGACGTTGAGCGTGCCGCCCGTCACGTTGGCCGTGCTCGACACCTGATAGTCGAGCCGGCTAGTGGCCGTCGCGTTCGAGTTGATCTGGACGAGGTTGATGCTGCCGCCGCTCATGTTGAAGAGCGAGGTGGTGGAGGTCAGGCCGAAGGAGGCGGTCAGCGACGAGGTGTTGCCGACCGTGCAGGCGTTGACCGTGCCGCCCGTCTGCGTGTAGGTGACGACGCTGGCCGTGTTCAGCCGCCCGCTGAAGTTCGACGTGCCGCCCTCGATGGTGAAGACCGCGCCGGTGCCCGCACCCATCGCGTTGCCGGAGGAGGTGCCGACGTTGAGCGTGCCCTGCGAGATGCGGAGCAGGCCGTTGTTGGTCGGCGAGCCGTTCTGCCCCGTGACGGTGTAGTTCGGATTGTTGAGCCAGAAGCCGCCAGTCGCAGGGATTGTGTAACCGGCGGTGGTGAACGTCCTGAAGTTGGCCGTGAACGTTCCCGAAACTTTGAGCGTGCCGTTGGTCAGCGTCAGGAAGGCGGCAGCCGCGCCGTCCGTGTTGACGCCCTGCACGGTGAAGTTGCTGGTCGTGACTTCGAGCGTCGAAGCCGAGGAGGTGCCCTTGTTGACGGTGAGCGCGCGCAGGTCGTTCGTCGCGCCCGTGCCGCTGAAGGTGTTGTTGGTCGCGCTGGTGAAGGTCACACCGGCGCCCGCGGTGTTCGCGTTCGTGCTGAAGTCGAGCACGCCGTTGTTAGTCAAATCCGCGCCGACCGAGAGCACGTGGCCGGTCTGCGTGCCGCTCGTCGCCGACTGGAAGGTGCCGTTGGTGGCGATGCTGACGTTGTTGCCGACCGCAAGCGTGCGCGCGGTCGTCGCCTCCCACTGCAAGATCGCGGGCGAGCCGCCCGTGCCGACCGTGACCGTGAAAGCGACGGCCGCCGTGTCGATGGTGACGGTCGCGCCGTCCACGATGGTCACGTTATCGCTCGCCGCCGGCACGACGCCGCCGACCCACGTCGCAGGGGCGCTCCAGAGTCCACCCGCCGCCACGGAAGAGATGTTGCCCGCCGCGGGCGTCGTCAAGCTGTTCTGCGCCGCGCTGCTCAAGGCGCCTTCGGTGACGGCGAAGACGCGGTAGAAGTAGCTGGTGCTCGGTGCGACCGTGTTGTCGGTGAAGGAGACGGCGTTGGCGGCGGTCTGCGTCTGGAAAGTGTAGTTGACGCCGCCGTCGGTCGAGCGGTAGACGGCGAAGCCGACTTCGTTCGAGGAGTTGTCCGTCCAGTTGAGCGTGGTCGAGACGGGGGTCGTGCCCGTGAAGTTCAGGGCCGTCGGGGCGGTGGGGACGACGGGCGCGAAGGTGTAGGCCGTGCCCGAGGTGATGGCGTTGGTCTGCGCGTTGTTGGCCGTCGCGTAGGAGACAGTGGCTCCGGTCGTCGTGACGCTGGCGAAGTTGGTCGCCGCGCCTGATTGCAGGCCGACCGAGTAGCCGCCGTCCGCGGCGTTCGCAGCCTGTATGGAGCCGTAGACGAACTCGACGACGCCGGTCGTCTCAAAGAGCCAGACCTGATATGTGCCGTTGCCGTTGCCCGCGCAGCCCGCGCCGCGCGTGATCTGCATGTTCTGCCACTCGACGATGAGCTTGCGGTTGGGCGCGCTCCCCGTCACCTTGAAATGCACCTTGCCGTTCGCGCCCGTGCACTGGTCGTCCCAGTAAGCGCCGATCTTCGGCGCGTCGGTCGTCGAGCCGAGACTGTTGGTGAAGCCGGTCGAGACGGCCGTCGCACCCAGACGCAAGAGGCCGTTGGCGTTGGCGGAGAACTGCGTCGCGCGCACCCCGTCGTACCAGTACTCGAAGCCGATGTTCGTTACCGCCGAGGCATTGTCGTCCAGACTGGCGGCGACGAGTTGCGTCGTGCCACTCGACATGTCTTCGAGCGCGACGCCG
>JBJMGQ010000064.1:0-12647 GCA_045807845.1 Pyrinomonadaceae bacterium | reverse complement strand
CAGAGAGTCGAGCAGCCGCGGGACGGTGACGACGACGTTGATGCGGCGCGTCTTGATCGTGTTGACAATCTCGGAAGGATTGAGCGCGTCGTTGAAGAAGACTTCGCCGCCCGTGAGCTGCGGCACGAGGATGCCCATGAACTGCCCGAAGACGTGGCTGAGCGGCAGCAGGCAGAGGAACCGCAAAGGATGCACGAGCCGCACCCACTTCCTATACTTCCGCATCCCCTCTTCGAGCGGCGTGAGGTTCGCGAGCAGGTTTCGGTGCGTCAGGCAGACGCCGCGCGGCTCGGCCGTCGTCCCCGACGTGTAGATAATCTCGACAAGGTCGTCCGCCGAAATCTCATCCGCTGCGAAGGGCGAGACGGGACGGCCGGCAACAACACTCTCAAGCTCTTCGAGCGCGAGCGTGGGCGGCCCGAGCGACGCGGCCTGCGCCTGCGTCTCCGTGCTGTAGAGCACGAGCCGCGCGCGGGTCTGCGCCTGCACGCGCGCCACGAAATCGGGCGCGCTCTCCACGTCGAGCGGCACCAAGACCGCCCCGCGTAGCGCACACCCGAAGAAGGCCGCCACCCACTCCGGCCCGTTCGCCGCCCACACCAGCACCCGCTCGCCCTTATTTATCCCGCGCGCTTCAAGCTCGCGCGCGAACCTGTACGCAGTCTCCGCCACCCGCCGGTACGACCAACGCACCAGACGCAAACCGCGCCGATGCGCGAACGCAGTCTCCTCGCCGCGTCGCAAATAATCCTCAAGATAGCTGTTAATCGTCGAACGCATAAACCCCTTGCCTCATGCACCGCGCCTTATGAATCCCACCGCGGGCACACCTATAAATTCTCCGCCCCGCGCAACCCATTGTCGAGCCCGCGCGCGGCCGCGCAGGGACGCAGTGTGACACTTTCTCATCTGGTTGGTTGGCGCGCAGCCTCGAAACCTTTCAAGAGGGAAGGGCTCTGTGGTAGTATCCGCGCCGATGGAATTCGTGGAGAAGGCTCGCATCATGGACGGCATGCGCATCAATCGTGCGCTGGCCCGGCTCGCGTCCGAGATTGTGGAGGAGAACCACGGGGCGGGGCATCTTTACCTCATCGGCATCCAGCGGCGGGGCGTGCCGCTCGCGCAGCGCCTCGCCGACAAGGTCGCCGACATCGAAGGCGAGCGCCCGCCCGTCGGCGTGCTCGACATCACACTCTATCGCGACGACCTCTCGACCGTCGGCGCCAACCCGATTGTTAACAGAACCGACCTGCCGATTGATGTCGAAGGGCGCAAAGTACTGCTCATCGACGACGTGCTCTACACGGGGCGCACCATCCGCGCCGCGCTCGACCAGTTGATAGACTTCGGCCGGCCGCGCCGCGTACAGCTCGCCGTGCTGGTTGACCGTGGGAAGGAGCACCGCGAGCTTCCCATCCAAGCCGACTTTGTTGGCAAGTACGTCTCGACGAAGAAGAGCGAGATCATCAAGGTGATGCTCGAACAGTTCGACGGCGAGGAGGCGGTCGTCATCGTCGAACGACCGGCGGGACAGGAAGAAGAGAGTTAACGAAGGCGGCCGTGACTGGTCGCCTTTTTCGTTTCAGGGCTCAAGGCCGAGACGGTTCCACATGACGAGCGCCGTGCTGAAGCAGCGAAACTTGCTCGGGATCCGCGGGATGAGCGCCGGGGAGATAACGCACATCCTCGACACGGCCGAGACGTTTCGCGAAATCTCCGCGCGCGAGATTAAGAAGGTGCCGACCCTGCGCGGCCGCACCGTCATCAACCTCTTCTTCGAAGCCTCGACCCGCACGCGCACCTCCTTCGAGATTGCAGGCAAGCGCCTCTCGGCCGACGTTATCAACATCAGCTCCTCTTCATCCTCGGTCACGAAGGGCGAGACGCTCCTCGACACGGCGCGCAACCTCGAAGCGATGGGGCCAGACCTCATCGTCATCCGGCACCCTTCGGCCGGCGCGCCGCATCAACTCGCGCGCGTCTGTCGCGCGGCGGTCGTCAACGCGGGCGACGGCGCACACGAGCACCCGACGCAGGCGCTGCTCGACGCGCTCACCATTCGACAGCGCAAGGGAAGTTTTGAGGGGCTGCGCGTCGCCATCCTCGGCGACATCCTGCACTCACGCGTCGCGCGCTCGAACGCGCATCTGTTGACGACGCTCGGGGCCTCCGTCGCGGTCGCAGGCCCGGGCACACTCGCCCCGCCCGAGTTCGCCGCGCTCGCCGAAGGGAAGAGCTTGACCGTCGCGCGCAGGGTCGAAGAGGCCGTCGAAGGCGCCGACGTGTTGATGGTCTTGCGCATCCAGCGAGAGCGGCAAGACAGCGCGTTCCTTCCTTCGTTGCGTGAATACGCGGTGCACTACGGGCTCAACCGAAAGCGGCTTGAGCTGGCGAAGCCCGACGCCATCGTCATGCACCCGGGCCCGATGAACCGCGGCATCGAGATCGCATCGGACGTGGCCGACGGCTCGCGCTCGCTCATCCTCGATCAGGTCGCCAATGGGCTCGCCGTACGCATGGCCGTGCTCTACCTGCTCGGCGGCGGCGCAGGCGTGACGACTGCCAACACTAACCCCGCGGCACAGTCGAGACTGGTGGAGCCAGAGCCTCTCCCTGAGCCGCTCAGCAACGCCGCGACCGCTGCGCACTCGGACGGCTCCAAGTAAACCGGATGAGACTGCTTATCGCCAACGGCTACGTTGTAGACCCGACGCAGAATGTGAACGGCGGGCGTGACCTTCTGATTGAAGACGGCCGCGTGGCCGCTCTGCTCCGTAGCGGCGAGCCCGCGCCCGAAGGCGCCGAGGTCTTCGACGCGACGGGGCTCGTCGTCGCGCCCGGTTTCATTGACCTCCACACGCACCTGCGCGAGCCCGGGCAGGAGTACAAAGAGACAATCGCGTCGGGCGCCGCCGCCGCGGTCGCGGGCGGCTTCACCTCCATCTGCGCGATGCCCAACACCGACCCCGTCAACGACAACCCGGCCGTCACGAGCTTCATCGTCGAGCAGTCCGTCGCCGCGCGTCTCGCCAACGTTTTCCCAGTCGGTGCCATCACGAAGGGCTCGAAAGGTGAAGAGTTGGCCGAGATGGGCGAGATGAAGCGCGCAGGCATCGTCGCCGTGACGGACGACGGCCACCCAGTCCCTTCGCCGGGACTGATGCGCCGCGCGTTGGAGTACGCGCGCGGGTTCGATTTAACTGTGATGGATCACTGCGACGATAAATCCCTCGCGGCCGGTGGTGTGATGCACGAGGGCGAGTGGTCTCTGCGGCTCGGCCTGAAGGGTCGGCCCGCGCTCGCAGAGGAGTCGGACGCTTTGCGCGACTGCGCGCTCGCGGAGTTGACCGGCGCGCGCGTCCACCTCGCGCACGTCTCGACGCGCGGCGCGGTCGAGGCCGTGCGCCGCGCGAAGGAGCGCGGTGTCGAAGTCACATGCGAAGTCGCGCCGCACCACTTCACGCTCACGGACGCGGCCTGCGAAGGCTTCGATACCAACATGAAGATGAACCCGCCGCTGCGCTCGACGGGGCATCTGGACGCGATACTCAAAGCCATCGCCGACGGAACCGTGGACGCCATCGCAACCGACCATGCACCGCACCACCGAGACGAGAAGGAGCTTGAGTTCGACCGCGCCGCCTTCGGTATCACGGGGCTTGAGACGGCCGTCGGCCTCGCCTTCGACCGTCTGGTCAACGGCGGCCTCATCACGCTCGAACGGCTCGTCGAACTCTTTTCAGTCAACCCCGCCCGCATCTTCCGCCTCGAAGGGCGCGGCACGCTCCGCCCCGGCGCCCACGGCGACGTGACCATCCTCGACCCCGACCAACGCTGGACGTTCGACGCCTCGCACTCCAAATCCAAAAGCCGCAACACGCCCTTCGACGGCTACAACTTCCACGGCGCCGCGGTCGCCACCATCGTCGCCGGCCGCGTCGTCTTCAGAAGGGAAGAGGCTCTGGCAGCTCGGAGCTAAAGGCTCTGAGCTTTCAGCCAACCACAAAAAGAAGAGGCCCGCTGCGCTCTCCCCTTCGCAGCGGGCCTCTCCTTGTGCGGTCGCTCACTTACGTAATGACAGGGGCGACCGAACTCTTGGATAACTCTTCAGGTGGCTTTCAAAGTCGGTGGGGACGCCCGCCCGCGCTCTCCCCTTCGCTTGCGGGCTTCCTCCGAACCGGCGACCCCCGTGAGGGCCGCCGATCTCGTTAAAACTTACTGCGCTCTGTACTCGGGCAGTGAGACCGCGCGGTTGAGGATGACGCCGAACGCGGTGCCCGACTTGACCTCAGCCTCCTGCTCCTTCTCGTAGACCCGCGCGCCCGTGCCGAGCCCGCCGCCGAGGATGGCGCCGATGGCCGCGCCCTTGCCGCCGCCCGCGATGGCCCCGATGATGGCGCCCGTCGCGGCGCCCCCGCCGATGAAGACCGCGTCGCGCTGGCGGTTGCCCTTGCCGGAGACGGTGCTCTCGTTGTCCGAGTTCACGTCGTCAGTTTGCAGGCTCGTCAGCGAGCCGCTGATAGCGTGGCGCACGCCGGTCGGCAACTCCACTTGATTAAAGGTGACCGTGATCTGGCCGGGCGTGCGTCTCTGTGCGCGCCTCACCGAAGCGACACGGCCCCAGATTTTGCTCCCCACGGGAATCACGTCCACGCCGCTGCCGCCACCGTAGACCGGCTCAGTCACAGAGGTCGAGAAGCGGTCGCCGATGCGCGCCGACTGCGAGTTCAACTCCGTATCCATGCGGACGCGGACGACGGTGTCGGCGGGCACCGTGAAGTAACGAATCGGAGGCGGCGCGGGCACAGTCGTGCGCGTCGTCGTCCTGCGGACACGCCGCCTCGTGCGGCGATGCTGCGCCGAAGCGTCGGGCACGATGGTGCCGAGCATCAGCGCGAATAGCGCTATTAGAACCGTCGCCCTCCGGGCGAAACTCTTGCCGTTGGTCATATTCTTCAAACCCTCCTCAATCGGCGTGCCGCCTCGCGACTCAGGTCGCGAGGCGGCCACCGCTCATAGGTTGAGCAACGTGTGTGCCACAAGATGTGCGAGGCTGTTTTCTGTTTGCACCACAGTATTTAGCGGATTTTGCGCGGAAAAGCCAGTGCCCTTCCAACTTCGCCTCCACCATCCCACGAGCTAAAGGCGGTGCGGCCTGCACTAAATCGTATGGCCGTTGGTGAAAGCAAAAAGCGCAGGGTGCTTCAACTCGCCGCAGCAGTTTTCATCAGGCGTGCCGGCAGTTGAAAACGAGGGGATTTCGTGTAAGCTTGCGGCAAGAAAATTCTCTCGCAGGAGCTTTATCAGGACGGCGGCCGAACGCCGCCGAAGCCATTTCAGGCCAGACGACAATACACCCGTTCACAAATTTCAGACGACAAGAGGAGTCGAGTTATGAGCACAGCACAGACACAGGAGACGACGGCGAGCCTGCCGCGCATCAACGACCCGGCGCCGGACTTCGAGGCGAAGTCAACGCAAGGCCCCCTGAAGCTCTCCGACTATAAGGGCAAGTGGGTTGTCCTCTTCTCGCACCCGGCGGACTTCACGCCCGTCTGCACGACCGAGTTCGTCGAGTTCGCGCGCCGCTCCGAAGAGTTCAAGGAGCGCGGTGCGCAGCTCGTCGGCCTCTCGGTCGATTCCGTCCCGTCACACATCGCTTGGATCAGGAATATCGAGGGACACTTCGGCGTCAAGATTGACTTCCCCGTCATCGCCGACCTCGACACGAAGGTCGCGCAGCGCTACGGGCTCATCCACCCGGGCGCGTCCGAGACGGCGACCGTCCGCGCGGTCTTCGTCATCGACCCTGACCAGAAGGTGCGCGCGCTCGTCTACTACCCGATGTCTCTGGGTCGCAACATCGACGAGGTCTTGCGCGTGCTCGACGCCTTGCAGACGGCCGACCAGAACGCGTGTGCGACGCCGGCCAACTGGCAGAAGGGCGACAAGGTCGTCGTGCCTCCGCCGCAGACCATCGCCGACGCGTCGAAGCGCATGGAGCCCGACTTCCAGTCAAAGAACGAAGTCACCGACTGGTATCTGTCCAAGCGCGAGCTGAGCAAGTGAGCGTGTTTGAGATTTCGGCGACGCGGGAGCTGACTTGAGGAGAGAACCCACGGGGCTGCTTGAGAACGTCGGCGGGACGCCGCTCGTCAAGCTCCCGCGTCTCGCGCGGGGGCTGCCGCGCGGCGTCGAAGTCTATGCGAAGGCAGAGCACTTGAACCCGGGCGGCTCGGTCAAAGACCGCGCGGCGCTCTCGATGATTCTCGACGGCGAAGCGAGTGGACGGCTCACGCCGGACAAGATTCTGCTCGACGCGACGAGCGGGAATACCGGCATCGCCTACGCGTTGATCGGCGCCGCGCGCGGCTACCGCGTGCGCCTCTGCCTGCCCGCCAACGCGAACGTCAAGCGCACGCTCCGGATTTACGGCGCGGAGCTGATTGAGACAGACCCGCGCGAAGGTACGGATGCTCCGCAGCGCCTCGCGCAGCGCATGGTTGCCGGGGAGCCCGGCGCGTACTTCTATCCGAACCAGTACGACAACCCCGCCAACTGGCGCGCGCACTACGAAGGCACCGCGCCGGAAATCTGGGAGCAGACCGGGGGGCGCGTCACGCACTTCCTTTCGGGCATCGGAACTTCGGGGACGTTCACGGGC
This sequence comes from Pyrinomonadaceae bacterium, assembly GCA_045807845.1. Taxonomy (GTDB): domain Bacteria; phylum Acidobacteriota; class Blastocatellia; order Pyrinomonadales; family Pyrinomonadaceae; genus QHXN01. The sequence goes on along the minus strand of JBJMGQ010000064.1, from coordinate 5,983 downwards.
ACCGTCCGGCGTTTGAAGGAACTGAACCCGAACCTGAAGGCGGTGCTGATGCAGCCCGACTCGCCGCTCCACGGGCTCGAAGGGATGCGCCACGTCGAGACCTCCATCGTGCCGGGCATCTTCGACGCGACACTCGCCGACGAGAGGGTGGAAGTCTCGACCGAGGAGTCGCAGGAGATGGCGCGGCGCCTCGCGCTCGAAGAAGGGCTCTTCGTCGGCGTCAGCTCGGGCGCGAACGTGGCGGCGGCGCTTCGTTACGCTCAAGGACTAACCGAGGGCTCGGTCGTCGTCACCGTTCTTTGCGACGGCGGCGGGCGTTACCTAAGCGAAGAGTTCTGGGGAGAGGGCGTTTGATACGACTCGGCGCGGCCTTGCGCGAGGAGATTGAGCAGCACGCGCAGCGCGAGTATCCGCGCGAGTGCTGCGGGCTGCTCGTGGGTCGTATCGTGGACGAAGGGCGCACGCGTATAATCCACGCGACCGTGCCCGTGGCGAACACGTTCGCAGACGAAGACGAGAAGCATCATCGGATGGCAATCGAGCCGCTCGAATACGCACGCGCCGAACGTCGCTACGCGGCCGAAGGGCTCGGCGTGGTGGGTAACTATCACTCGCATCCGGAACACCCGGCCGTGCCTTCGCAATACGACCTTGAACATCTCGCCCCTTGGCCGACGATGTCGTACGTCGTCGTCTCTGTAAGGGAGGGGAAGGCGGTTGACCTGCGCTCGTGGGAGTTGGAGGCCGACCGCTCGCGCTTCAACGAGGAGGAGGTCTCGACCGGCGAAGAGGCATCAGGATTGAACAAGAGCACATGAAGGAGTTTTAAATAAGATGGCGGTTACAGTTTTTATTCCGACGGCGCTCAGGCAGTTCGCAGGGAACAAGGCCGAAGTGTCAATCGAGGCGGGCACGGTCGGCGAAGCGCTCGACAAGGTGACGGGCGAACACGCGGAGCTGCGGCGACACCTCTACGGCGAGCAGAACACGCTCCGCAACTTCGTCAACGTCTACGTCAACGACGACGACATCCGCCACGCGCAGAAGCTCGACACGCCGGTCAAGGACGGCGATACCATCTCCATCATCCCGGCCATCGCGGGCGGCGCGACGACCGAGGCGGAGGTGGGGAAGGCTTCGACGGGCGCGGCCGAAGGGCTGCCCTCGCTCTCGAACGATGAGATCGCGCGTTACAGTCGTCACCTCATCATGCCCGAGGTCGGCGTCGAGGGTCAGCGAAAGTTGAAGGCCGCGCGCGTGTTGATGATAGGCACGGGGGGCTTAGGCGCGCCGACCGGGATGTATCTCGCGGCGGCCGGCGTCGGCACGCTCGGCGTGGTGGACTTCGACGTGGTGGACGCGTCGAATCTTCAACGTCAAATCGTGCACGGGACGAAGGACGTTGGCAGGCCCAAGATTGAGTCGGCGCGCGACCGTCTGAACGACATCAACCCGCACGTCAAGATTGAAGCGTACGAGACGCGCCTGACGAGCGAGAACGCGTTGGAGCTGTTCCGCGAGTACGACATGGTTGTTGACGGCACCGACAACTTCCCGACGCGCTACCTCGTCAACGACGCGTGCGTGCTGGCGGGTAAGGCCAATGTCTACGGCTCAATCTTTCGCTTCGAGGGTCAGGCTTCAGTCTTCTGGGCCGCGCGCGGCGCGTGCTATCGCTGCCTCTACCCGGAGCCGCCGCCACCGGGCCTCGTCCCGAGCTGCGCGGAGGGCGGAGTGCTCGGCGTGCTGCCCGGCATCATCGGCGCCATACAGGCCAACGAGGCCATCAAGCTCATCCTCGGCGGCGGCGAGCCGCTCATCAACCGCCTGCTCCTCTTCGACGCGTGGAAGCTGCGCTTTCGCGAGTTGAAGTTGAGGAAAGACCCGGCGTGCCCCGTGTGCGGCGAGAACCCGACGGTGAAGGAGTTGATCGACTACGAACAGTTCTGCGGACTGACGCCGCAGCCCGGCGCGGCGCAGGCGACGACAGAGACGGAGGGAGAAAAGATGGAAGAGATAACTGCTGCGGAGCTTAAAGAACGCATCGACCGCGGCGACGACCTGCAACTCATCGACGTGCGCGAGCCCAACGAGTATGACATCGCGCGCATCCCCGGCACGAAGCTCATCCCGCTCGGGCAGGTCACCGAGCGCATCGGCGAGATTGACGAGGGGCGCGAGACGGTCGTCCACTGCAAGGGCGGCGTCCGCAGCGCCAAGGCCATCGAGGCGCTCACGCGCTCCGGCTTCAAGGGCAAGCTCATCAACCTCAAGGGCGGCATCACCGCTTGGTCGAACGACGTAGACCCGAGCGTGCCGAAGTACTAGGAGCAGTAGACAGTAGGCAGAGGGCAGTAGGCAGTTGAAGGCGAGAAGACTTTAAAGAAACTGGCCTTAATGAACCGGAGGCAACGAGTCATAATCTCGCTGCCTCCGGTTCATGCAAGCGGTTGGCATGAGGTTGCCCTAACTGCCAACTGCCGACTGCCTACTCTTTCCCGTTACGACTGACCGCCGCCCGCGGCGCCGCGTCCCTGTTGGTTGCCGAGGTGCGTTGTGAGCAGTTGCTTGGCGCGCTCGGCGCGTTGCTGGTACTCGTCCTTGGCCTCGCTGAAGAACCGTTCGAGTTCTTGATTGCCCTCTTGCTTGGCGTCGGCGATGTAGAGCGCTGTGGTCTCCGCGCCCTGTAGCGCGTGGTAGATGACGCTCACGAGATCGTATGTGATGTCTCGCGTCCCTGTGTCGCCCTGACTGTTGTCACTTCTTTGTGCAGACATACTTCACCCCTTAAAATTAGAATTACCAACCGGGGGATTTCGGGGAACTTGTCGCTAACAATTGTAGGAACGCGGGGCAGTGAGGTCAAGGAGGCGCCGAAGTGAGAATCGAAGGTGTCAGACCCGAAGAGGCAGACGACTACGCGCGCCGCGTCTTCAAGGCGCAAGCAGAGAAGTGGGGGGCGCCGCTCTCCAACCATTTAGTCCACGCGCGGCGTCCGACCATCTTCCGCGGCGTGCGCGCCATGTGGCAGGGCTTAGACGGCTCGGGGCTTCTCGACCCGCGGCTCGTCGCGCTCGTCAACCGGCGCGTGGCGTGGCACAACGGCTGTGAGTTTTGACAGGACATCAACGCTGCGGTCGGCAGCGAGCTAGGGTTAACGGACGAGAAGATTGACGCGCTCCACGAGTACGAGACGAGCCCGCTCTACGCGGAGGCCGAGCGCGTCGCGCTCCGGTACGCGGACGCGATGACCGTGACGGGCCGGGACGTGTCGGACGAGCTGTTCGCGCGGCTGCGCGAGTTCTACACGGACGATGCGATTGTGGAGCTGACCGAGACGGTCGCGTGGGAGAACGCTTCGAGCAAGTTCAACCGCGCGCTGCGCATCCCCTCGCAGGGACTCTGGAAGAGGAAAGGCGACTGAGCAGATGGACGACGTTATGAAGAGCGGCGAGACTGAGCCGGTCGAAGACTTCTCCCCCACCGCGCGGACGACTCTGAAGCGTCTGCCGAAGCGCGGCTCGTTCGAGCGCGAGACTGTCTACCGTGTTCTCGACGAGGGATTCGTCTGTCACGTCGGGTTTGTCGTTGACGGTCAGCCCTTCGTCATCCCGACCGCGTACGGGCGCGCGGGCGACGTGCTCTACCTCCACGGCGCGCGCGCGAGCCGGATGCAGAAGGCGCTCGCGGCGGGCGCCGACGTGTGCATCACGGTGACGCTCGTGGACGGGTTGGTGCTCGCGCGCTCGGCCTTCCATCACTCTATCAACTACCGCTCGGTCGTCGTCTTCGGCCGCACGCGCGTCGTCGAAGACGAGGCAGAGAAGAACGCCGCGATGGAAGCCTTCACCGAACACGTCATGCCCGGCCGCTGGGCCGACGTGCGCTGGCCTACCTCGCAAGAGTTGGCCGCGACGACCGTGCTCGCGCTGCCGCTCTCGGAAGCCTCCGCGAAGATTCGGACGGGCCCGCCCATCGACGACGAAGAGGACTACGCGCTCAACGTCTGGGCCGGAGTTCTGCCGCTCGGCGTCGAGCCGCGCGCGCCCGAAGCAGACCCGCGGCTGCAAGCGGAGACGCCCGTCCCGGGCTACGTCGAAGCGTTCGACCTCTCGAAGAGGCACGCGGGCTGAAACGTTTCTTCAATGTTGCGTGCGGAGGTGAGTTCGAGCATGAAGCTGTTGAAAGTGTTGCTGTCGTCCGTCGCGGTCTTGTTGTTCGCGTGCGTTTGGAGCGGTCGCATCTCTTCCGCGCAATCGACACGAACGCCGACGCAGTTGCCGCCGCTCCCCGTTACGGAGAACCGCTTCCCGCGCGCGCTCGCGCCCGTGGTCGGGGCCGAGCACGCCTTTGCGCAACGCTCCATCGACGAGGGCATGAAGCCCGCCTTCCTCGCATTCGCCGCGCCCGACGGCATCGTCGTCAACCGGCGCGGGCCGGTCAACGCCATCGAGACTTGGTCGAAAAGGGAACCGGCGCCGAAGGGACTGTTGACGTGGTGGCCCGTCTACGCAGACGTGTCGCGCGCAGGCGATCTGGGCTGGACGACCGGCCCGTTCGAGTTCCGCGAGAAGCCCTCGGACGAGAAGCCCGCCGACATCGGACACTTCTTCACCGTCTGGCGCAGACAGCCGGACGGCTCCTGGAAGTTCGCACTCGACCTCGGCATCAGCCACCCCGCGCCCGCGACGACCGAGGCGATTCTGACCTACCCGCCTTCGCTCAGGAAGAATGTCAACGCCGCCGCATCGTCGTCAGTCGATGTCGAGGCCGCGCGACAGTCGCTGCTCGAAGCCGAGCGCACGCTCTCCGACGCCTCAACGTCCGGAGGTTTCCGGACGGCGTTACTTGCGCGCGCCGACGACAGCCTGCGGCTCTACCGGCAGGGCACGTTCCCCCTCGTCGGCAAAGAGTCGGTCGCAAAGGCTGTGAAAGTCCTGAGCGAGTACATCACTTGGAAGCCTTTGAAGGCCGACGTAGCCGCGTCCGGCGACATGGGCTACGCCTACGGCACCTACGAGCTGAGAACAAAACAGTCGGACGAGAAGCCCGCCGAACTGGGCAACTACGCGCGCGTCTGGAAGCGCGACCGCGGCGGCCCTTGGCGCGTCGTCTTCAACGTGGCGAACCCCGCGCAGTGACGCACGCGAATACTGTTAAGACTCTCGACGGCGAATAAAGAATGAGACGCAGACCGTTTGGCCTGCGTCTCATTCTTTCTCGACAATACCGGGGGCGGGACTCGAACCCGCACGACCTTACGGCCAACGGATTTTAAGTCCGTTGCGTCTACCGATTTCGCCACCCCGGCACTTGGGCGTGAAGATAGCACGGGGGGCGCCGGGGTTCAAAATTGGAGGTCGGCGGAGGCTGTGTCGTGTTAAAATGGGCGCAAAGCGAAACCTCGCAGGGCAGCGGGCGGAGCGGCGTTACATGACTGAAGAGAAAGAGATTTTCCACCAGCACATCCAGCGCGCGGGGCTCAAGCGGACGGCGCAGCGCGACACCATTCTTGATGTGTTCCTGCGCACAGAGAAACACCTGTCGAGCGAAGACCTCTACCAGCTCGTCAAAGAGGACGACCCCAACGTCGGGCATACGACCGTCTATCGCACGCTGAAGCTGCTGGTCGAGGCGGGGCTTGCGCGCGAGGTGCGCTTCGGCGACGGCCGCACCCGCTACGAGCACAACTACAACCACCCGCACCACGACCACATGATCTGCACCGAGTGCGGCAAGACCATCGAGTTCTTCTCAGCCGAACTCGAAGCCATCCAAGACGCCATCGTCGCCAAGCACAAGTTTCGTCCCACGCAACACAGCCTTCGTATCTTCGGCGTCTGCGCCCAATGCCAGCGCAAGACCGACATCCCCGCCGACGAGTCCGCCGCCGAACCCCGCATCCGCTTTGCCTCGGCGCCGAATACGCAGTAGGCAGTAGGCTGTGGGCAGTAGGCAGTAAGCCGGTTGCGAAAGTTGATTG
>JBJMGQ010000063.1:0-4262 GCA_045807845.1 Pyrinomonadaceae bacterium | reverse complement strand
CGGGGTTGTAGCCGACGATCTCGCGAGCCGCGGCGTTGACCTGCACGAACCCTCGGACGCCCTCTGCCTCGGACTTGCAGGCGGTGACGACGACTTGCGAAGCGCCGGACGCGGGGAACTTGAAGCGCAGGAAGCCTGCGCGCGTGGTCGCCGTCAGCTCGGCACCTATCAGATGGCCCGCGTCGCCCATCTTGACGGAGTAGTAGTTGGGCGCCGCAGTCTCGTCCTCATGACGAAAGGGCAACGTCGGCTCGGGCGTCTTCAGCTCGCCGCTGTAGGGCATGAGGCTCACCTGCCCGTAGTCGCCCATCCAGATGGCGGGCTGGTGCGTGCCGATGAAGCCGCGGATGGTCGTGTCCTTGTAGTTGTAGGAGTAGACGCTGATCTTGTTCTCACGCGTCCGCGCCGTCCAGTGGGTCATGCCGAAGGGGACGGTGACGCCGGGTATCATCCCGCCGTAGTCGTAGACGCTCGGCCCCGTAGTCCCGATCATCACGTTGACCTCGTCGATGGGCTCCGCGGCGGAGGCGTTTGTCGCGCCGAACAAATTAAGGAGAAGACACAAGACGACGGCGGCGGCCGTCGAGGCGCTCCGCTTGGATGTGGGCTTGCTGGTCATCTTTAAGGGGTTCCGGGCGAACGAAATAGGTGTTGACAGGGCAGCCATTTAACTGCACTATCCTTCCGCTTGTCGAGCGGTTTCTTCCGTCGCGTTCTGAATATCTTCAGCCTCTAATTTGCAGCCGGTTATCTCAACCTTGAGCGTAAAGCTAAGGACGGCGGACACGCCCGTCCTTGAGATGCACGAGATCAGGAAGACCTTCCCCGGCGTCGTGGCGCTCGACGGCGTGGACTTCCGCCTGCGCCGCGGCGAGGTGCACATCCTGCTCGGCGAGAACGGCGCGGGCAAGTCCACGCTCATGAAAATCCTGAGCGGCGCGTATCAGAAGACGGCCGGCCGCGTCACGCTCGACGGCGCCGAGGTCGAGATAAAAAACCCCGCGCACGCACAGAGCCTCGGCATCGCGACCATCTATCAGGAGTTCAACCTCGTCCCGCACCTGTCGATTGGCGAGAACATCTTTCTCGGCCGCGAGCCCGTGCGCTTCGGCCTCATCGACCGCCGCGCCGTCAATCGTCAGGCGGCAGAGGTCTTGCAGGGGCTCGGCCTCAAGCTCGACCCGCGCCGCCCCGTGAAGGGCTTGCGCGTGGCCGAGCAGCAGATGGTCGAAGTCGCCAAGGCGCTCTCACTAGACGCGCGCGTCCTCATCATGGACGAGCCGACCGCGGCGCTCGCAGAGCACGAGATTAAAGAACTCTTCGCCGCCATCCGTGGGCTGAAGGAGAAGGGCGTCTCGGTCGTCTACATCTCGCACCGGATGGAGGAGCTGTTCGAGATCGGCGACCGCGTGACGGTGCTGCGCGACGGCCGCTCGGTCGGCACCTTCGACGTGCGTGAGACGAACAAGTTCGAGCTGATACGCCTGATGGTCAACCGCGACCTGACCGAGTTGTTTCCGAAAGAGCACGCCGAGCGCGGCGCGGAGGTTTTAAGAGTCGAAGGACTGACGACGCGCGGCGGACTCAGAGACGTGAGCTTCTCACTTCATCAAGGAGAGGTGCTCGGCATCGCCGGTCTGCTCGGCGCGGGGCGGACGGAGCTTGCGCGCGCCATCTTCGGGTTAGATAAGCTTGAGCGCGGGACGGTCAGCATTAAAGGCGAGGTGCGCCGCATCGGCTCGCCGCGCGCCGCCATCAACTTAGGCGTAGGCTTCCTCACCGAAGACCGGAAGGCGCAGGGGCTCATCCTGCCGCTGTCGGTCAAGGACAATCTTTGTCTGCCGAGCGTGGACAAGTTCACCTCCTTCGGCCTCGTCGATGCGAAGCGCGAGCGGAGCGCGGCCGGGCGTTACGTCAAAGAGCTTCGCATCCGCACGCCGGGGCTCGACCAGAAGGTCGTCTACTTGAGCGGCGGCAACCAACAGAAGGTCGTCCTCTCCAAGTGGCTCTGCTCGGAGGCCGAGGTCTTTATCTTCGACGAGCCGACGCGCGGCGTGGACGTGGGCGCGAAGGCAGAGATTTATCAGTTGATGAATCGACTCGCCGCGGCGGGCGTCGCCATTATCATGATCTCTTCGGAGCTGCCCGAGATTCTGGGGATGAGCGACCGCATCCTCGTCATGCGCGGCGGTCGGATCGCGTGCGAGTTCAGCGCGAAGGAAGCGACACAGGAAAAGATACTGGAATGCGCGCTCGGGGAATAGAACTGCCGTCCGCCTTCTTCTCGCACCACGCGCGCCAGCTCGGCACGCTGGCGGGGCTCCTCGGGCTGTGCGTCGTGCTGTGGGTCTCGACGCCGTTCTTCCTCACCGTCTCGAACCTGCTCAACGTCGCCGAGCAGGCCGCCATCATCGCCATCGTCGCCGTGGGGATGACCTTCGTCATCATCACCGGCGGCATCGACCTCTCGGTCGGCTCGGTGCTCGCCTTTGCGGGCGTCGTCATGGCGAGCGCGCTGCACGCGGAAGTGCCCGTGCCGCTGGCGCTCGCGGTCGCGTTGGGCACGGGTCTCTTCTGCGGGCTGGTCAACGGTGCGCTCATCACGTTGGGGCGTCTGCCGCCCTTCATCGCGACGCTCGGCATGATGAGCGTGGCGCGCGGGACGGCGTTGATGTTCACCGAAGGAAGACCCGTCTCGGGCTTCTCCGGCTCTTTCCGTTCGCTGGCGACGGGCGAGCTTTTGGGCGTGCCGGTGTCGGTCGTCATCATGGTCGGCGTCTATGCGGTCGCGCACTTCGTCCTGACGGGCACGAAGCTCGGGCGCTACACGTACGCCATCGGCGGCAACGAGGAGGCGGCGCTGCTCTCGGGCGTCAACGTCAAGTTTTACAAGGCGGCGGTCTACGGCCTGTCGGGGATGCTGTCGGGGCTGGCGGCGGTGCTTTTGACGGCGCGGCTCAACTCGGCGCAGCCCATCGCGGGCATGATGTACGAGTTGGACGCCATCGCCGCGACGGTCATCGGCGGGACGAGCCTTCTCGGCGGCGAGGGCACCGTCGTCGGCACGCTCATCGGCGCGCTCATCATGGCCGTGCTGCGCAACGGCCTCAACCTCCTGAACGTCTCCCCTTTCATCCAGCAGGTCGTCATCGGCTCGGTCATAATCGCCGCCGTGCTCATCGACATGTGGCTGAAGCGGCGCTCGGGATAAGCCAAAGGAGAAATGTTTATGAAGAAGGGTCTGGTGTTGCTACTGCTGTCGGCCTTGTGCCTCAGTCTCACGGGTTGTCAGCGCGGCGGGGAGCAGGCGGGCGGCGGGCGGCAGCGAATCGCCCTCGTGATGAAGACCGCGAACAACCCCTTCTTCATCGAGATGCAGAAGGGCGCGGAAGAGGCGGCGAAGAAGTTGAACGTCGAGCTGGTCGTGCAGGCGGCCGAGCGCGAGGTCGATGTCGAGAAGCAGATGCAGATTATCGAGAACCTCATCCAGACGCGCGTCAACGCCCTCTGCGTCACGCCCTCCGGCTCGCGCGAAATTGTCCCCGCCATCGACAAGGCCAACCGCGCGGGCATCCCCGTCGTCATCGTGGACACGCGCGTCGATGCGAAGGCGCTCTCGGAGTCGGGCGGCAAGGTCGCGACCTTCATCGGCTCGGACAACTACGAGGGCGGGAAGCTCGCGGGCGAGTTCCTTGCGAAACGCTTGGGCGGCAAGGGCAAGGTCGCGGTGCTCGAAGGCATCCCCGGCCACGAGACGGGCGACTCGCGGCTGCGTGGTTTTCGCGACGCGCTGAAGGCAAGCCCGGGCGTCGAGATCGTCGCCTCGCAGACGGCGAACTGGGAGCGCGATCAGGGCTTCAACGTCTTCCAGAACATACTCCAGTCGCACCCGGACGTGCAGGCCGTCTTCGCGTGCAGCGACCTGATGGCTTTGGGCGCGGTCGAGGCCATCGCCGCCGCGAAGAAGACCGGGCAGATCGCGGTCGTCGGCTTCGACGCCACCGCGGAGGCGCGCAAAGCCATCACGGGCGGCACCATCGACGCCAGCGTCGCGCAGTCGCCCGAGCAGATGGGCGCCCTCGCCGTCGAGAACGCAGTAAAGCTCCTCAAGGGCGAACAGGTTCAGCCTGAGTTCGTCGTCCCCATCAAACTCATCACCAAAGAGAACGCGGCGCAGTAACGAGGAGCGCGGACGCGCATGAAGAGGCGGCAACGTCGAAACCTGCCGGCGCGGGCGCTGCTCGTGCTCGTGTTGTGTCAGG
>JBJMGQ010000062.1:0-4311 GCA_045807845.1 Pyrinomonadaceae bacterium | reverse complement strand
GAGCACCTCGCGCGTCAAGACGAGCGGCCTCTGGAAGCTCAAGTTGAAGCGGCGGTGCGGCGGCTCGTCTCGGAGGGGTTGGACGGGCACGTGCTCGTCTTCCTGCCGGGCGCGGCTTCGATACGTCGTGCGCAAGTGCAGTGCGAGCGCGTCGCGAACGAGCACGACCTGCTCGTTCTGCCGCTGCACGGCGAGCTGCCCCCGGCCGAGCAGGACGCGGCCGTGCGCGCGTCGGAGCGGCGCAAGCTGATTCTCTCGACCAACGTCGCAGAGACTTCGGTGACGATTGAGGGCGTGGCGGCCGTCGTCGATTCGGGGCTGGCGCGCGTGGCGACGCACTCGCCGTGGTCGGGGCTGCCGCTGTTGAAGGTCGCGCGCGTGAGCCGTGCGAGTGCGTTGCAGCGCGCGGGTCGCGCGGGTCGCACGCGCGCGGGGCGTTGCCTGCGTCTCTACACGGCGCAGGACTTCGGCGCGCGCCCCGAACACGAGACGCCGGAGGTGCGAAGGCTCGACCTCGCGGAGCCTGTGCTTGAGCTGCGCGCATCGGGAGTCAAAGACCTGCACGGGTTCGAGTGGTTCGAGGCGCCGCGGCCCGAGGCTTTGGAAGCCGCCGAAGAGTTGCTGCGCAGGCTCGGCGCGATTGATGCGGAGGGAGGCATAACGACGTTGGGGCGCTCGATGCTGCGCCTGCCTCTGCACCCGCGACTGGCGCGCATCGTCGTCGAGGCAGAGTCGCGCGGCGTCGCGCGCGAGGCGTGCGCCGTCGCCGCGCTCATCAGCGAACGCGACATACGCGCCGGCCGCGTCCGTCTAACCGGAAGCGCGCCCACGCCCAAGCGTGAGCGGCGAGCCGCGGAGACGCATGGCTCATCAGACCTGCTCGAACTGCTCGACCTGTTCACACAGGCGGAGGCGCACGGCTTCGCCGCGGAGCGCCTGCGCGCGCTCGACCTCGAACCCAACGCCGCGCGCTCCGTCGAGCGCGTGAGCCGGCAGTTGCGACGAACGCTCCGCGTCTCCGGTTCAAAAACAGAAGGCGGCGCGGGTCTGTCCGGCGAGCAGGAGAGCGCGCTTCTCATCTCTATCCTCGCGGGCTATCCCGACCGCGTCGCGCGACGGCGTGCTAAGACGAGTGAGCACGGTGCGTCAATCGAGCTGCTCCTCTCGGGCGGAGGCACGGCCGAGCTTGCACCGGAGAGCGTCGTGCGCGCGTCGGAGTTCCTCGTCGCCGTCGATGCGGAAGAGCGCGCCGACGCACCGCGCGCAGCCGCACGCGCGGCGAAGACCGTCGTGCGGCTCGCAAGCAAAGTCGAGCCCGAATGGCTGCTCGACCTCTTCCCCGGCGCGCTCGCAGAGAAGACGGAGGCCCGCTGGAACGCGCAGGGCGAGCGCGTCGAGCTTTTGCGCCGGCTCACCTACGACCAGCTTGTCATCGAAGAGTGGCGCGCGCCGCGCGTCGAAGGCGAGGAGGTGACGCGTGCGCTCGCAGAGGCCGCGTCGGGCGTCGGGCCGCAAGCCTTCGCAGACACCGAAGAGACCGAACGCTTCCTCGCGCGCGTCGAGTTCGTGGCGCGCACGTTCCCCGAAGCGGGGCTCCCTTCGCTGAATGATGAAGACGTGCGTGTCGCGCTCGCGGAGCTGTGCGAGGGGCGGCGCAGCTTCGCGGAGTTGAAGGACGCGGCGCGCGGCGGCGGGCTCACAGAAGTCCTGCGGCGTCGGCTCACACATGAGCAGTCGCGCCTGCTCGCGCAGATGGCGCCGGAGCGCGTGGCGCTCGCGCGCGGCCGGCAGGCGCGCGTGCGTTACGAGCGCGGCCAGATGCCTGCGGTCGCTTCGCGGCTGCAAGACTTCTTCGGCATGCGCGAGGGGCCGCGCATCGCGGCGGGTCGCGTCCGGCTGGTGCTGCAACTGCTCGCGCCGAGCCAGCGCCCCGTGCAGGTGACGACCGACCTCGCGGGCTTCTGGTCGCGCCACTACCCCGCGGTGCGGCGCGAGCTGGGCCGTCGCTACCCGCGCCACGCGTGGCCCGAAGACCCTTTGCAAGGTTAGTGGCAAAGGGTGCCGGACGCCCTTACGAAATTTTACAAAGCCGATGTGGTAGATTAAAGAGTGTGTGAAGTATAATCCGGGGTACAGTCAAATTCCCCTTTGGAGAACGAAAGAGACAATGCCAGAGTTACGCGGCAAGCAGGCGACCGAGGATGTCAAGGAAGAGTGGAAGCGCGCTTACGAGATATACCTCCAAGCCCCCGGCGTCCCGCACAACAAGAAGCTCGACCGCACTGAGCGCATCAATTTTGTGGCCGACAAGATGCGTATAACCCGTAAGCAGGCCAAGCGGCGCGTCAAGAATTTCGAGGCGTGGCAACGCAACATCAAGAAGGGACTTATCACGCCTTAGCGCCAACCGGGTCGCCCCGGTTTGAAGGGAACCGGGCGACCCAACCCGCCTGAAAGTCACGGACAAACCGCAACCCTGATCGCCAAGAGTCGGCCGCAGTCTGGCCGCCTCGCGCGACGAGGGGGATGGTGTGCTGTATTATGGTGACGAGTGACGAGTAAGAGCTTGTCTTAACTCGTCACTCGTCACGTTTAGTCATGCCGAGCGCTCATCTTCAAACCACACCTTCAAATGAGAAGGCGCCGGACGCGGCGGCCGAGGCCGTGCGTCTGGCGGCGCTGCTCGAAGAGCGGCGGGCGGAGTTATCGGCGTTGCAGGAGGAGTTTCGCGAGTTCAAGGAGCGTTACGCGCGGACGGTCGGCGGGCGTCTGGCCGAGTTGGCCGAGGTCGAAGCAGAGATACGGCGCGCGGAGGCACGGCGCGCGGGGCTCGAAGATACGGAAGAGGAGGAGGAAGGCCGCCCCGACTTCGAGGGCACAGCGCCCTCGGCCGCGCCGGGTAAGGGCGGACTGCGCAAGCTCTTCTGGTCGGTCGCGCGCATGTTCCATCCAGACCACGCGGCCGACGAAGAGGAGGCGCGACGCCGTCACGCCATCATGGCCGAGGCCAGCCGCGCCTACCGCGACGGCGACGTGGAGAGTTTATCGACGCTGCTTGACGACGAGCAGCTACAGTCCTACTGCGCATCGGGCGCTCGCGATGAAGTGCCCGAAGACGCAGCCGCACGGCTCGTCTATTTGAAGGAGGAGTTGATTACCATCGAGTTCGGCATCAAGCGGCTCAAGCAGGACAGGCTCTACCACCTCATGCTCTCGACGGTCGAAGAGGCGCGACAGGGGCGCGACGCGCTCGCGCAGCAGGCCGCCACCCTCACACGCAAGATCGCGAAGGCTCGTAACCGCCTCGCACACCTCTCTTAAAAATGAAGGTCATCATCACGGGCGCGGGCGGGCTGGTCGGCGGCTGTCTCGCGCGCCGCCTCAAGCGTGCGCATGAAGTGCTCGCGCCGCGGCGCGTCGAGTTAGACGTGACGGACTCGGGCGCGGTCAGGCGCTTTATCAAAGAGGCGTGCCCGCAACTCGTCGTCAACTGCGCGGTGCTCGGCGTGGACGAGTGCGAGCGCGACCCCGAAGCCGCACGTTCCGTTAACGCGGAGGCGCCGCGCACGCTGGCCGCGGCCGCGTCGGAGGCAGGCGCGGAGTTCCTGCACTTCAGCACCAACTACGTCTTCGACGGCGAAGGCCGCAAGCCTTACGACGAGCGAGACGAGCCGCGCCCCTTGAACGTCTACGGCCGGACGAAGGAGGAGGGCGAGCGCGCGGCGCTCGACGCTAACCCGCGCAGCTACGTCGTGCGCACCTCCTGGGTCTTCGGAGCGGGGAAGGAGAGCTTTCTTTCGACCGCGCCCCGCGAGCTGGCGGCGGGCCGCCAACTCCGCGCCATCAAAGACACATGGGCGAGCGTGGCCTACGTCGAAGACCTCGCCGCGCGCGTCGAAGAGATTGTCGGCGCGGGCCGCCACGGCCTCTATCACGTCGTCAACGAGGGCGTCTGCACCTACGAAGATTTCGCGCGTGAGGCGGCGCGTCTCGCCGGGCTGCCTGAAGAAGATGCCGCGCGATTGATAGAGACCGTCAAAGAATCCGAAGTCCGTCGTCCCGCCCGTCGCCCACGCTACACGCCGCTTTGCTCCGTGACCTCGGCCGCGCTCAGCCTTCCGCCCCTGCGCCATTGGCGCGAAGCGCTCGCCGCATACGTGCTTTAAAAGTAGGCAGATGGCAGATGGCAGCAGGCAGTTGAAAGGCAAGCGGTCTTTCTTTCAAACCGCTTCTTGTCCCAACTGCTAACTGCCATCTGCCTTCTGCCTACTTTTCTTCAACTCTTCTTCAGCCTTAACAATGAACTTGAGT
>JBJMGQ010000061.1:0-3777 GCA_045807845.1 Pyrinomonadaceae bacterium | reverse complement strand
TCGACACGGTCACCTACGTCCGCGAAAACTTCCTCGGCCACGCCGCCTTCCGCAGCGCCGTCTAACGCGGGCACCTCACGCGCAGAGCGCACGGCAGCAACTCGAACTCGGCGGGCAGGCGGCCTACCAGTTCTCCATCAACTTCCAACTTAACGACTGAGCCGTCGGCCGACGCGGCGCGGACGCGGCGCGCGAGGGCGTGGCGCACCTCCTGCATGCCGAGGTGCGTGCCGAGGTAGAGGCGGTAGGAGTTGGCGAGCACGGTGAGCGCGGAGACATCTCCGACGGCGACCACGTCGAAGCGCCCGTCGTCCACTTTCGCATTGGGCGCGATCTTCATCCCGCCGCCGAAGTAGCGCGCGTTGGCGACGCAGAAGTTGGCGACGTTCAACTGTGATTCGGCGCCGCCGTCGAGCGAGACGCGCACGAGCGGCTTCTCGAAGGTGACGGCGGCCTGCAACGCCGCGGCGGCGAAGGAGAGGCGCCCGCCGAGCAGACGCGCCGCGCCCGCCGGCAGACCCTCGCGCGACTTCACGCGCTTGATCACGTCGCCGCCCATGCCGAACGAGGCGACGTTGACGAAGTACCTCGACTCCTCCGCGCCGCTCTCATTCGTGAACGTGACGCGCCCCGCGTCCATCAGGCGCGTCTCGCACGCGCGCAGCGCGCGGGCCGCGTCGGCCGTACGCTGCGGGATGTCGAGCGTGCGTCGAAAGTCGCCGCCCGTCCCACTCGGCAGCAGTCCCAACTCGGCCTCCGACTCCGCACGCAGCAGGCCGTTCGCGACCTCGTTGATGGTGCCGTCGCCGCCGCAGGCAATGATGAGACGGCGACCCGCGCGCGCCTCGCGCTCTGAAATCTCGACGGCCTCGCCCGCTCTCTTCGTGAACGCCACCTCGAACGGGCCGAAGTGTTGCCGCACCACGGATGCGACGCCCGGCCAAGCCTCGCCCGTCGCGCCGCCCGCCGACGCCGGGTTAACTATGATGAGTGGGAGCGAAGACATTTTTGATTTCAGGCTTCTGTTCGAGGGCGCGTTCGGCGCGATCCTGCTCGCCGAGTTCGGCAATCTTCGACATGACGAAATCGGCAATCTCTTTGTATGTGCGAACGGAGTCGCGCCGCTCGTAGAAGGCAGAGAGTTCGAGCGCGGGGCCGAAGCGGACGCGCACCTTTTCGCCGCCGCGCCAGTTCCCCAACACCTGCTTCGGCAGGTCGTTGCCCAGCCCCGCGATGAAGACGGGGACGACCTGCGGGCGCGCGTCTCTGATGAGACGGCCGACGCCGGGTTGCGGGCGCAGGTATGTGTAGGGGTCTGCGCCCTTGTTGCGCGTGCCCTCGGGGTGGAAGCCGATGATGTTGCCGGCGCCCTCGCGCGCGAGCGAGGCGAGCAGACGCATCGAGAACTTGTCGAACTCGCGCTGCTCCGTCTTCGGGTTGTCGCCGCCCGCGAAGAAGGGCGGGAACATCGACCACCAACCCATCACGAGGTTGACGAGCAGTCCGCCCACCGTGTCGTAGAAGAATCGCCCACGGACGGGAAAGAAGAGTTGCTTGCGCCACTTCGTCCTTCGGAAGAGCACGGTCGAGACGACGTACATGTCGAAGAAGGAGCGGTGGTTGGCGACGAGCAGGATGGGACGCTCGTGCGAGACCGACTCGATGTGTTCGAGCCCGCTGACGCGCAGCAGGTTGTAGGTCGAGACTTGAATCCACCCCGCGCCGAGCGTCTGCTGGCAGAGAGTCCAGAAGCGTTTCCAAGCGCCCCGATTCATCCGCCACGTCAGACGGAACGCGAAGCGCTCGAACGGCGACAGCACGGCCAACTCCTCGGCCGTCGGCACGAGGGCTGTGCTCTCTGTCGGTTGGTTTGCCTCGGCGGTCGTGTCCATCGGAACCTTCATCGACGAAGGTTCAAAGTTAATCGACTAATGATGGCTCGCGCAAGCGGCGCTGTCGCTAATCTATCGAGAAGTACTTCGCCTCCTCGTGGTGAACGATGATGGCGGAGGTGGACTGCTCGGGGACGAGCTGAAACTCTTCGCTCAGCTCGACGCCGATGCGTTCGGGGCCGAGCAACTCGAAGAGCTTCGTCTGTTCTTCGAGGTCGGGGCAGGCCGGGTAGCCGAAGCTGAAGCGCGAGCCCTGATAGCCTTGATGGAAGAGCTTCGCGAGTTCCGCCGCGTCGCGGCCGGCAATGCCTAACTCTTCGCGGACGTGCTTGTGCCACAACTCCGCGAGCGCCTCGGCCGACTCGACCGAGAGGCCGTGGAAGTAGAGATAGTCGGAGTAGTTGTCCGTGCGAAACAGCTCGTGCGCGTATTCGCTCGCGCGCCGGCCGACGGTGACGAGCTGGAAGCCGACCACGTCCACGCGCCCCGACTCCTTCGATGCGAAGTAGTCGGCGAGGCACAGACGACGGCCCCCCGGCTGGCGCGGGAAGTTGAAACGCGTGCGCTCGGTGCGTTCGTCGTCTTGGTAGACGACGAGGTCATTGCCTTCGGACTGGCACGGGAAGTAGCCGTAGACGACCTGCGGCACGAGCAGATTCTCGCGCTCCGTGTGGAGCTTCAGCTCGTCGTAGACCGGGCGCACCTTCTCCGCGACGAAGGCGCGGTACTCCTCCGCGCTCTTGCGCCCCTGCTTGAACTGCCACTGCCCTTTGAAGAGCGCCGTCTCGTTGACGAAGCGGAAGACTCTCTCCAACGGGACGTGCTTGACCACGCGCGAGCCGTAGAAGGGCGCGCGCGGGATGGGCGCGTTCGGGTTCACGTCCGAGCGCTCTGTGTGTGAAGCGGCCTCGCGCGACTTGAGCACGCCGCGCGGTCGCGCGCGCGCGGCACGCACGCCGAGCTTCGCGTCCTCGCCGACAAGTTCCGCTGCTTCGTCCGCGGCCGTGTCCGATGATGAACCGTTCCCCGTCCCGGCCGAAGCCTTCGCGGCTTTGGCCTGCGCGGACGGTTCGGCGTGCGCGCCCGAGCCGGTCAGCAAGTCCATCGTGTGCAGGCCGTCGAAGGCGTCGCGCGCGTAGAAGAGGCGTCCCTGATAGAGCGACTCCAAATCCTCTTCGACGTAACGACGCGTCAAGGCCGCGCCGCCGAGCACGACGGGGACTTTGAGCCCGCGCTCGTTCATCAGCTCAAGATTCTCGCGCATGATGAGCGTGGACTTCACCAGCAAGCCGGACATGCCGATGGCGTCGGCCTTGTGCTCTTCGGCGGCCGCGAGGATGGCCTCGACGGGCTGCTTGATGCCGAGGTTGAAGACGCGATAGCCGTTGTTCGTCAGGATGATGTCCACGAGGTTCTTGCCGATGTCGTGCACGTCGCCCTTGACGGTCGCCAAGACCATCGTCCCCTTCGCCGTCGCGCCGCCCTTCTTCTCCATGAACGGTTCGAGGAAGCGCACGGCGGCCTTCATCACCTCGGCCGACTGCAAGACGAAGGGCAACTGCATCTGCCCGCTGCCGAAAAGCTCGCCGACGACTCGCATGCCGTCGAGCAAGATGTCGTTGATGATGTCGAGCGCCGGATGGCTTTCGAGCGCGAGTTTCAGATTGTCTTCGAGTGCGACCTTCTCGCCGTCGATGATGTGGCGCTTGAGGCGCTCCTCGACGGGGAGGTTCTCGTCAATCTTCTCGTCCCTCTTCGCCTTGACGCCCTCGAAAAGTTTGGTGAACTCGGCGAGCGGGTCGTAGGTGCACACGTCGCCCTCGAACCGCCGCTCGTCGTAGATGAGCTGGCGCGCGACCTCAAGCTCACGCTCGGGGATGCGGTT
>JBJMGQ010000060.1:0-2836 GCA_045807845.1 Pyrinomonadaceae bacterium | reverse complement strand
TGGCGAACGTCCAGAGGCTCACGTCGTTCGTCGGCGCGTGCGTGGACTGCGAGGCGATGCCCTCGGCGAGCGCGAAGCCGACGCGCATCAGCGCGAGCCCAGCGAGCACAGAGAGCCCGACGAGCGCGCAGCCGCGCGCAGCCGAGAGCGGAAGCGTCGTGATGGTCGCGCGGTACTCCGTGAAGCGCCAAGCGCCCCAGTAGAGCGCGCAGGCGAAGATGAAGAGGCCGACGTAGAGCTGCGGCCGGCGCTCCGTGCGGCTGTAAACACGAATGGCCTCGAACTGTCCGAGCATCTGCGGCGTCACGGTGTCGCCCTCGCGCGCGACCGTCTGGTTGCGCTTGAGCACGACGAGCGCGCGCGGGACTGCGGCTGCCGCCCCCTCGCGCGCGGCCTCGGTTGCCGCGCGGTTGTAGGAGACGTTGGCGCCTATTAGCGGCAGCATCGCCGACGCGAGCAGCTCGCGCTCCGCCTGCTTCCACCCCGCAAGCTCCGAGACACGCACGCGCAACTGCTCGCGCGCATCATCGACGCTCACGAAGCGCGCACGTTCGGCGTTCAAGACCTCTGCGCTGCCGCCGCGCACATCCGCCACGCGCACCTCTGGTCGCAGCTCCGCCGCGTCGCGCTCGTCGTAGACGTAGCCGCCGCCCGCGTCGCGCATCACGCGCATGAGCATCTCCAACGCGCCCGCGTCGAAGTTGTGCGCGGCGACGGCACGCGCCACGGCCTGCTTGTCCGGCGCTTGTCCCGGCCACGTGAGTTCGCGCTGGGAGTTCGCGTTGGCGGCGTTACTGTTGGCGGAGCCGCGCGCGTCCGTCTGCTGCCGGAGCATGACCCAAGACGTGCGGAAGCTCTGCACGGCCGCCTCGATGCGCGCAGGGTCGTAGTCCCAGACGGGCGGCGTGCTCGCGCGCGCGGCCACGCGGCGCGCATCGGTCTGGCGCGAATCCTCAGAGGTGATGTCGGACGGCGCGGTCACGTCGGCGCGCACCACGTCGCCCTCTTGGTAGACCTCGGCCGAGGTGAGCGCCGTGTGCGTGCGCGCGAGCAGCAGTGTGGTCAGCACGGCGACGGCGAAGAAGCCGACGAAGAAGCGCGGCGTGGGTGGGAGCTTGCGCAAAGGGAGCGTGACGACGCGCAGCGCGCGGTCGCGTGCTTCCGAGAAGGGGGACTTGAAACGGGGGCGTCGTCCGTGTCTCTTCATCAATTTGAGGTTTAGCTTGCGATGGCCTCCGGCGCGCGCTCCGCGTCGTCGCCGTCGTGGCTTCCGTCTGGGCTCTCTTCGGTCTCTTCGTTGACAGAGCCGTCGCCCTTAGCTCGCCAACGTCCCTCCTCATGCGTCAGGTCGCGCGCGAGGATGGCACCCGCGCGTTCGAGCAAAGGGCGCAGAGTCTCGGGCTTGAGAGCGGAGACGGCGATGCACTCGCGACCACCGACGGCGCACGCCTGTCGGATGAGCGAGTCGAGGTCTTCCGGCGAGAGGAGGTCTGACTTGTTGAAGACGACGAGACGCGGGATGTCCGTATGCCCGAGGTCGTTCAGAATCCTCTCGACCGATTCGAGCTGCTGCTCGAAGCGCGGATTCGAGGCGTCGAGGAGGTGTATGAGCAGGTCGCTGTCGTCAATCTCTTCGAGCGTGGCGCGGAAGGCGGCGATGAGGTCGGGCGGGAGGTCGCGTATGAAGCCGACCGTGTCGTTGACGATCACCTCCTGCTCGCGCGGCAGGCGCAGGCGGCGCGAGGTCGGGTCGAGCGTGGCGAACATGCGCTGCTCGGCCAGCACCTCCGACGAAGTGAGCGTGTTCAGTAACGTGGACTTGCCGGCGTTGGTGTAGCCGACGATGGAGATGATGGGCAGGCCGCGCCGCGTGCGCTCCTTGCGGCGCTGCTGGCGACGGAGGCGCTGTTGCTCAATCTCTTTTTCAAGACGATTGATGCGGTCGCGCACGCGGCGCCGGTCGGTCTCAAGCTTCGTCTCGCCCGGGCCGCGTCCACCGATGCCGCCCGCCAGCCGCGAGAAGGCCGAGTCGTGACCTGCGATGAGACGCGGCAGCATGTAGCGAAGCTGCGCCAGCTCGACCTGAATCTTGCCCTCGGAGGTCTGCGCGCGTTGCGCGAAGATGTCGAGGATGAGCTGCGCGCGGTCGATGACTTTGAGGTCAGTCGCTTCGGAGACGGCGCGCACCTGCGCCGGTGAAAGCTCGCGGTCGAAGATGAGGAGGTCGGCGCCTAAGCGCAACGCGCGCACTATCAACTCGTCGAGCTTGCCGCGGCCGAGCACGGTGCGCGGGTCGATGGCCTGCCGGCGCTGGATAGTCTCGTTCATCACGACGAGCCCGGCCGAGGATGCAAGCTCGCGTAGCTCAGCCATCGACTCTTCGGCCTCGCTCAACGAAGACGTGGTGACGCCGACGAGGATGGCGCGGTCGCGCGCGGTCGCACGGCGGCCGGCGCGGCGGTTGCGCGCAATCTCCTCTTCGAGCGAGTTGATGAGTTCGATGAAGTCCACGTCGAGCTGCGAGGCGGCCGGCGCTTCAAAGAAGGTGTAGGCGATGTCCTGCGCGGCAGTTCCGGCGTCGTCGCTGACCTGCTCGGCCGTGGTTGGCAGGAGGTGTGCGCCGTGCACCTTGCCGGGCAGACCCGTGCGGTCGTCCACGTCAACAGCCACCATCAGGTCGAGGCGCAGTAAAGCCAAGTCGTTCAAGTCGTCCTGCGTCAGCTCCTCGCCGCGCAAGTGCGTGTGGACGGCGCGCAGGCCGCGAAAGCGTCCCTCGCCGACGCGCGTGCGCTTGAGGTCGGGCCACTCGATGCGGCGTGCGTCGCCGACGACGACC
>JBJMGQ010000059.1:0-4703 GCA_045807845.1 Pyrinomonadaceae bacterium | reverse complement strand
TGAAACAGTAGAGACGGGGCGGAAACTACCGCCGCGGACGCCGCGAGCCACAGGTGCGCGCGTCGTAAAACAGACGAGACCCCCTGCGTCGCACGCGCCCGCGCGTTGACGGCGCGGGGGTCTTTATTCTGCCGTGCGACCGCGGCGAAAATTTCGGCCGCCGCGGCGAGACTAATGCCGCAAGGGGAGTCACATGAGCGAGGAGAGACAGAACTCGACCGACGAGAACGTGGCCGGAGAGAAAGAGCCCGCGCCGCCGAAAGTGCCGAGCCTTTTCCGCAACTACATCAGCTTCACCGGCGCGGCCATCGTCGCCGCGAGCATCGCGAGCATCACGCTCCTCTTCCTCATCGAGCTGACCGCGGCGGACACCAATCCTTACCTCGGGATACTCACCTACATCATCCTCCCCGGCTTCCTCGTCTTTGGGCTGGCCGTCATCCTGCTCGGCATGTTGCGCGAGCGACGCAGGCGCCGGCGCTTGCCCGCCTCGGTGGCCGCGTACCCGGTGCTGGATTTGAACGACCCGCGGCGGCGGCGCAACTTCCTCGGCTTCGTCGGCGCGGTCTTCATCTTCATCTTCATGAGCGCGTTCGGGAGCTACCGCGCCTACGAGCACACCGAGTCGGTTCAGTTCTGCGGCCAGACCTGCCACACGGTGATGAAGCCGGAGTTCACGGCCTTCCGCGTCGCCTCGCACGCCAACATCCGCTGCGTTGATTGTCACGTCGGGCCGGGGCCGGAGTGGTACGTGCGCTCGAAGCTCGCGGGCGCGCGGCAGCTCTACCATGTGTTGATGGGCGACTACTCGCGCCCCGTCCGCACTCCCGTCCATAACATGCGCGCCGCGAACGAGACGTGCGCGCACTGCCACTGGCCGAACAAGTTCCACGGCGACGAGATGAAGGAGTTCAAACACTTCGCCTACGACGAGGCGAACACGCCGCGCGGCGTACGCATGCTCGTACACGTCGGCGGCGGCAGCCCCGAGAACGGCCCCGTCTCCGGCATCCACTGGCACATGAACCTCGCCAACGAGATCAACTTCGTCTCGTCGGACGAGCAGCGACAGGATGTCGCTTGGGTGCAGTGGAAGGGCAAGGACGGCAGCGTCGTCGAGTACACGGCGCGCGACTCGAAACTCTCGCCCGAACAGATCGCCCGAGCCCCGAAGCGCCGGATGGACTGCATCGATTGCCACAACCGCCCGACGCACGTCTACCTTCCGCCCGACCGCTCGATTGACGACTCTCTGGCCGCGGGCAAGCTCGACGCGTCGCTTCCCTTCGTCAAGCGCGAAGCGGTCGCGCTGCTCTCGAAGTCTTACGAGACGACGGACGAGGCGCTACAGTCAATCGCCGGCGGGTTGGAAGGTTTCTATCGCACGAACTATCCGGATGTGTATGCGGGGCGGGGCGACGCAATCAGGGCGGCGGTCGCGGAAGTGCAGCGCGTCTTTCAGACCTACACGTTCCCCGAGATGAAGACCGACTGGCAGACGCACCCGAACAACATCGGCCACTTCTACGCGCAAGGCTGCTTCCGCTGCCACGACGGCGAACACATGAGCCCGACCGGGCGTGTCATCAGCAAGGACTGTCGCATCTGCCACACCGCGCTCGACCAGACCGAGGGCGGCGTGACGACGCCCGCCCCCGACGGAGCGTTCCGCCACCCCGTCGCGCTCGGCACACAGGGCGAGTTCCAGTGCGCCGCCTGCCACAAGGGCAACCGGGGCTTCGAGCACCCCGTCAACCTCGGCGACATCTCGAAGTTTCAATGCACCGACTGCCACGCCGGCAAGGTCTGGACGCAAAGTCGCTAAAGCCGTGCGGCGTCTTTGAGATTTGTATTGCCGTCTCGCAACTAACCATGACTTAGAAACGTTGCCGGCGTGAAAGCGTCGAATAGGCCAACCCGTTCGTCCCTCTACGGCCGGATCGCCACTTTCAGCACTCCGTCCATTCGCTCGCCGAAGAGATCGTATGCTTCGCCGATCTGATCCAGCGAGAAGGTGTGCGTCAGCAGTGGCGTCAGATCAACGCGCCCGTGCCTGACCACCTCCATCAGCCTCCGCATACGCTCCTTGCCCCCGGGGCAGAGCGTCGTGACGATGCGGTGGTCGCCCAATCCGGCGGCGAAAGCTTCAAAAGGTATTTGCAGCTTGCCCGAATAGACGCCGAGGCTTGAGAGCGTCCCCGCGGGTCTGAGACTTCTGAGCGCGCTCTCGAACGTAGCTTGCGTGCCGAGGGCTTCAATCGCAACGTCCGCGCCGCCTCCGGTCAGTCGCCGCACTTCGGCCACAACGTCCGTCTCCCTGTAGTCGAGCACAACGTCCGCGCCCATGCGCTTCGCCATTGCCAGACGGTTCTCGTCGCCGTCGATGCCGATGATGAGCGACGCGCCCATCAACTTCGCCCCGGCGGTCGCGCACAATCCGATGGGCCCCTGCGCGAAGACGACGACCGCGTCGCCTATGCTTATCCCACCCGACTCCGCGCCGCTGAAGCCCGTCGAGGCGATGTCTGCGAGCAGCACGACCTGTTCGTCCGTCAGCTCGTCGGGAATCCGTGCAAGGTTCGCCTGCGCGTGCGGCACCAGCAGGTATTCGGCCTGCGCGCCGTTGATCGTGTTGCCGAAGCGCCAGCCGCCCGCGGCTTCGTAAGCGTCGCCGTGGCCGCACTGCGACAGATGACCTGAAAGGCACGCGCCGCACTGGCCGCAAGGCGTAATCGCACCGACCAGCACGCGGTCGCCGACTTCGTACCCGGCGACGCCCGGCCCCAGCTCTTCAATCACGCCGACCGGCTCGTGGCCGATGACGAGGCCGGGCTTGACCGGGTACTCGCCCCGCACGATGTGCAGGTCAGTCCCGCAGACCGTCGTGAGCGTGATGCGAATCAAAGCCTCGCCGACGCCGGCACGTGGCCGCTCGACTTCCTCCACCCGAAAGTCATTCTTCCCGCGAAACACGTTGGCCTTCATCTTCGTCATGTCTTCAGCACCTTTCCGGGCGGGCGGCCTCAGGCGGTCTTGCGCCCGTGAATCGAATGTGGGCGGACGCGGTAAATGGCGACGTTGTTGAACCGCTTCCACGCCCCGACCTTCGTCTCGTTGAGCGCGGGCGTGAGCGTTGGGTTGCGTTCGGTGATGAGCTGCATGGCGCGCTCTATCTCTTCGGGTCGCGTGACGCGCTCGGCGCGGCCCAGCAGCATCACGCTCGACCAGCGGCTCTCGTCCGTCACCTCTTCGACCTGAAAGCAGACCTCGCGGTTGGCAGCGATGAACTCGGTCTTCGTCCCCTCGGTGGTGAAGAAGAAGAGGCATTCGCCATCGAAGGCGTAGTGCATCGGGACGACGTAAGGATGGTTGTCGCGCGCGCACCCCAAGTGCCCACGCTTCGCACGCAGCAGCAGCGCAACCATCTCGCCCCGCGACATCTCTTTGACTTCCAGCATAGGATTAAACGATGAACGCGGAAGGCTGAACGATGAACTGAAGGGCTTTTGTCTTTAGTTCATCGTTCAGTCTTCCGCGTTCAGCCTTTCTTATGAGTGTTGCGCCTGAAAATATTTTTCGTGCGCGCGCTTGGCCCAACTCCAGAAGCGCCCGTGCCCAACCGTCTTGCCGCCATCTTCCCAGAGATTTTTGTGCAGATAGACGGTCTCACGTCCGCCCGCGTCCACGACGAGTGCGATCTCGTGTTGGTAATGTTCGGCGGGCTCGCGCCCCTCGATCTCGGCGACGAGATTGTCGGCGGCGACTTCGGCCTGCCGCACAGCCATGTGCCCCAACTTCGGCCCGGAGAAGTAGACGGCGTCACCGGCGGCGTACATCCTCTCCGCGCCGAGCACGCGCATCGTGTGGTCAACGCGCACGTAGCCTTCTTCATCTGTCAGACCCGTCGAGGCGAGAGCACTGGCGCCCTCGAACGGCGGAACGAGCATCAGCAGGTCGTACTCGACCTCGCGCCCGTCGCCCGAGACAATCGCCTCCGCCGTGACTTCGACGATTGGAAAATCCTTGAGTTGTTCGATGTGATGCGCGGCGAGCGCGGGTTGCAGCGCACTCGCGAGGTCTGCGCCGCCGGGCCGCTCGCCAAGGATTCCGGGGTTGACGACGGTGATGCGCGCCTTGTCTCCGCGCGCTTCGAGTTGGCGGGCCAGCGCGAAGGCCGTCTCGTAGACGGGCACTTCGAGACGTGCGCCGGGGCACGAGCCGATGACGGCGTGACCGCCGCGAAACCCGCGCACGGCCTCGCCGAACTTCTGTGCCGCGCCGACGCCCAGAAGGTGGTGCGCGTGCTCGAAGAAGCCCGGCACCTGCTCGGTGGCGAGCCTGCGTCCCAGCGCATAGACCAGATAGTCGTACTTGATGTCGCCGGCGATGTCGCCGCCCGTGAGAGTCACCGTGCGCTCGAACGGGTTGACGCGCGCGGCCGTCCCCTCGATGAAGCGGACGCGGCGGTCGAGCATCGCGGCGCGTAGGTCGTAGGAGATGTCTTCCACCTCGCACTTGCCGAAGGCGAGACGCACCAGCGCCGGGTAGAAGACGAAGCGATTGCTGCGCGAGACGAGCGTGATCTGATGCTCCGGCGCGAGCCGCGCCGCCAGACGCTCCGCCGCGACAACTCCACCGAATCCGCCTCCGAGTATGAGAACATTTGCCATTGTGAATCCCGAGGGAGCAGAGGTCAGTTGAAG
>JBJMGQ010000058.1:0-2601 GCA_045807845.1 Pyrinomonadaceae bacterium | reverse complement strand
CGTCCCGCAGTACAAGCCGTGTTACGGCGTCATCGGCACGATTCTCCTCCTGAGCTTCGTCCTCACGGCCATACGCGCGCGCACGCGTAATCTGCTGCCCTGCGTCGTCATCCACTTCATCTTCAACGCCGTGCAGGGCGTCCTCATCGTCCTCGGCCCGTACCTCGAACACTTCTTCCCCGACACACCACCGGCGCCCGAGCCGGGGCTCCTCGTCGGGCTCATCCTGAGAATCTGCGGCGTCGCGTGGTGAGATGACTTACGAGGTCGTAGTCGTCGGCGGCGGCATCGGAGGGCTCACCTGCGCGGCGCTGCTCTCGGCTCGCGGCGCGAAGGTCTGCCTCGTCGAACGCGCCGCGCGCGCGGGCGGGTGCGCCGCCAACTTCGAGCACCTCGGCCACGACTTCGAGACCGGCGCGGGGCTCTACGCCTGCTGGGAGCCTTCGGGGCTCCACGAACGAGTCTTCGCGGAACTGCCCGTCGCGGCGCCCGAAGCGCGTGAGGTCTTGCCCGCCTACACCGTACGCCTCCCCGGCGGCGCGGACGTGCGCGTCGGCGGCGATACGGAAGAGTTTTACGAGACGCTGCGCGCGGCCTTCCCCGAATGCGCCGAAGGGGCCGTCCGCTTCTATCGCGAAGCGGCGCCCACGGCCGACGCGCTCCGCCGCGCCGCGCAACACACGCCCGCGCTCGCCCACGCGTCAAGACTACAACTCATGCGACTCGCGGCCTCAGAGCCCCGCCTCGCCCCGCGCATCCTCAAAGCACGCGGCGACACCGTCGCGCAACACCTCGCCGATACCTCCGCGCGCTTCCGGCGATTCATAGACGCGCAGCTTCAGACGTTCGCGCCGGGTTCGTCCGGCGCCTGCTCGTACCTCTACGCCGCGGTCGCGCTCACCGAGCCGCTTCGAACGTTGTACGCACTGCGCGGCGGCGCTCAAGCTCTGGCGGACGCGCTCGTCGAATCAATCAAGAAGAGCGGCGGGACTGTCCGTCTCGACACAACCGCGCTCCGGCTCGCCTTCGACGCGCAGGGGCGCGCGGCCGGCGTCACGCTCCTCAACGGCGAGACCATCGGGGCCGGCCGCGCCGTCGTCAGCAACCTCACCGTCTGGGACACCTTCGGCAAGCTCGTCGGCGCCGAGCGCACGCCCGCACACGTTCGCGCACAACTCAAAAGCCTGCGCGGCCCGGGCGCGTACCAGATTTTTTTAAGCCTCGACGAAGAGGCCGCGCGTCGTCTCCCTTCGGACAAACTCCTCGTGCTCGACGACTGGCAGGAAGGACGAGACTTCGACGCCGAGAGCGCACTCTTCATGCTCGGTGCCGCGCCCGCATGGGACGCACGCGCGCCCGTGGGCAAGCGCGCCGCCAACGTCACTGCCTTCAACGACGCCGAGCAATGGTTCACGTTCCACTCCGACGAGACGGAGCACGAAGAGCGGGACGCACGCGCCCTCGAAGCCCTCTGGTCAAGACTCCACGCCGCGCTCCCCGAACTCGGCGACGGCGCCGAGGTCTTCGAGACGGCCACGCCCCGCACCTTCTACGAACGCACGCGTCGGCGCCTCGGCATGGTCGGCGGCCTCCCGCGCACGCCCGACCTCCTCAACGGCCCGCAGGCGCTCACGCACAAGACCCACGTCCCCAATCTTCTCCTCGTCGGCGACACGGTCTTCCCCGGCGCCGGCCTCGCCCCCGTCACACACTCCGCCCTCGTCGTCGCAAACGAAATCGCCCCGCCAGTCGGCCGGGGCCGCTGACGGGGCGATTCTCGTTCTTCAAAAGAAGGTGCTACTGGTCGTTGTTCGGGCGCGAGCCGGGTTCGATGGTTCTCTCACGCATCGGCCGCTCCATCGGCTCGACGCGCGAGGGCGGAGTGATGGGCGTCAAGTCGCGCCCGCCGCCGCCGGGATTTGAGCCGCCACCATTGCCATAGCCGCCGGAACCGCCGCCCGGGTTCGACGCCGTGCTGCCGCCGCCCATGGGCTGGATGGAGGGCGGTATCCAACTCCCGCTCGGGTCGGGTCTTGGCCAGTAGACGCCCAAGCCATAGCCGAAGCCGTAGGGCGAGCGCCAGCCGTAACCGAAGGGCAGGAAGGTATAGCAGTTCGAGCCGGTGTTGAAGTACCAGAGGCCGAAGGGGTCGTTCGTCCTGCCGAAGATGTTGTCGTAGTTGCCGAGGTTGAGGGCCGCCCTCAAGGCGCGTCGGTTGACCCTCTCGTTGGCCTTCGCCAACTCCTTGCCGCGCTCGCGGCTCCACAGGTCGAGCTCGTCGCGCAACTGCTTGTCCAGCTTCGACACCTCGACGCCCGCGCCCGACACGCGCGCGAACTTGCCGCCTTTAAAAATAGTACTGCCGACGACGGCGCGACCCTTTGTGACGGCGACCTCCGTCGGCCCGCCGGCCGGCACGTTGATGCGATAGACGCCGCTGCGCACGATCTTGACGATGGCGCCGGGCACGGCCACGTCAATCGAGAGGTTCATATCGCCGTAGCCGGTCGCCTCGACGACGGCGCTGCCGCGCGCAAGCTCGACACGCAGCTCGTCAAGGTCTGCGCTGGCAAGTGTGAACTCTGTGTTCCCGCCCGCGCG
>JBJMGQ010000057.1:0-4819 GCA_045807845.1 Pyrinomonadaceae bacterium | reverse complement strand
TGCTGTCGAAGTTGCCGAAGCTCATGTGCGCGGCGCGCCGCGCCTCGGCCGGCGACATCCCGCGCGCGACGTTCTGCTCGGTCTCCATCTCGACGTGGAGCCGCAGCTCGTCGTCGATGTCGCGAATGACCGACTCGCGCCCCGCGAGCGCACGCAGGCGCGCCGCAATAACGTTGAACCACTTCATCGCCGCCCGTACCTCTTAAGTCGCCTGCCGCATCTTGGCGATGGCGAGCACGAGGCGATCCCAGCTCGCCTCCTCGACCTCAAGCTGGCGCCGCCCCGCCTTTGTGAGTGCGTAGAACTTGGCGTTCCGTCCCGTCTCGTTCGTCTCCCACTTCGAGGAGACCCAGCCCTTCTGCTCGATGCGATAGAGCGCCGGATAGAGCGAGCCCTGCTCGACGTTGAGCATCTCGCCCGACATCTGCCGGATGCGCTGGATGATGCCGTAGCCGTGCAGCGCGCCCAGATTGAGCGCCTTCAGGATGAGCATGTCGAGCGTGCCCTGTAGCAAGTCCGCCTTCTTCTGTGTCACGTGTGTTAACCCCTTCGCGCTGCCGTCCATGCCTAGAAAGTCAAGGCATGGTAGACGCGCGATGCCTAGCGTGTCAAGGCATACGCGCGTCTTCCCCTCCGGGTTCTGTTGAAGAGGAATTTAGTGTTGTGCGGTCGCATCACTGTTGCTGCTGCTGTTGGGCCGTGTGCTCGGCTTCGGACGGCTTGTTCAGGACAGCGATGAGGCGGAGCGCCTCTTCTTATATTTATGAGAGGATAAGATAAGTTTTGGTCGGGGGAGGCAAGTCGGCAACCAATCCCGTCTTGACAATAATCGTTATGACAACTATACTGTCAGGCGTGGCAAGCAGACTGCAAAAGGAGTTGAAGCAGACCAAGCCCTTCGAGAGTTTGGAGGAGGAGGTCATCCTGAACCTCGTGCGGACGGCCGAGTATCTGGGCTCGCGCGCGGCCGAGGTCTTCAAGCGTGCCGATTTGACGGGCACACAGTACAACGCTCTGAGAATCCTGCGCGGCGCGGGCCCCGACGGGCTCTCGTGCCGCGAGATTGGCGAGCGGATGGTGACGACCGTGCCCGATGTGACGCGCCTGCTCGACCGGCTCGAAGCCCGCGGCCTCATCTCGCGCGAGCGTCCGGCGCATAACCGCCGGCAGGTCATCACGCGCGTGACGGAAGAGGGGCTGCGTCTCCTCGCGGAGCTGGACGAGCCCGTCAGCGAGAGCCATCGTCGCCTCGCCGGACACCTCGGCGAGAAGCAGTTGAAGACGCTGAACCGGCTGCTCGAATCACTGCGCAGCGAGCACACTTAATTTTTTTGACTTAACACTTGTTCTGACAAGTTAAGTTATAACGTCCCAAGCAGGGCGGTTAGACCTACTAGGAGAGAGACAGATGAAGACTTTCAGAAACGCAATCGTCGCCGCGGCGCTGGCCGCGCTGTCGGCAGTGACGTTCTTTGGCGGCCCGGCCGCGGTCGAGGCCGGCGCGCAGGCGCGTGAGGCGAAAGTCGCCTATGCGCCCATCCCGGCGGGCGACTATAAGATCGACCCGGCGCACAGCATTATCGGGTTCGCCGTCCGCCACCTTGAGATTAACTGGGTCGAAGGTCGCTTCAAGGATTTCGAGGGCACGATTCATTACGACGACAAGGACGTGAGCAAGTCCACGGTCGAGTTCAGCGCGAAGGTCGAGTCCATCGACACGGGCGTTGCGCCGCGTGACAAGCACCTGCGCACCGCGGACTTCTTCGAGGTTGAGAAGTACCCCACGCTCTCCTTCAAGAGCACGCGCGTCGAGCGGAAGGGTAAAGACGCCTACGTCCTTAACGGCGACCTGACGATGAAGGGCGTGACGAAGCCTGTGCAGCTCCCCTTCAAAATCACGGGGGCGGTCAAAGACCCTTGGGGCAACACGCGCTTCGGCATCGAGGCGCAGACCAGGATCAACCGGCGCGACTTCGGCATCAACTACGGCACCGCCTTTGCGGGCGGCGGGCTCGACGTGGGCAACGAGATCACGATCAACCTGCAACTCGAAGCGTTGCAACCCGCGCCGAAACCGGCCGGGAAGTAAGCACACAAGCGGCGGAAGAGACTTCAAGCCGGGGCGGACGGAACTCCCGCCCGCCTCGGCTTTAATATTTTGTATCGAACGCGAAGTACTGGCAGCAGCCGGGGAGGAGACTGAAGCGATGATAAAAATTAGACCTGCGGGTGAGCGCGGCAAGACGCGTGCGCCTTGGCTCGACGGCAACCACACATTCTCTTTCAACCGTTACTACGACCCGAGCTGGACGGGCTTTCGCGACCTCTTCGTCATCAACGAGGACTTCGTCGCGCCCTCTTCGGGATTCCCGCCGCACTCGCATGCGGACATGGAGATCATCACATACGTCATCGAGGGCGCGCTCGAACACCAAGACTCCTCCGGCGGCCACGGTGTCATACGCCCCGGCGAGGTGCAGAAGATGAGCGCCGGCACGGGCGTCACGCACAGCGAGATGAATCCCTCGCCGGACGAGGCAGTTCACCTTCTGCAAATCTGGATACGCCCCGAGCGCGAAGGGCTCAAGCCATACTACGAGCAGAAGGCTTTCCCCGAAGCTGAAAGACGTGCGCGGCTGCGACTCGTCGCCGCGCCGGAGGGAGTTGAAGGTGCGGTCACGCTCTATCAAGACGTGAAGCTCTACGACGCGCTGCTCGCCGCCGGGGACGAGGTCACGCACACGCTCAAGCAAGGCCGCTACGCGTGGCTTCAGGTCGTAAAGGGCGGGGTCACCCTGAACGGCAAACGACTCAGCGCGGGCGACGGCGCGGCCGTGAGCGACGAGGAGTCGCTGACGATTAGAGGCGACGAAGAGTCTGAAATCCTGCTCTTCGATTTAGTCTGAGACAATCCAGAAGCCCGAACGAAAGAGAGGGCGTGCGTCTCCCACATCAGGTTGCGATGGGAGACGCACGCCGTCTCTTATGTTTTTGAGAAGTAAATGTAAATGCCTTGAGTCGGATAATAGTTGTTATGACGACGGGGTTGGTGCGCACGCTCTGGCTGTCGAGGCAGCCGGCGGTCGGGTGCTTGTGCCGACCTGCGCGGTGCCGCGCGCAGGCGCGCAAGTCGTTCTCTTCTCTTTCTGCTATCATCGACGCAACCCGAACAGCACAGGCCAGAGAAGAAGAGGTGACTACATCCATGCGACGTTTGCTCAGTTGCACTGCCGCCGCGGTTCTGCTCCTCGGCGCGTTCCTGTTCCCACAGCCCTCGGCGGAGGCCGCGCGCCCACAGCTTCGCAACAAGAACAATCAGCGCGCCCCCGGCCCGCGGCGCGCCGTTGGTTGGGACGCCGTGCCGGCAATCCTCGCACGCATACGCCCGCCGAAGTTCCCCGCGCGCGACTTCCCTATCACGGACTTCGGCGCGCGCGCGGGCGTTGACTTCGACAACACAGAGGCGATACGCAGGGCAATCGAGGCTTGCAACCGTGCGGGCGGCGGGCGCGTGGTCGTGCCCGCGGGCGTCTTCATGACGGGCGCAATTCATTTGAAGAGCAACGTCAACCTCTACGTCTCGGAGGGTGCGACGCTGAAGTTCAGCACAGACCCGGCGAAGTATCTGCCCGCCGTCTTCACGCGCTGGGAGGGGACGGAGTTGATGAACTACTCGCCCTTCATCTACGCCTTCGAGCAACAGAACATCGCCGTCACCGGTAAGGGCACGCTCGACGGCAGCGCATCGGACGACATCTGGTGGAAGTGGGCAAGGCGACAAGGCTCGACACCCGCGCCCGCGTCTGCGGACGTACGCCGCCTGCGTGAGATGGGCAACACGGGCGTGCCCGTCCGCGAACGCGTCTTCGGTGAGGGGCACTACCTCCGCCCGCCCTTCATCGAGCCCTATCGCAGCCGCAACGTACTCATCGAAGGCGTCACCATCATCAACTCGCCCTTCTGGGAAGTTCATCCAGTTCTTTCACAGAACATCACCGTCCGCCGCCTCAACATCAAGAGCCACGGCCCGAACAACGACGGCTGCGACCCCGAGTCTTCGAAGGACGTTCTGATTGAGGATTGTATCTTCGACACGGGCGACGACTGCATCGCCATCAAGTCGGGGCGCGACGACGACGGGCGCCGGGTCGGCGTCGCTTCCGAGAACATCATCGTCCGCAACTGCACGATGAAGGACGGGCACGGCGGCGTCGTCATCGGCAGCGAGATTTCGGGCGACTGTCGCAACGTCTTCATCGAAGACTGCAAGATGGACAGCCCGAACCTCGACCGCGCGCTGCGCTTCAAGTCGAACGCCATCCGCGGCGGTGTCCTTGAGAACGTCTTCATGCGCAACGTCGAGATCGGCCGCGTCGCAGAGGCCGTGCTGACCATCGACATGCTCTACGACACGGGCGACAAAGGCCCTTACAAGCCCGTCGTCCGCAACGTCCAGATCGAGAACGTGACGAGCCGTTCGAGCCCGCGCGTGATGTGGGTGGTCGGCTTCCCCGGCGTCGTCATCGACGACATACGTTTCCGCAACTGCACCTTCCGCGGCGTCGAGTCGGCGGAGGTCATCAACAACGCCGGCTCCTTCAGCTTCGAGAACGTCACCATCGAGCCGGCCAAGCGCGGGCGCAGTCTCAACTCGCCGCAGCCGGCACAGTGACAGCCGTATGGAGCGACACAGGCTCATGAGAAAACTGACTACGGGCGGCACACTTCTCATGCTGCTCTTAATCGTCGGGAGTGTGCGTGAGGCGAAGGGCGCGCCGGTCGAGCTGGTCGTGGCGGCCGACGGGAGCGCGAAGTACAG
>JBJMGQ010000056.1:0-7547 GCA_045807845.1 Pyrinomonadaceae bacterium | reverse complement strand
TGCGCCCCGGGCGCCGCGACGAGGTCATCACCGCGCCGCTCACGGCCGGCTACACCGCGCTCGCCGTCTTGAACGCGGGCGGCGTCCCGGTCTTCGCCGACGTAGATCCCGAGACATACACGCTCGACCCGCGCGGGCTCGAACGCGCGCTCACGCCGCGCACGCGCGCCGTCCTGCCCGTACACCTCTACGGGCGGATGGCTGACATGGAGGCCGTCTGCGAGTTCGCGTCGCGGCGCGGGCTCGTCGTCGTCGAGGACGCGGCGCAGGCGCACGGGGCTCGGCTCGGCGGAAGGCGCGCGGGAGGTTGGGGTCACGCGGCGGCCTTCAGCTTCTACCCTACGAAGAACCTCGGCGCTTACGGCGACGGCGGGGCTGTCACTTCCGACGACGCGCGGTTGATAGAGCGCGTCAAGGAACTGCGGCAGGGCGGCCACCCTTCGGCACTCGTGGGTCGCATCGCCGGCCGCAACTCGCGCCTCGACGAGCTACAGGCAGCCGCGCTCCGCGTCAAGCTTAAGCGTCTCGACGCTTGGAACCGCAGGCGGCGGCAACTGGCGGCCATGTACCACAAGCTGCTCGCGCGCGGAGCCAAACGACTCGTGCTCCCTTCGACGAGCGCAACGCCTGAGTCGCACGTCTTCCACCTCTACGTCGTGCGCCACCCCGAACGCGAACGCCTGCGCGCGCACCTCGCCGCACGCGGCATTGAGACACTGATTCACTACCCGGCGCCGCTTCATCTTCAACCCCTCTTCCAACGCCGCACACAGCCCGCGCTCCCCACGGCCGAACGCCTCACAAACGAAATCCTCTCGCTCCCACTCTACCCGCAACTCCGCGACGAAGAGCTGCGCGCCGTCGCCCACGCCGTCCTCGAATTCGAGAACGCTTAGCGCGGTCTTGCGTATATCATGCGCGGCCGTGCGCACGTCATGCGTATGGCTGCGCAGACCGTGCGCATCCATACGCATGACGTGCGCATCCATACGCACGTTATGCGCAGCCATGCGCATGACGTGCGCAGTCGTGCGCATGACGTGCGCAGTCGCGCGTAGGCTTTGCGCAAGGATGCGAATGCTATGCGCGGGCGTGCGCATAACGTGCGCAGGGATGCGCACGGCGTGCGCGCGGCTGCGCATGACGTAGAGAGGCGCGCGTAAAGCCTTCGCGGCTGTGGCTACTTCAGTCCATCCTCAAATTTCTCCGCCACACAGATAGCGGAAAGGCCGGCGGGCAGTTTCGAGTTGGGTCGTTTGAGGAGTCTCGCTTCGGCCCTGAGCGCGGAGGCGAGCGCGCGGTTGAGCAGGTCGGAGCCGGGCGGCTTCACGTCCGAGCCTGCGCCGGCGAGGCCGAGTCGCTTGAGCACGAGCCGCCTGAGCGCCGCCGCGGGGAGGAGCAGACTGTTGGCGTAGGTCGCGCGCCGCACGCGAAAGCCCGCGCGCGTCATCCTCTCGACGAGCCGCGGCAGAGTGTAACGCCGCTGCGTGTTCAAAGCTTCGTCGTGGCCGCTGCGCATCCACTCGTAGGCGGCGACGCGCGCGAAGGCCACGCCGCCCGGGCGCAGCACGCGAAACATCTCGCGCATCGCCAGCTCGTCCGAGCCTTCACCGGGCAGTTGCACCAGCACGTCGAAGCTCGTTACGAGGTCGAACGTCTCTGCATCGAAGGGCAGCGCGGTAACTGAGGCTTGCGCCACGTCGCGCAGGCCGCGACTGCGGCAGAAGGCGAGCGCGTCGGCCGAGAGGTCAATGCCCGCCACGCGACCTCCGCCCGCGTAGCGTTCGAGCCACGTCAACATCCCGCCCGTCCCGCATCCCGCGTCGAGCACATCCCGCGCACGCCCCTGCGGGCACAAGGGGTCGAGCACGGCGCGCGTCACCTCGCGCATCCCCACGAACCACCAGAGGCTCTCCTCCAGCGCGTACAAGTCCGCGTAGTCCTGTGCCCGCAAACGCTAACCCTTCGTCGAACGAGAGATGTTCCGAACCGCCCGCCAACATACCACAGAGATACAGAGACACGGCTTGAAGAGATGAACTCAACCAGCCGTGTCTCCCTGTCTGCGGTGTTGAACTCTTACCCGTTACACATTCAAGCTCATCACCTGCGCGACTGTGTGGCCTTCTCAAGCTCGACAGCGAAGACGTGTGTGGGGCCGAACATGTTCGAGCGGAAGACGAGCCACTTCATGTCGGGCGTGAAAGTGACGTTGGGCTCAAGCGCGTAGTCGTGCTTCGAGAGGTTGACCAAACGCTCGGCGCGGAAGACGCCGGGCTTGACGAGTCCCTTCGCGTTCGGGAGTTCGCCGTCCGTGCGGTCAGTCACCATCTCTGGATGGAAGAGATAAATCCACTGACCGTTACCCGGCGCGGCGACGCTGTTCGGGCCGCCGCCGTCGCCCGCGAAGAGCTTCCCGTCCGGCGAGACGTTGTAGTGCACGCTCCACTCCTGCCGTTGAAGACTGTACCAAGTCCGCTCGCCCGTCGAGACGTTGTAGCCCGCGACCCAGAAGACCTGACCGCGCGGCGTCTGCAAGTCGTACCAGACCATGCGGCCGTCGGCGCCGAACCACTCGTGCCCGCCGATCTCCATCAACATCGTGCGCGGGTGAACCTTGACGGGCGGCGTGCCGTCCGTGCGGATCAGCCACGTCCGGTCGACCTTGTGCCAAGGCCCCTCGTGGCAGAACATGAGGAGCGTCGGGTCGGTCGGCGAGAACTGGAAGTGGTTGTACCAGTCGGTGCCGCGCAAGAGCGTCTTGACCTCGCCGGTCTTCATGCTGACGGTGACGATCTGCAACGGCCTGCGCTCGGCCAGACGGTTCTCCATCATCTGCCCCTTGCCGGGATACTCGTCGCCGCCGCGCCGCTCGGTCGGCGGGGGCTGCGGCTGTTCGCCGCCCTCGCGCGGCTGTGGCTGTTGAGGAGGGGCGCCGGGGCCGCGCGGGAAGCGACCTTCGGCGATGTCTTTGGCGAGCTTCTCGTCGAGCGTGCCGGCGAGCAGCGTCTCGTCGGCGTTGACGGTCGAGACGGAGACGCCGGGCGGGAGCTTAACCACCTCGCGCGTGGCCTTTGTATTGAGGTCGGTGGCGTAGACGGTCGCCGAGAACTTGCCCGCGTCCCTCACGAACTTCGTGTAGTAGACCTGCCCCGTCCTCCTCCCGACGATGAGGATGGAGACGCGCCCCTCGACAATCTTCTCGACGGCGCGCGTCCGCAGGTTGACGGCCGACAGACCCGTCGGCGTCGTCATAATCATCTTCGTCCCGTCGGGCGTGTACGCGTTCTGGTGGAAGTAGAGGCTCTGGCTGCCCGCCTCCTCCGACAGACGCACGATGCGGTGCCCCGTGTCCGGGTCGATCCATTCGCGCGGCACCTGCTGCTGCTGCGCTGCGGCAACGAACATCATCGCGTGAATCAACAGTAATGACTTCAAGACCTTCATCGTCTTCTCCTAACTTTATCTTCCCTGTAACTTTCCCGGCCCTGTCTTCAGAGCGTGCGGAGGACGTTGTAACTCAGACCTTCGTGGCGGACGTTCCAACTGCCGTCCGCGGGGAAGCCGGGGGCGTGTGCGCGCGTTGCGCCGCGCCAGCCACCGGCCATCAAGGCCGTTGCGTAGAGCAGGCCGCCGTTGCCCGGCAGGTAGCAGGGCAGGTTCGGCCGCTGATAGTTGTGCCCGTTCGGCAGATAACGATTCTTCGCCGTCTCCAACAGCAGCGCGTCCACCGCCGCCGCGCCGTCGCCTAAGCGCGCCGCCGTCAACGCCGTCATGGGGTAGTCCCAGCCCCAAGTCTCGTCCCACTTCCACTCCTTCCAGACTTTGGAGAGCGTGCGGCGCATCGTCTCGCGCTCGACGCCGTCGCCGGCCAGCACGCCGTAGGCGGCGAGCATCGACGGGTGGTCGTGGTTGCGCTCGGTGTATGTCTGCGGGCAGTTCTCGTGCGCGAGATAGACGCCTTCGCGCGCGGGCAAGGGAGAGAGCTTGGCGATGACTCGCTCCCATTCCGGTTTACGTTTCAACCCCATGCGCTCGCGCCACGCTTGCGCGACGCCGAGGCCGAAGCGCCAGTAGGCAAGCTCGTAGGTCGGGTTCCAGGTCTCGCGCGCCGGGTGGTTCTCCTGCGCGGGGATGACGGGCGGGCCGAGCACGTAGCGACCGGCCTTCTCTTCAAAGAAGGCGTAGGATGCCATGAACTCTGCCGTCTCGAAGACAACGTTGCGAAAGCGTTCGAGCGTCCCCCTGTTCGGGCGCGAGCGGTAGCAAAGCTCGGCGTAGAAGATCGGGTGCGGCTGCTGCCAGATAAGCAGAGGGCCGATGGGCGAGGGGCTGTCGCGCCCGTCGGGCGCAGTCATCTTCGGCCAACGCGCGCCCGCGTAGCCTTGTGAACGCGCGCGCTCGCGTGCCGAAGGGAGAATCTTTTCGTACCAGCCGAGGCTCTGCTCCAACAGCGGCAGCCTGTCCCACAGAGCGAAGTGCGTGGCGTGCCACCAGTGCATCTCAAGGTGGAACTTGCCGTACCAACTGTTGACCGTGAGCCCCGTCTCCTGCG
This sequence comes from Pyrinomonadaceae bacterium, assembly GCA_045807845.1. GTDB lineage: Bacteria > Acidobacteriota > Blastocatellia > Pyrinomonadales > Pyrinomonadaceae > QHXN01. The sequence goes on along the minus strand of JBJMGQ010000056.1, from coordinate 2,992 downwards.
GCGGCAGCCGTCCCGAACATTGAATCGCCGTGAGGTACTGCGAGAGCACGACGCGGCGCTCAAGCTCGGGCGCGCGCCGGTCGCGGCTCTCGGCCAACTCGACGGCCCCGCCCGTGCCCCAGAAGCGCGCCCAGTGTGCGCGGCTCGCGTCGAAGATGGACTTGGCATTGGGCGGCGGGCTCCCGATTGAGAGGGGCGAGAACGCGGCGACGAAGTCGAGGCGCGCGCTGCCGGAAGGTCGAAGAAGGAACTCGTGCCCGCCCTCCTTCTCCTCGTCTAAAGAGGCCGCGCCCTCCGCGTCGATGAGAACGTAGTAATCGTCATCGTCGAGCCTGCGTTGCAGCAGGGCGCGGCCCGGCGCGAGCTTGACGAATCGCGTGCGGTGTCTCTCGGGGCTGCGCCAGTCGGCGGCCTGCATCGAGGGCGAGCCGTAGGGAAAGGCGAAGCGCACCGAGAGCATGCCGCGCGCGATGAGGCCCGACTCGATGGAGACGGCGAGAATGTCTGCATCAGGATGCACGGCCGTCGTGACCGTGACGGGCTCGCCCCAGACGCGGAAGCGGCTCGTTAGACGGCCGGCCCAGAGGTCGAGCCTCTGTTCAATGTCTGTGATCTCCGAGAGCTTCGCCGCGCCGCGCCCGTCCGCCGTCATGTGCAGGCCGATGCGCCCGAGGTGCAGGCGGTGCGGGTTCTCGCGCAGCCAGTCGTAGAGCTCCTTCTGCCCCTCTCCGCTCGTGTGATAAAGCACCTCGCGGCCGTGCGTGTCGTAAGGCACTAAGCGCAGCGCCTTCGGGTCGAGCCCCGCGCGAGGCGGCGTCGTGTGCCAGCCCCACTGCGCCAACGTGCAGAGCGGCATCTGCGACTCGTACTCTTCGGGGAAGGTTTGCAGCCCCGTCACGTCGGCCGTGAAGGCGAACTCGCCGTTGCCGACCGAGAGCGGCGAGAGCGGGTCGAGTTTTCGCAGCACAGGGTTGTGACGGCGCACGAGCGCGACGCGGTCAATCGCACGCGCCGCGCCGCGCGTGACGGGAACGGCGACGCCGGACGCGGCTAAGGTTGCGAGAAACTTGCGACGTGAAATCATGTGCGCCCCGCCTTTCGCGCCTTCGGCTCGACTTTCTTGCGAGGCCGCAGTTGATCGTCGAACTGATAGCTGCCGCCCTGCCGCGTCTTCAACTCAAAAACTTTCGGGCCGTAAGCGAGTCGGCACGTTCCGCCGAGCTTCGAGCGGAGCGCGGCCGTCGTCAGCTTCCCCTCCCTCCAACTGATGTCCAGCTCGAAGCCGCCGCGCGCGCAGAGGCCCTCGACGCTGCCTTCACTCCAAGCGGAAGGCAGCGCGGGCAGCAGCCGCACGGTGCCGTCGTGGCTTTGCAGAAGCATCTCGGCGATGCCTGCGGTCGCGCCGAAGTTGCCGTCGATCTGGAAGGGCGGGTGCGCGTCGAAGAGATTCTCGTAGGTGCCGCCGTTGAAGCGCACGCCCACAACCTCTCCACTGAAGCCGACGGGCGTGAGCAGCAGTGTGAGCAGCTTATGCGCGCGCTCGCCGTCGCCGAGCCGCGCCCAGAGGTTCATCTTGTGCGCGAGCGACCACCCCGTAGAAACGTCACCGCGCGCCTCAAGTGTCTTGCGCGCCGCGTCGGCCAACTGCGGCGTCCCCTCGGGCGTAATCTCGTCGCCGGGGTAGAGCCCCCACAGGTGCGAGACGTGGCGATGCGTCGGCTCCGGCTCGCCGTACTCTTCGAGCCACTCCATGATGCGGCCGTCTCGTGCGACGCGCGTCGGCGCGAGGCGCGCGCGCTTCTCAACCAGCTCTCGTTGGAACTCCGCGTCCACGCCGAGCGTGTGCGCGGCATCAATCGTCGCGGCGAAGAGATAGCGAAGCAACTGCATGTCGTAGGTCGGCCCCATGCAGACGTGCGCCGTGCTGCCGTCAGGCAGACGAAAGGCGTTCTCGGGCGAGTTGGCCGGTGCGGTGACGAGCCACTTGTGCGTCGGCTCCTCGACGAGGAAGTCCGCGTAGAAGCGCGCCGAGCCCTTCATCAGAGGGTAGACGCGGCGCAGGAACTCGCGGTCGCGCGTGAAGAGATAGTGCTCCCAGAGATGTTGACAGAGCCACGCCGAGCCCGTCGTCGTCGAGCCCCACGACGCGCCCTCGCCCGGTGAAGTGTAGCCCCAAGGGTTCGTGATGACGTGCGCGACCCAGCCGCGCGCGTCGTAGTAAGCGCGGGCGGTGCGCGCACCCGGCTCCTGCAACGAGCCGATGAGCGCGAAGAGCGGCGCGTGCAGCTCCGAGAGGTTCGTGACCTCCGCGGGCCAGTAGTTCATCTGGACGTTGACGTTGAGGTGCCAGTCGGCATTCCAAGGCGCCTGCACGCCCTCGGCCCAGATGCCTTGAAGGTTCGCGGGCAGTCCGCCGGGGCGCGAGCTTGAGATGAGCAGGTAGCGACCGAACTGGAAGTAGAGCGCGGTGAGGCCCGCGTCGCGCGCGCCCTCGGCCGCCGCCTTCAGACGCGCGGGCATGGGCAGAGAGGCCGAAGCAGTGTTCGAGGGGCCGAGCGTGAGATTGACGCGGTCGAAGTAGCGCCGATAGTCCGCGACGTGCGCGGCGTGGAGTTGACTGTAAGGCTTCGACACGGCCCGCTCCATGTCGCGCGCGGAGGCGGCGACGGGGTCGGCGGTGCGGCGACCGGCGAAGCCCTTGTAGTCGGTCGCGGCCGTGACGAGCAGCAGGACTTCGTCGGCGCCTTTGACCTTGATGGCCTTCTCTTCCGCAGAGGCGTAGCCGCCGCGGTTGAGGACGCGCAGGCGCGCGGCGTACCTCATCCCTCTACCGTCGGTGCCGTTGTTGAGCTGACCCGTCATCAGCAGACCGCGCGCCCCGTCGGCACTTACCTCGAAGCGCTCGGGGCGTTCGAGCGCGGCGTCGAACGTGAGGGCGCCCGGCTTGTCCGCCGTCAGGCGAATGACGAAGGCTTCGTCGGGCGCGCTCGTG
>JBJMGQ010000055.1:0-10777 GCA_045807845.1 Pyrinomonadaceae bacterium | reverse complement strand
GCGAATCATCGAGGGGAAGAGCGTGCGGTACTGCTCCGCGCGCCCCGCGTTCGACTCGCCCTGATACCAGACGGCGCCGCGGATGGCGTAAGGAAAGAGCGGCGCGAGCATCGCGTTGTAGAGCACGGTCGGGCTGTTCGGGTTCGCGGGGCCGACGGGCTGCGGCTGCTTCGAATAGTCGATGCGCCGCGACGGCACGGTCGCCTCCTCCATGTAACTCCACGCTCCGTCCAACGCGACGCCGCCCGAAGCCGCGCCCGACGGCGCGAGCGACATCTCGCCACCGCCGAAGCCGCCGCCGCCCACGCGGTCGAAGACGCGCACGGCCAACGTATTGCGCCCCGCGCGCACGAGCGAGCCGGGGACGCGATAGAGGCGCGGCTTCGTCCAAGCGTTCGGCGTGTCGGGGCCGGTCGAGCCGACGCGCTCGCCGTTGAAGTAGGTCGTATCGAAGTCGTCGATGGCGCCGAGCTTCAAAGTCAAATCTTTCCCCGCCCACGCCGCGGGCACTTCCAACTCCCTTCGGAACCAGACGACGCCGTCCACGTCGAGCCCGGCCGACTCCCAGAGCTGCGGCAGGTTCATCCTCTTCCAACTGCTCGTGTCGTGTTCGGGCTTCGCGTAACCTTCGGGCTCGCCCTTGTTGCCGGGGTCTTGCGTGACGTACTGCCGCTCCCACTCGACGCGCGCCGTCTCATACTCGCGCTGAAGCCGCGGGAGGTCTTGAAGCTGTCTATTATAACGGTCGAGCATCGGCCTGAGCACCGCGACGGCGTTGAGCGTGTCGCGGCTCGTCCAAGCCTCTGCGGGCGTGCCGCCCCAAGAGGTGTGTATGAGTCCGACGGGGACGTTGAGACGTTTGTGCAGCTCGCGGCCGAAGAAGTAGCCGACGGCCGAGAACGAGGCCGCCTCCTTCGGCGTCGTGACGACCCAGCGCCCCTCAACGTCTTCGAGCGGCTGCGCGGAAGTCTTCTTCGCGACGGTGAAGAGATGTATGAAAGGATAGTCGGCCGCGGCCGACTCTTTCGCGCCGTCCTGCGCGTTGACGAGCGACCACTCCATGTTCGACTGACCCGAGCAGACCCAGACCTCGCCGACGAGGACGTTCTTGAAGTTGAGCGTGTTGCGCCCCGCCACGGTCAACTCAAAAGGCCCGCCCGCCTTGTGCGGCCCGGTGAAGACCTCCCAACGGCCGCGCGCGTCGGCGGTCGCCGTCGCTTTGTCACCTCGGAACGTGACCGTCACGCGCTCGCCCGGTTCGGCCCAACCCCAGACGCGCACCTTGCGCCCCTGCTGCAAGACCATGTTGTCGCCGATGAGCGACGGCACGCGCACGTCGGCTCGCGCTGCACCTGCGAGCGTGAGCAGAAGGAAGACGAAGACAGCCGCGAGAGTTTTTCTGTTGATGTTCATAGGCTCTTTGTCCATGGAGAAAAATTGCGCCGTAATCGTGTGCAAACGCGCCCGCGCGGTATGTTATATTCGAGTTTCGTTGAGTAGTGCAACAAAGTCCCGGTTCTCCGGCCGGGCGTGCAGGTTCCCGCTGGCTCGAACGTCCGAACTAAACAGTTAAGAGGTGCGAACCTTGAGGAAGATTTTCCGAAGGGAGTGTGGCGCGCGCCGGCTCGCGCTCGCGTTCGCAGTCTTATGCGCGGCGCTCGTCTGTTCTACTGCAACGAGTCAGGCGCAGCCCTCTTCGACCGTGCCCGCTGCGAGGCTGGCGCATGTGCGGCGTGGGATCAACCTGAGCCATTGGTTCGCGCAGTCGCGCGACTACTCGGAGAAGCATCTGCGCGAGCACACGACGGCGCGCGACATCGAGCTTATCAAGAGCCTCGGCTTCGACCACGTGCGCTTCACGGTCGAGCCCGCCCCTCTCTTCGACGAGGCGCGCCCGGCCGAACTCAACGCGGAGTATCTGAAACAGCTCGACGCCGCGCTCGACATGCTGCTCTCGTCGGGGCTCGCCGTCGTCTTCGACCTGCATCCTTCGGACGAGTTCAAGTTGAGGATGCGGGCGGACGACCGCTTCGTCTCGACGCTCGCGGACTTCTGGCGCGCGCTCGCGCGACACCTCTCCGCGCGTGACCCCGAACGACTGCTCCTCGAAATCGTCAACGAGCCGATGGTCGAAGACCCATATCGCTGGATGGGCATTCAGACCAGACTCGCCGCTGCCATCCGCGAGGGTGCGCCGCGTCACACCATCATCGCGACCGGGCCGCGCTGGTCTTCCGTCGATCAACTGCTGCTCATCGAGCCGCTCGCAGACCGCAACGTCATCTACAACTTCCACTTCTATGAGCCGCACAACTTCACGCATCAGGGCGCGACGTGGGGCGCCGACTTCTGGCCGTATCTGAAGGGCGTGCCCTATCCCGCGAGCCCTGACGCAGTCGCGCCGCTCGTCGCCGCGGCCGAACGCGAGAACGTGCGCGCGGTGCTGAAGGACTACGGCGAGCAGCGCTGGGACGCGGCGCGCGTCGAGCGCGAGATAGCACAGGCGGCGGAGTGGGCGCACAGACGCGGCGTGCCGCTGACGTGTAACGAGTTCGGCGTCTATCGCGCATACGCGCCCGCGCCCGACCGTCTGCGCTGGCTCGCGGACGTGCGCACGGCGCTTGAGCGTCACCGGATAGGCTGGACGATGTGGGACTATGCCGGCGGCTTCGGCGTCGCCGTGCGCGAGAAGGGTGGCCGCGCCGAACCCGACCCCGAGACGGCCGCCGCGCTCGGCCTTCGCACGCCAAAGCAGTAGACGCAATCCGACAGTCTTTCGACTTTAAAAAAATGGAGGGACTGACCCTTGAGCAAGAAAGTTTCGAGACGCACCTTCGCGAAGGTGGCGGGCGCCGCGGCGCTCGCCTCTGCTGCGGAACTGCCGGCGCTCGCCTCCGCCACGAAGCCGCAGGGTAACTCGGCCACGGCGCAGGGCGACGCGTTGCGCGCGTTCCCGCAAGGCTTTCTGTGGGGCACGGCGACCGCCTCGTATCAGGTGGAGGGCGCAGTCCATGAGGACGGGCGCGGGCCTTCCATCTGGGACACCTTCTCGCACACGCCCGGTAAGACGGTGGACAACGCGACCGGCGACGTGGCGAACGACCACTATCATCTCTACAAAGGCGACGTGCAGTTGATGAAGGCGCTCGGGGTCAAGGCGTATCGCTTCTCGATTGCTTGGCCGCGCGTCTTTCCAAAGGGCGACGGGCCGCCGAACCCGAAGGGGCTCGACTTCTACAAACGGCTCGTGGACGAGCTGCTCGCAAACGACATACAGCCCTTCGCCACGCTCTACCATTGGGACTTGCCGCAGTCCTTACAGGATCGTTTCGGCGGCTGGGAGGGGCGCGACACGTCGAAGGCTTTCGCGGACTACGCGGGGTACGTCGCGGCGCGTTTGACCGACCGCGTCAAGCATATCTTCACCATCAACGAGTTCGGCGCCTTCGTCGAGGTCGGCTATCGCTGGGGCGTGCATGCGCCGGGTTTAAAGTTGACGGGCTCGCGCCTGAACCAGACGCGCCACCATGCAGTGCTCGGCCACGGCCTCGCGGTGCAGGCCATCCGCGCCGCTGCGAAGCCGGGGACGAAGGTGGGCTTAGCGGAGAACATCACCATCGCCGCGCCCGTCTTCGAGACGCCCGCGCACGTCGCGGCGGCCGAGCGCGCCACGCGCGAGATGAACGCGCAATACCTGACGGTGATTCAGGAAGGGAAGTATACGGACTGGTACTTGAAGTCGGCCGGCGCCGACGCGCCGAAGTTCACGCCCGAGGACTTAAAGACTATTTCGAGCCCGCTCGACTTCGTCGGCATCAACGTCTACACGCCGCAGTTCGTCCGCGCCGACGAGTCTTCGCCCGTCGGTTTCGCACACGTCCCGCACCCGAAGTCTTTCCCACACGCGCCTTCGTTCTGGCTCTACATCGCGCCGGAAGCGCTCTACTGGGGGCCGCGCCACGTCTCGAAGCTATGGGGCGCGAAGGAGATTTATATCACTGAGAACGGCTGCTCCTCTTCGGACGAGCCGGCGCCGGACGGCAAGGTCTACGACACAGACCGCGTGACCTACCTGCGCAACTATCTCACGCAACTGCGTCGCGCGACGGCCGAGGGCGTCCCCGTGCGCGGCTACTTCCTGTGGAGCTTGATGGACAACTTCGAGTGGGCGGACGGCTATACCAACCGCTTCGGCATCCACTACGTTGACTACGCCTCGCAGAAGCGCACACCCAAGCTCAGCGCAGACTTCTACCGCGAAGTCATCGCACGCAACGCCGTCGTCTGAAACGCGGAAGTAGGAACGCTGAACGATGAACTGAAGACTTGTATTTAGTTCATCGTTCAGCGTTCCTACTTCATACTTTCATTCAATCCTTCGCCGGCTTCGGCTCCGTCGGGGGTTCTTCTTCCGTCTCCGAGCGGCGCGGCGCGCGCTCGACGTGGCTGGCGCTCTCCCATGCGGCTATCTCCGCGTCGTTGCCCACGTAAATGTTGCGCACGATGGGGGCTAGCTCGCGCACGGCCGCAAGCCCCTGCTCCGCCGCTTCCCCGACGCCGGCCGTGGCCGCCACTTGCTCGGCCTCTTTTTGCGCACGGGCGTTTAGAGCCTGTTCGACGGCGAGGATGCGCGCCTTGAGGTCGTCGATGAAGTCGGGCGGCATGCCGCGACCGACGAACTCCTCGACGAACGATTCGGCTTCGGTGGCGAAGCCGCGGGCGAACGCGAGCCACGTCTGCCCGTCCTTCCTGGAAGGTAGGCGGAACTTCTCTTCGATCCCCGGAAAGCGCCGCGACATGGAGCGCGCGGTGCGGAAGATGGTCTCCATCAACGCGCGTAAGGAGTCGTCGGCGACCTTCTTCTGCGCTGTCTTCTCTCTGGCGCCGTGCGTATGCATAGCCTGCGTGGCCGAGAGCTTCTCCATACTCTTAATGGACGTGTCCACGGCGACGTAGAGATCATGACCCGGTGAGTTAGCGGGGAAGGCGGCGATGCGTGAGAGTATGAACTGACGCACGCGCATCAACATCTCCAAAATGCGTATTTCGCTTTTCTGCATAAAGGTTCTCCTTTGGGGAAGGCCAAAGAACGTGGCGGACATCCTTGTGGCGGGTCAGTGAGAGCGAGGTTATGGTGACCGAACGATGAGGTTACAGGGCAGAACGTGTGAGCGCGCGCAGTATACTCCTCCCACACCACAGCGCAAGACTTTTTTTCCGCGCCGCGTGGAGCCCGGAACGCGTGCCCTCTTCCCCCACGGCACGCCCCGACCTTCCGCCAAGTCCGCTCAATCAATCTTCACGCCCGCCCTGTCAATCTTCGCGCGCGACCTATAAATCTAACTTTGCTCTCAGTGAATCTGCATAAACGACAAACCAATCCGCACGGCCAACATATAAATCTGATTTACCTCCCGGTCATTCTTCATAAACTCTCAGCCAATCCGCACGTCCGCTCAGTCAATTCTCACAGCCGCCCGACCAACTTTCACGCCCACTCTGTCATCCGGCGCACCCGCGCAATCAACTTTTACGGCCTTAAGTCCTGAGAAGCGAAGCCGACAGCGCGCTCACTATAGAAACTAAAGATTGGAGTGAATCCCTAAAATAAGCAGGTGAGGCCAATTCAACAGTACAGTGAAAAAAGTTTGCTCAGTGTAGAGGGACACAGATATAAAACCATGCCAGTAGTGTTAGAAAAAGAGCGACTTTGAATTCGAAGCCGCTCTTTTCAAATTCCACACTTGAGTTATTTTGTTGAATTATTAACGATAGCTCTAATGTTGGAGTGCCATTAGCTTAAAAGAGCAACTAAGCATATGAATTGAGATATACATTTAACCGAAATGCTTATCAAGATGCTCTATAACTTTTTCCATTGCTTCGTTTAGTTGTTTACTTTTTTCTAAGACACTTATTTGAATCTCTCCTTGAGTGGAGCTATCCAATAGAGATAGCTGCTTCAAAAAGTTAAGGTATGCTACCTGCAATATGACAAGACGTTTTGCTCCAATTCCAATTGATTTTAGTGGGTTAGTAATAAGAGAAGCTATAATACCGGCTATACCAAATCCTCCGAATGTCATAGCCTCCCATCTTTGAGTAACACTAGCTACTATAAATGAAGCAATTATAAGCAATGCACCACATACTAATATCCACTTATTTACTTTCGCTGTTCCGTCTAGTGCGTTAGAGGCTTTTTCTAACGTGTCTTTGACGAGGTTTTTGATGTCATCTCCAGCGAACCCTTGTATAACAAGCTGAGGTTGTTCCGCTGACTTTGGCATTGTTTCAAGAGCTTTTTCTCCCTCCGCCAGTATGGTTTCTATTTCTCTTGCTTTCTCAGCAGGAAGGTGACTAAAAACTCCTTCCCTATGAACAACCATATTCCGCAAATCTTTCAGTCCGACATATGCTTTATTATTGCGAAGATAGACCTCCAATAATTTTGCAATTCCTTCTGCGCGCTTTATCAGTAGTTCAGGTATCTCATCTTTAGGAAATGCGAAATAATGATCGAACTTTTTCTTCCATTCACTTGGAACATCAGGAAATTCAGACAGGGATTGCTTATCTCCTATAAGGCAAATCGGCGCATGTGAAAATCTGCTTCTTACCGTCTGTATTAGCTCTATGCCACTTGCTACACCAATATTAAAGATGTCCACAAGCAAACAGTTGACCTCATCGTTTTGGAAAGCATTTAGAACATCTCTTGGCTCTACAAATAAATCAACGCGAACTACATTTGGTATATTTTCAAAGATAGTTTTAAGAACGGAAGCAGTAATAGCATCGCGATCTAAAATAGCTATCCTAAGATGTGTTTCATGCCTTTTCAGCACCGCAACCCCAGCCGACATATTCATCCTCCCCCTTCATATGAGAAATCATACCGAGCTATTTCTTAAGTGACCTCCTAAATATCGTCAGGCTGATAATAGCGGCATTATTTAAGGCGACTGCGGGGTGCTTACCCTTACGAGCAGTTTTTACCGCGATCCTCAGCAAAACACAATTATTATTTGGGTAATGTATAATTCCACAAAAAGGTTCTTTGGTAGAATTGCGGTGAACACCTTATTTTAATCTTTATTTCTTATCCGAAAGTATAATCGGCCGGGTGGCCGCCTCTGCCTTACGTGCTAATAGGTAAGAAATTCTCATTTACAAGTACGCGTGCCCTCGGGGTGTGGACATTTTCTTCCGGTATATATCCCGATTAACTGGCATGTAGCCTGTAAGGCTACGATAAGAAGAGCCCACGTGAATCTCGGAAGATTCACGTGGGCTCTGAGCTGTGTTGGAAGCTGCTGACGGGTGCGGATTAGAAGGAGAAGCGGGCGCCGAGTTGGACTTCGCGGCCGGGGGTGGCGGCTTCGGTGATGGTGCCGAACTGCGGGGTGTTGACGAAGCGGTTCGGGGTGCCGAGGTTGGTGTGATTGAGCGCGTTGAAGAGCTCGCCGCGAATCTGGAAGCGCAGCTTCTCCGTCAGTGCGAACTCGCGGTGGAGCGCCACGTCGAGCGTCTGGCGGCCGGGGCCGTAGACCGTGTTGCGTCCCACGTTGCCGAAGGTGAACGCGGCCGGTGTGGAGAAGGCGGCGGGGTTGAACCAGGCGTCGGCCGTGCGCGTGCCCGGGCCGAACACGTCCTGCCCCGTGTAGTTGGCGCGGATGGGGTTCTCGCCGAGCAGTGTGCCGGAGTTGGCCGTGTCGCCGAAGACCGAGATCGTGAGCGGGTAGCCGCTCTGCGCCTGATAGACGGCCGCCAGTTGCCAGCCGCGCGTGACGGCGTGCGCGAAGCCCGAACGGCCCAGCCCGGGCAGTTCGTAGACCGTGCTTAAGGAGAAGCGGTGGCGGATGTCGCAGGCCGGCCCCTTCTCCAGAGAGAGATTGAGGTTGTTCTGCGGGATGGCCGACTCGAACATCGGCGAGCGGAAGTCGGGCGCGTCCGAGAGGCTCTTGGCGAAGGTGTAGTTGGCGAGGAACGTCCAGCCGCCCGAGAAGCGCCGGCGGACGTTGGCGTAACCCGCGTCGTACCAACTGCGCGCAGAGTTCTCCAAGAGGTTGATGCCGCTGACGGGGAACGTTGTGTTCGCGATGGTGATGTTCGAGGGCAGGGTCATGCCCGGCAGGAAGCTCAAGGTCGTGAACGGGCGGCGCGGGCCGATGGCTCCGGGGCCGGCCGGCGCGTTGTTGATGAGGTGCGAGCGCTGCAAGTGCACGCCGCGCGACCCGAGGTAGCCCAGCTCAAGCGTCGTCGCCGCGCCGAGACTCTTCTCGATTGAGAGGCTCCACTGCTCGATGTACTGCGCGGGCGCGTGCGGGTCGAAGGCGGCGAAGCTGACGGTCGTCTGGCCGAGCACGGGCTGGCCGAAGTTGAAGTGCGTGGCGACGATGCCTGCGGCCGGCGTGAAGTTGTCGCTCTGCTGCGTCTCGGGGAAGACGTAGGGGACGTTGTGGCGCTGGTTGCACCAAGTGTTCATGTCAACCGGCGTGTAGAAGATGCCGAAGGCGCCGTGGACAACGACGCCGATGCGTTGGATGTTGTGCGAGATGCCGAAGCGCGGGGCGAAGTTGAGCTTGTTCGCATACATCAACCCTTCGGGGTAGCCCTGCTGGCCGCCGATGAAGACGAAGGGGCGCCCGTTCTGGAAGACGAGATTTGTGTTGGGATAGCGGATGTCTGTGAGCGGGCTCATGTACTCGTAGCGCAGGCCGAGCTGAAGCGTCGTGTGGTGCGTGAGCTGAAAACTGTCCTGCACGAAGGCGTCGGCGTACCACTGGCGCAACTGCATCTGCGGGATGCCCGCCTGCCTTTGCTTCACCGCGGGCAGTCCCAACAGGAAGCTTGCGAGCGCCGAGCCCGTGCCGTCGTTCGTCGCCGTCTGCGTGGTGAAGCCGTTGGTGAACTGATAGTAGCCGCGGTTCTGGAAGAAGCCCCACATCGGCCAGATGAAGTTGCGATAGCTGCCGCCGAGCTTCAGGCTGTGGCGGCCGACCTGCCAGCTCAAAGTGTCGCGCGCTTCGAGGATGGTGTCCCAAGCGTGCATCGGCGTGGCGACGAAAGTGTCGCCCATCGGCGAGTAGCCCTGCACGTTGAAGTACGGCGCGCCGTACGCGCCCTTGCCGCCAAAGCCGATGCCGAGGATACCGAGTTCCGAGACGATGTCACCTGCCTCGCTGTTCTCCGACGAGCGGTGCATCGAGAGGCGCGAGGCGGTGATGGTGGCGACGTTGACGACGCTCGGGTTGATGAGGCGCGTCCACCCCACGACGCCGTGCTGCGACATGTTGTCGTGGATGGCGCCGAAGCCGGGCAGGTTCTGCGGCGTGAAGCCGTGCTCTTTGCTGAAGGAGTAGCGCGCAAAGATGCTGTCGCCGCGTTTGAAGGTCTGGTCGAAGCGGAAGGTGGCCTGATCCGTGACGTGGTGCATGTCGCGCACGTCGAGGTAGTTGTTACAGTCCACGCCCGCGCCCGTCAACTGGGGCGCGCCCATCATCGTCATACTCATCCCGCACCCGTTCATCCCCATCTCTATGTTAGGGCGCGGCACATACTTCTCAAGGAAGAGCCGCGCCTGCGGGCTGATGAGATTCGCGGGGATACGGTTGTTGGGGAAAGGGTCGCGGATGACCTGCGGGTTCGAGGCGCTGACGGGCTTCGCCGGGTCGAAGCTCGGGTTCGGGTGCGAGCTGAAGGGGTTGTAGATGGTCGTGCCGCTCATACTGAAATCGCCGTCGATCTCCTCCATCGTGGGCACGGTCTGCGTCATCGTCATGGCCTGCGTCAGGCGCAGGCCCTCGTAGTTGACGAAGAAGAAGCTCCTGTTCTTCTTGATGGGGCCGCCGAAGGAGGCGCCGAAGTTGTTCCGGTTAAGATGCTTCGACCCCTCGCCCATCTCGTTGAAGGTGCGCGCGTCGAGCGCGTCGTTGCGCATGAACTCGTAGAGCGTGCCGTGAAAATCGTTCGTCCCCGTCCGCGTCACGATGTTGATCTGGCCGCCGCCCGCGCCGCCCATCTCGGCCGAGTAGCTCCCGGTCTGCACGCGAAACTCCTGCACCGCGTCGGGCGAAGGGCTCAGGTTGAGCGTGTTGAAGGTGGGGTCGGTGTTGGTCGCGCCGTCTAAGAGAAAGTAGTTCGCGTTCGGCCGGTTGCCGCCGATGCTCACGGCCGAGCGTTGACCGGGGCGCCAGTAGAGCGGGCTCATGTCGCCCGACTGTGCGCCGTGACTCTCGTGCGCGCCGGGGACGGTCAGCACGAGGTCGATGAGCATGCGGCCGTTCAAGGGGAGACTTCGCACCGACTTGGGCTCGACGACCTCGCCGACGCTCGCGTCCGTGGTGCGCAGCACCGCCTCCTCGCCTTTGACCTCGACCGTCGTGCTCACGTCAGTAATCTTCAGATCTATGTCGAGCGTCAACTGCTGGCCGACCTCGACGTTGACCGTCCGGCTCAGCGCGGCGAAGCCTTTGGCCTCGACCGTCAGCTCGTACTCGCCCGGTAAGAGCGCCGTGAGCTGGAACGCGCCCTGCTCGTTGGTGGTCACTTGACGCGCAGCGCCCGTGCCCGCCGCCTTGACGCGCACGAGCGCTCCCGGCACGACCTGTCGCTGCGGGTCAAAGATCGTCCCCCCGAGGGTCGCGTAGTTGCTCTGCCCGGAGGCAGGAGCGGCGGCGAAGCAGAGGAGGCAGACAAGCGCGAGCCCACACGCGGGCCGGATCATTCTATTTTTCATCGCGATAAGCTGAAGGAGTCGGGTCGAGGCGTACAG
>JBJMGQ010000054.1:0-26266 GCA_045807845.1 Pyrinomonadaceae bacterium | reverse complement strand
GCAGGTCATCATCACGGTGAAGGAGGTCAAGTTCCGACCCGGCACCGACGACCATGACTACAACTTCAAGGCGAAGCACGCGCGCGACTGGCTGAGCGAGGGCGACAAGGTCAAGGCCACCATCTTCTTCCGCGGACGCGAGATTACGCACCGCGAGCTGGGCGCCGAGCTGTTGCAGCGCCTCGAACAAGACCTCGCCGAGGTGGCAGAGGTCGAGCAGCGCCCCAAGATGGAGGGCAACCAGATGTTTTTAATCTTCGCCCCCAAGCGGCACAAGTCGCCGAAGCAGCAGCAACAGCAGCAGGAGGCGAAGACCGACGGCGGCGTCAAACAGGGGCCGCCCGTTCCGTCCGGCACCGGCGGGATGGTGCAATCGTAGAATCGGTTTTCAGTTTTCAGTTTTCAGCCGACCCGTCGTGAACCGGCGCGCGGCTGAAAAGTTGATGCTGAAAACTGAAAACTAAAAACTGATTGGAGAGTTATCATGCCGAAACTTAAGACACACAAAGGCGCGGCGAAGCGTTTCCGCTTGACCGCATCGGGCAAGGTCAAGCGCGGGCACTCGCACGCGCGCCACATCCTGACGAAGAAGACGGCCAAGCGGAAGCGCTCGCTCGACATCGACGTGCTCGTCTCCGAGTCGGACGAGGGGCGCATCGAGCGCATGCTGCCCTACGGGCGGAGCTAAGGCGGAGTAGTCAGTAGACAGTAGTCAGTAGCCAGTAGGCTCCGCTTCGGCGGACGTTGAGGCTGACAACTGGACGCGAAAGGTTTTCTACTGACTACTGTCTACTGACTACTGTCTACTTGCATTGGAGGTTTGAGTCATGCCCAGGGCAAAACGTGGGAATAAGCGCACTGAGAAGCGCAAGAAAATACTTGAATTAGCTAAGGGATACCGCGGGACGAAGTCGAAGCTGTACCGTTCGGCGAAGGAGTCGGTCGAGCGGGGCTTGAAGTTCGCCTACACCGGCCGCAAGCTGAAGAAGCGCGACTTCCGCAGCCTGTGGATCGTCCGCATCGGCGCCGCCGCGCGCGTCAACGGCCTCAACTACTCGCAGTTCATGCACGGCCTCACACTGGCCGGCATCGAGCTTGACCGCAAGGCGCTCGCCGACCTCGCCGCCAACTCGCCCGACGCGTTCGCGGCGCTCGCCGGACAGGCGCGCACCGCGATTGAGAATCGGCCGCAGCCCGTGGCCTCAGCTTGAAGAGAAGACTGATGAGAGGACTCCCCGATGAGTTCCGAAGCGGTTGACTACGACGCACAAGTCGAAGCTGTGCGCGAAGCGTTCGAGCGTGAGTTCGAACGCTTCGCTCGCTTTCGCACGTACGAGGGCACGGAAGGGCTCGCGCTCGACGAGGCCGAGTCCCTCTTGCGCGAAACGAAAGAGCTGACGACGCGCCACACGGCGAAGAAGAGCGCGGTCTCGCAGTTGATGAAGCTGGTGGGGCGCGTCCCGGCCGAGGAGCGCGCACACTTCGGGCAGGTCGTTCAGCAGCTCGACAAGGAGATACGCGGGGCGCTCGGTGATGTCGGGGTCGCGCTCGCCGGCCGGATTCAACTGCTCAAGACCGTGCGCGAGCGCGTGGACGTGACGCTGCCCGGAAGAAGGCCGAGGCGCGGGCATCTGCACCCGATAACGCTTCTGCGCCAGCGCATCGAAGACATCTTCGTCTCGATGGGCTATGCGGTCGAAGACGGGCCGGAGGTCGAGACGGACTTCTACAACTTCACCGCGCTCAACATCCCCGAGCTGCACCCGGCGCGCTCGCCGCAGGACACGTTCTACACGACCGATGGCCTCTCCTTGCGCTCGCAGACTTCGACGGTGCAGATTCACGCGATGCAGCGGCGGCGCCCGCCCCTGCGCGTCGTCGCGCCCGGCCGCGTCTTCCGGCGCGACACGCCCGACGCGACGCACAACCCGATGTTCTTCCAAGTCGAAGGACTGCTGGTTGATCGCCGAATCCACATGGGACACTTGAAGGGCACGCTCTCCGAGTTCGTGCGTCGCCTCTTCGGGCCGCAGACGCGGACGCGCTTCCGCCCGTCCTACTTCCCGTTCACCGAGCCGAGCATGGAGGCCGACTACTCCTGCTTCAAGTGCGGTGGCACGGGCTGCCGCCTCTGCAAGGGCTCTGGCTGGATTGAGCTGGGCGGCTCCGGCATGGTGCACCCGAACGTTTTGCGCGCCGTGAACATCGACCCCGAAGAGTTCTCCGGCTTTGCCTTCGGCCTCGGCATCGACCGCATGTGCGGCTTGATGTACGAGCTTGACGACATCCGCCTCCTCTTCGAGAACGACGTGCGCTTCCTTGAGCAGTTCTAGATTATGGACATCAGCTACAACTGGCTCCGTGAACTGACGGACGTACAGCTCGCGCCGCGTGAGCTGGCGGAGCGTCTGACGATGGCGGGGCTCGCGGTGGACGCGGTGAAGGAGTCGGGCGACGACTTCGTGCTGGAGTTCGACCTGACCTCGAACCGTCCCGACTGTCTCTCGCACCTCGGCATCGCGCGCGAGACTGCGGCGTTGACCGGCGCGACCGTCAAGCTCCCAGACCTCTCTGCGCGCGGCGCCGACGGGAGGGCGGAGCAGTTCACGGCGGTCGAGATAGAGGACGCCGGGCTTTGCCCGCGCTACGCCGCGCGCGTGGTGCGCGGCGTGAAGATCGCACCGTCGCCCGAATGGCTCGTCAAACGTTTGCAGGCCATCGGGCAGCGCCCCATCAACAATGTCGCCGACATCACAAACTTCGTGATGCATGAGATGGGCCAGCCCCTGCACGCCTTCGATCTTGCGACGCTCTCCGAGTTCCGCATCGTCGTCCGGCGCGCGCGGGTGGGCGAGAAGTTGAAGACGCTGGACGGCGTCGAGCGCGAGCTGGACGAGCAGATGCTCGTCATCGCGGACGCCGCGCGCGCCGTGGCCGTCGCGGGCGTGATGGGCGGCGAGGAGACGGAAATTTCCAACGCGACCGTGGACGTGCTCATCGAGAGCGCATACTTCGACCCGCAGTCCGTGCGCCGCACGGCGAAGCGGCTCGGGCTTCAGACAGAGGCTTCGTACCGCTTCGAGCGCGGCGTGGATTACGAGGGCGTGCGCCGCGCGCAGGATCGCTGTGTCGCGCTCATCTGCGAGCTGGCGGGCGGCACCGCGACCGAGGACGCCATCGACGTTTACCCGGCCAGACTCGTGCCGCCGTCAGTCCGCCTGCGGCCGCGGCGTGTCGAGGAGCTGACGAGCTTGAGCGTCCCGGCCGAAGAGAGTCTGCGCATTCTCAGCTCGCTCGGCTTCGAGCCGGCCGCCGTTGAGACGGAAGGCGACGGGCTCACCTTCGGCGTGCCGACGTGGCGCACTGACGTGCGGATTGAAGAAGACCTGGTTGAAGAGGTCGCGCGCGTCTACGGCTACGAGAAGATTGGCGAGTCTCTGCCGCCGTCGCCCGTGACGGGCGAGTACCTTTTGGGCGACCGCAGGCGCCGTGCGGCGCGGCAGGTGCTCACCGCCTCGGGCTTCAACGAGGCCGTCAGCATCAGCTTCATCGAAGAGTCGTCGTCCGTCGGCGAGTCGGGCGAGAGCCACTTCGAGCCCGTGCCCGGACTTCAGCAGGTCGAGGGCGAAGGGGCCTTCATCACTCTGTCGAATCCGATCATCGAGGGCGCGCGGCTGATGCGCCCCAGCCTGCTTCCGGGTCTGCTCGAAGCCACGCGCCACAACTTCAACCACGGCACGCGCGACGTGCGCCTCTTCGAGACGGGTCGCCTCTTCGCCGCGCGCGATGCTTCAAAGGGGGAGAGCGAATCGCGCCCCATAGAGGTCGAAGGGTTCGCGCTTCTCATCACCGGCGAGGCGCTCGAAGAGGGGAAGGCCGCGGGGCGCGCGGCGGACTTCTTCGACCTGAAGGGCGCGCTCGAAGCCGCCGCGGACGCGATGCGCGTCGGCGAGCTTGAGTTCGAGCCCGCCTCCGTCCGGCACCTGCGCGAGGGTCAGTCGGCGCGCGTCAAGTTGGGTGTCAGAGAGGTCGGCAACGCGGGCCGGCTCTCTGAAGAGCTGGCCGCGCGTTACAAGTTTCGCCAGCCGGTCTACGTCGCGGAGGTGAGTCTGACGGAGTTGCTGGCTTCGGCCGAGCGGCCGGCGCGCTACACGCCGCTGCCGCGTTTCCCCGGCGTCGCGCGCGATGTGTCGTTCGTCGCCGACCGCGGCGTCGCCTACGGCGAGATGCGGCGCGCCCTCCTCTCGCTCGGGATTGAAGAGTGTCGTAGCGTCGCGCTCGTGGATGTGTACGAGGGCGCGAACGTGCCGGAAGGGAAGCGCTCGCTGACGCTGCGCGTCGAGTACCGCGCCGACGACCGCACGCTCCGCGACGAAGAGGTTGACGCCATGCACGCACGCGTCGTCGTCGCCTTGGAGGGCGAGTTCGGGGCTCAACTCAGAGGGTAGATGTCGGATGCCGGATGCCGGATGTTAGAAAATTGGCCGGACTGACATCCGGCATCTGACATCCCACATCTTTTTCTTGCGCTCGCGCGCGCGAAGTCGCATAATCGCTCGGCAGTCACGAGGCCGCAGCCGCACGGAGAATGAAGATGGTCGGATTGACCGGACTGGAAAAGTTCTCTCACCTCGAAGATAAAATTTACCGTACCATCGAGCTGACCAAGACGCTCCGCCAAGAGAAGGAAGGGCTGGAGCGCGAGCTGGCCTCGGTGCGCCGCGAGCTGGGAGCGACGCTCGACGAGAAGGACAGGCTCGAAACACAGGTCGAGCGCCTGCTCTCGGAGCGCGACACGATTCGCACGAAGGTCGAGGCGATGCTCGACGCCATCGCGGTGCTCGACCCCGAGGCCGTCGAGGTCATGCGCAGGTAGTCTGGGAGTCTGTAAGGCATGAGCGCCATCAAGAACCCGGCGGAAGGCACGCCGACCATCCGGGTCGAAATCTACAACCAGACCTACAACATCCGCTCCGACGGCGACAGCGAGTACGTCATCGGGCTGGCGGAGTTCGTTGACCGGCGCATGCGCGAAATCTCCTCGGGCACGCTCACGGTCGATTCCCTCAAGGTCGCCATCCTCGCCGCGCTCCACATCGCCGACGAATTGCACCGCCTCAAGCGCCTCCATGAGCAGACCGACCAGCAGCTCGCCGCCCGCAGCGCCGAGTGCGCCGAGATGCTCGACCGCGTGCTCAAGGCGCGCCACGCCGCCGATCAGGCCGCGCCCTCCATCACCATCAACTAGCACCCCCCGGCATTTTGAACGCCGCGCCCCGTCTCTTCGTATGAGAGTCGGAGGGCGAATCACAAATGACATATAGCTCGAAGAAAGACTGGTGGCTCTTCGGTCTGGCGTGGGGCGTGGGGCCGGCGCTGATTGTCGTCGGGCTCTTCAACGTGCTCGTGCCGTTCGGCAATCCCGCGCTCGGCTGGGAGTTAATCCGCGCCGGCGGCGTTACGATGCTGGCCGTGCTGCCGACCACCTACCCGCTCAACTACGAAATTACTCAGACGGAGCTAATCGCGCGCTGCGGCTTCATGCGCTGGCGCGTGCCGCTCGCCAACATCCAAGAGGCGGCGCCGTCGAGCAGCGCCGCGAGCGCGCCCGCGTGGTCGCTCGACCGCGTGCGGGTCGAGTACTTGAAGGGCGGCCAATCGTGCGCTCTCCTCGTCTCGCCGCCGGACAAGTGGGTCTTCATGCGCGACCTCGCGGACGCGACGCCGGGGCTTGAATTGAGGGGTGAGCGCGTCGTGCGGAATATTTAAATCTGCGACCCTTTGTCAAGTGAACCGGGGCTGCTTTTTCGCACACATTTTATGACGCGGCCGCACGCGCTGTGCTAGTATTTCCGCAGGCTGAGGGAGTCGGTTCTGCGCGGCTCGCCACCGATTTACAATGGTTGAGCCTATGTCGTGAATACGGGAGACCAATGCCGTCGCCAGTGCGCTCCCTCACTGAAGGGATGCGCCAGAGGCGACGGCTTCGACCGCAAGGTCAAGGTCACCCACCTGTTAACGCAGGTTCAATTACGACTTCGGAGCGGCCGTCGCGGTTCGCCCTCGGCCCTCTTTTTTCGTGACGAGTGGCAAGTGACAAGTGACGAGTAGGAAGCTGTTATCTCGTCACTTGTCACTTGTCACTCGTCACTGCTTTTGAGCCTATGAGAGTCCTCATGATTGGAGATGTGGTGGCGCGCCCCGGGCGGGTGGCGGTGCTGGAGCGCATTCAGGACTTGCGCGAGCAGCACACGGTTGACCTCGCCGTGATGAACGCCGAGAACGTCGCGGGCGGCTTCTCCATCACACCCACGATGGCCGAGGAGCTGTTCGCCGCCGGTATCGACGTGATGACCTCCGGCAATCACATCTTCGACAAGCGCGAGGCCGCTCCCTACATCGCTCGCCAGCCCCGCCTTCTTCGCCCCGCCAACTATCCCGAAGGCACACCCGGGTCGGGGCTCTGGACGGGCGAGGTGCGCGGGACGCGCGTGGCCGTCCTCAACTTGATGGGGCGCGTCTACATGCCGCCGACGCATGACAACCCCTTCGCCGCCGCCGACCAACTGCTCTCGCGTCTCGAAGATGAGGTGAAGGTGCGGCTCGTGGACATGCACGCCGAGGCGACCTCCGAGAAGGTTGCGATGGCTTGGCACCTCGACGGGCGTGTCTCGGCCGTCGTCGGCACACACACGCACGTCCAGACCGCCGACGAGCGGATACTGGCGCGCGGCACGGCCTTCATCACAGACCTCGGGATGACGGGCAGCCACTCCGGCTGCATCGGGATGGACAGGGACGGGGCGGTCGCGCGCTTTCTCAACCCCGCCGCCCCCCGCGCCGAGCACTCCAAAGGCGACGTGCGCATCTGCGCCGTCCTCATCGACATCGACGACTCGACCGGCCGCGCCCGCGAAATCTCCCGCCTCTCTCTGCCACATGAATCGTGAAAAGGAAGTAGACGGTAGTCAGTAGAAAAAGCAGGCGAGTATTTCGACCTATAGGTCAGGCCGTCGCTTTGTCTTTCTACTGACTACTGACTTACTGCTACTCGCCGTCAAGCGATGTAGCGAGTGGCGGGGAGCTAAGTGCGAGGCGGTAGCTTTCGGGTAGCGAGATGACGCGATTGTTGGCGTCGGTGACGACGTGACCGGTCTCGCCCTCGGCGATGATACGGCCGTCAACGGCGTGCAGGATTTCGTAGCCGAAGCGGACGGAGCGGCGGCGCAGCTCGGTGATGTGCGTGCGCACGATCAGCTCGTCGTCATAGCGCGCGGGCGCTTTGTAGCGGCAGTAGCTTTCGGCGACGACGAGGAAGGCGCGGTCGTTCTCCTCCATGTCCTTGTAGGCGAAGCCGCGCGCGCGGCAGAACTCGGTGCGCCCGATCTCGAACCAGATGAGATAGTTCGCGTGGTACACTACCCCCATGCGATCCGTCTCCGCATAGCGGACGCGAATCGTCGTCTCATGCCAGTCGTCGAAGAGGGCGTCTGCCTCGATGGGTTGCATCGTCTTCAAAGGTGCGAGAGCGTTCCGGTTTCAGCGGACTATAAAAGCGAAGGGTTCGTGATGTCAAAGAGAATCAGGGCGTTGAGGTGGGCCGCGCTGTTGCTGGCGGCCGTGTGCGCGTCTGCGTGGGGCGTGGGGGCGGCGGGGCAGAAGGCCAAGCCCGCGGCCGTCAACCCGAAGACGGCCGCCGTGCGCGAGGCGACGGCCGAGGTGCTGCGCGAGACGAGCGAGCTGCGCAAGCTCCCCGTGCTGCGGCAGGTGCGCAGCGGCGCACAATCGCGCGCCGAGATAGAGCAGATGCTCATCCGCAACCTCGACGAGAGCGCGACGCCCGAGGAGACTCTGGCCGCCGAGACCGCGATGAAGAAGTTCGGCCTCGCCCCGGCCGACTTCCAGCTCCGTCCCTTCCTCGTC
Source organism: Pyrinomonadaceae bacterium (assembly GCA_045807845.1). Classification (GTDB taxonomy): domain Bacteria; phylum Acidobacteriota; class Blastocatellia; order Pyrinomonadales; family Pyrinomonadaceae; genus QHXN01. Next base: position 18,343 of record JBJMGQ010000054.1, on the reverse strand, counting down.
CAGCTCCTGACCGAGCAGGTCGCGGGCTACTACGACCCGAAGACGCAGGAGTTCTACCTCGCCGACTGGATCGACCTCGACGGCCAGCGCCCCGTGATGGCGCACGAGCTGACGCACGCCCTGCAAGACCAGCACTTCAACCTCCGCCGCTTCGAGGACTGGCCCAAACACGACGCCGACGCCGAGCTGGCCGCGCACGCGCTTGTCGAGGGCGACGCCTCGTACCTGATGATGCAGTACGTGACGCGCGACCCCGCGCGACAGCTCGCCTTCTTCAAGTCGATGATGTCGGGCGGCGCCACCGCCAGCGAGCAGATTGAGAAGGCGCCGCGCGTCCTGCGCGAGCAGATGCTCTTTCCGTACCTGCAAGGGATGATGTGGGTCGCACAGGTCTACAAGCAGGGCGGGTGGGACGCGGTCTCCGCCGCTTACAAGAATCTGCCGCAGTCCTCCGAACAGATTTTGCATCAGGAGAAGTACACCGCGAACGAAGCGCCGCAGAAGGTCACGGTGCGCGACCTTTCAACGTCGCTCGGCCGCGGCTGGCACATGGCCGACAACGACGTGCAGGGCGAGTGGGGCTGCTACATCCTGCTCGACGAAGTCCTGCAAACGATTGACGTGTCGAAGCGCGCGGCTGCCGGTTGGGGCGGCGACCGCTACGCGCTCTTCGTCGGCCCGCGCAAGACGGACGTAGTCGTCGCGCTCAAGACCGTGTGGGACACCGAGGCGGACGCGCGCGAGTTCTTCGACGCCTACGTGCGACGCACGACGAAGCACTACGGCGTCGAGCCGTCGGAGGTCGCGCCCGCCGACCGTCAAGTTTGGAAGACGAGCGAGGGCGCGGTCGTCGTCGCGCGGCAGGGCAGCGCCGTCGTCGTCATCGAAGGCGTGCCCGACGGCACCGACGCCAAGGCGCTCGTCAAGACTCTGTAGTCCCTCCAAGGGAGATGCTCCTCCGCCCGCCCGACACTCCAACCGCAGTCCTCGACTTCCCCGGCGACTGCCCCGAGGCCGGCCGCGCCTTCTTCACGAATCCCGTCGAGATAGTCAGCGCGCATACACATGAAGAGGTGCGCCCCGCGCTCAGGCGCTTGGAGCGCGCCGCGGCCGAAGGTCTCTACGCGGTCGGCTTCGTCGCCTACGAAGCGGCGCCCGCGTTCGACCGTGCCCTTGTGGTGAAGCAACATTCATCTGACCTGCCGCTGCTCTGGTTCGGCCTCTTCGACAACACCTCAAAGATGCAAACTGCCCGCGGAGAGTTTCGAGTCTCCGGCTGGACGCCCTCAATCACCCGCGCCGTATACGAGCAGAGCGTCGAGGCCGTACGTGAGGCCATCGCGCGCGGCGACACCTATCAGGTCAACTACACTCTGCGGCTGCGTGCGCGTTTCGAGGGCGACGACTTCGCCTTCTACGAGCGGCTGCGCGCGGCACAACGGACGCGCTTCGGCGCCTACGTCAACGCCGGCCGCTTCCGCGTGCTCTCGGCCTCGCCCGAGCTGTTCTTCCGTCGCAGGGGAAGCCGCGTCGAGACGCGCCCGATGAAGGGCACTGCGGCGCGCGGCCGTTGGAAGGAGGAGGACGAGACGGCCGCCGCGCGGCTCGTTGCGTCGGAGAAGGAGCGCGCCGAGAACCTGATGATCGTTGACCTTCTCCGCAACGACCTCGGCCGCGTCGCGGAGACCGGCGCCGTTAAGGTTGAAGAACTCTTCAGGGTTGAACGCTACCCGACGGTCTTGCAGATGACCTCGACCGTCGCGGCGACGTTGCGCGAAGGCATCACGCTTGAAGAGTTGTTCGCCGCGCTCTTTCCCTGTGGTTCCGTGACCGGCGCGCCGAAGGTGAGCACTTCGCGTTTCATCGCCGCGCTCGAAGACTCGCCGCGCGGCGTCTACTGCGGCGCGGTCGGTTTCGTCGCGCCGGGTGGCGATGCGGCCTTCAACGTCGCTATCAGAACGGTCGTCGTAGACGCAGAGACGGGAGAGGCTGTGTACGGGACGGGCGGCGGCGTTACATGGGACTCGACCCCGGGCGGCGAGTACGCGGAGGCGTTGGAGAAGTCGAAGCTTCTGACAGAGGACGCGCCCAACTTCGAGCTGCTCGAAACGATGCGGCTCGACGAGTCAGGCTTTCATCTTCTCGAAGAGCATCTTGCGCGGCTCGAAGCATCGGCGGAGTATTTCGACATCCCGGTCAACGTCGCCGAGGTGCGCGAAGCACTCGCACGCCACGCCGTAGAACAGAGCGATGCCCCGCGCCGCGTGCGCCTGCTCGTCTCAACCGAAGGGCGCACGCGCGTCGAGAGCGAGCCGCTCGCGGAGCTTCCCGGCGGGCCGCTGCGGGTCGCGCTCGCGCACTCGCCGTTGAAGAAGTCCGACCGCTTCCTCGGTCACAAGACGACTAACCGCGGGCAGTATGAAGCGCGACGCGCGGAAGTGCCCGACGTGTTCGACGTGCTGCTGTGGAACGAAGAGGGCGAGTTGACGGAGTTCACGAACGGCAACGTCGTCGTTGAGCTGGATGAGCAACGCCTGACTCCGCCACGCGAATGCGGCCTGCTCGCGGGCACGTTCCGCGCGGTGCTGCTACGTAAGGGCGAAGTCGCGGAGCGCGTGTTGACGAAGGATGACCTCGCGCGCGCGTCGCGCGTCTGGTTCGTCAACGGAGTGCGCGGATGGGTCGAAGTCTGCTTCTAACCTCCCAAAACAATCGCTTATCCCAATGATAAAAACTTTTAGCTTTCCTTATTGATGCCGGGTCATTAGAATACGCGGCCAGTTCGCACACGGGCTGTATTTCGTCCGCCGCCGCCGCGGCCGCGTTGACTTCCCCATCAAAAGCATAAACACGGAGAACGAGATGAATAGACGGAGCCTTTCCGCATTAGCGCTGACCGCCTCACTACTGCTTCTGACACTAGCCGCCGCCTCGGCGCACGCGCAGGGGACTGCGTCGCGCGTGACCGGCGTCGTACAAGACTCCAGCGGCGCGGTCGTCGAGGGAGCGACGGTCACGCTCACGAACGAGGGGACGAACGTCTCCCTCACGACCGCGTCAACCTCGACCGGCACCTACGTCTTCGACCTCGTGCAGGTCGGCACCTACACGGTGAGTGTGGAGAAGCAGGGTTTCAAGAAGTTCGTCTCCAACGGGAACCAGGCCAACATCAATCAACCGGCGACGGTCAACGTCGTGCTCGAAGCCGGGTCGGTCTCCGAGACCGTGACGGTGACCTCCGCCGCCGAGCAGGTGCAGACAAGCACCTCCGGCAACATCGGCAGCACCATCGAGCAGAAGGCGCTGGAGAACCTCCCCATCGTCGGGACGCGCGGCAGGAACCCGCTCGACCTGCTCAACTTCCAGCCCGGCGTCGTCTTCGGCGGGAACACGGGCGGCGCCGTCAACGTCAACGGCTCGCGCGACCGCGCCTTCAACTTCACGCTCGACGGCATCGACATCAACGAGTCCACGGCCGGCGGCTCGAACTTCACGCCGCTCAGGCCGAACCCCGATTCCGTCGCCGAGTTCCAAGTCGTGACCAGCAACTTCACGGCTGAGCTGGGCCGGAGCAGCGGGGCGCAGGTGACGCTCGTCACCAAGTCGGGCACGAACGAGTTCCACGGCGGCCTCTTCGAGTACTACCGCACGCCGCGTTTCGACTCCAAGAGCTACACCAACACCATCGCGAATCTCCCCAAAGATCAATTCGTCCAGCACATCTTCGGCGGAAGCCTCGGCGGCCCGCTCTTCGACCCCGGCTTTGGTGGCAAAGGCTTCCGCTGGCTACGCGACAAGGCATTCTTCTTTACGAACCTGCAACTGCTGCGCGCCTATGACACGGCGCTCGTGTCGCGGACGGTCTACACGCAGGCGGCACGCGGGGGACTGTTCCGCTACGTCGTCGGCCGCGCCAACGCGCCGGCCGGGACGGGGAATGCTTCGGTTGACGCCGGGGGCAACCCGACGCTCCCGGCCTGCTCGGCCACGGTGACCACGCTGTGCGTCGCCAGCTACAACATCGCATCGAACCCGACCGGCGTCGGGCTCGACTCGACGCTCTCGGGCATCATTAACTCGATGCCGCTGCCGAACAGCTTCTCCGGCGTTACGGGCTGTACGCCGGACGGGCTGAACACCGCCTGCTTCAACTTCGGCTCGCCGCAGCACGAGAAGCAGTACGACTTCGTCACCAAGCTCGACTTCAACCTCAGCTCGAACAGCGTGCTCTACTTCCGCTACGCACAGGGCGCGCAGAACAGCTTCGGCGACTCGGCCAACGGCGGCCGACCCATCTTCCCCGGCTCGCCGAACTTCGTGGACACGTTCCGCTCGCCGAAGAACCTTGCCGTCAACTGGCGCTATTCGCTAACACCGAAGACGATCAACGAGTTCATCTTCGGCGTCAGCAAGTTCTTCTTCAACTTCGAGACGCCGGAGCCCGACCCGTCGATCCTCATCTCGATCTTCCCGACCGAGTCGGCGACTACGGGCGTGCCGCTGCCGAACACCAACTTCTCTTATAACGCGCGCGGCGTGCGCACGCTTCAGTATATCGACAACCTGACCCACGTCCGCGGCTCGCACACGTTCAAGGGCGGGTTCAACTTCCGATTCAGCCGCCACACCGACGACCGCTCCTCGGTCGCGGGCTCAGCCATCGAGCCCATCGTCTCTCTGAGCGGCGTGGCCGGGTTCGCGGGCTTCAACCTGCCCGCGGCCGGCTCGGCCGGCATCAACGCGACCGACCTGACGCGGCTCCAGAACACGGTCGTCAACCTGCTCGGGAGAGTGAACACCGTCTCGCAGGCGTTTGTCTCCGACCCGGACAACCCGAGCGCCTTCGCCCCCGCCGGGACGCGCTGGCTGAACTACGCCAACTATCATGAGCTGGACTTCTACTTCCAAGACAACTGGCGCGCGCTGCCGAACCTTGTCTTCGACCTCGGCCTGCGCTGGGAGGCCAAGCTCAACCCGTCGGTCAGCAACCGCCCCATCCTCGTCCCCGACCAGCCGGTGAAGCTCGGCGCCGCGCCGTCGAACACCATCAAGTGGGTCGAGGGCGACCTCTTCGACAACGACTACAGCAAGTTCCTGCCGTCGGTCGGCTTCGCCTGGGATCCGTTCAAGACGGGTAAGACTTCGATTCGCGGCAACTACCGCATCGCCTCCGACCGCATCGCCACGTTCCTCTTCGGCTCCTCGATCTTCCAGAGCACGCCGGGGAACACGGCCGCCGCGAACAACTCCAACTTCGGGCAGGCCGGCGGCCTCTACCGCAACCTCGGGCCGGTCATCTCCGCGCTCGTGCCTCCCAGCACGCCGACCGCTCTGCGCCAGCCCGGCCCCTTCAGCACCAGCTCGACCAGCGTCATCGACCCCGACTTGCAGTTCCCGCAGGTGCACGAGTGGTCGGTCAGCTTCCAGCGCGAGGTCGCGAAGAACGTTATCGAGGTCAATTACATCGGCAAGCACGCCGTCCACCTGCTCGGCGGTTACAACGTAAATCAGGTGAACATCTTCGCCGGGGTGTCCGGTGTCGGCGAGAGCAACTTCCTCGAAGCCTTCAACCGCGTGCGGGCCGACCCGAACTACAACAGCCCGCTCATCAACCGCATCATGTCCGGCAACGCGGCCAACAACGGGGGCACGACCCGCTTCCGCGCCCTGAACACGACCGCGCTCACGCAGGGGAGCGCGGCCACGCTGGCGCTGGCCGTCTCGCAGAGGACGTGCCAGACCGCCGATGTCACCGCCGGCATCTGCACCAACGCGCAGATCAACCAGCGGCTGCTCGACCTCTACGGTCTGCCCTTCCTCTTCCAGCCCTTCCCGCAGTTCACGGGCGGCATCAATGTCTTCGACAGCAACGACTATTCGAGCTACAACGGCCTCCAGCTCATCCTGAAGCGGCGCATCAACGCGGGGCTCGGCTTCCAGCTCGGCTACACGCTGTCGAAGTCGAAGGACAACCGCTCGTGGGATCCGTCGCTCAGCACCGTCTCGACCGGCTCGTCGCAGGCCGCTTCGAGCACGCCGTTCGACCTGCGCGACCGCAGCCTGAACTACACCTGGTCGGACTTCGACCGCCGCCACGTCTTTCAGGCGACTTACACCTACGACCTGCCGTTCGGGAAGGGGAGGACTTTCGGCGACAAGATGCCGAAGGTGCTCGACTACGTCATCGGCGGGTGGATGACGGGCGGGACGGTGATCTGGGCTTCGGGTCGGCCGTTTACGGTCTACTCGGGACTCAACACCGTCAGCAACGTCGTGCAGTCCACGGCCGACTGCAACGGCTGCACGCGCCGGAGCGGCGAACTGGTCGTCGAGAGTGGGCGTAACTTCTGGTTCAACGCCGAGACCCGCGCGCAGTTCTCGGCGCCCGCGCCCGGCTCCATCGGCAACACGGGACGCAACTTCTTCCTCGCGCCGAACTACTTCCAGTGGGACGCCTCGCTCTCGAAGAAGTTCGCGCTCACCGAGCGGGTCAACTTCGAGCTGCGCGCCGAGGCGCGCAACGTGCTCAACCACCCGGCGTTCGACAACCCGACGGCGGTCATCAACTCGGGCACCTTCGGGCGCATCAACGACTCGGTCACCAACACCGCCCGCAGGATTCAGTGGGTGGGACGGCTCAACTTCTAGGCGCACGCGCGCCGAAGTGGTAGAGCGCTTTTCGTCGGCGCCTCCGCGTGAGATTTATGTTCATGCGGAGGCGCCGATGTGTTAAGAAGAGGCGGCAGTTTTTTAAAGGTGTGAGAAGCAAACTTACAGCGGCGTTTGTCTTACTGCTCTGCGCGTCGGGCGCGGCCCGCGCGCAGGCGCCGCCGGCTATTCAAATCTTCATGCCGAACGGCGACCGCCCTCCGCGTGAGCTGCGTCTACAGCTCACGCGCGACGACGGGCGCATCGAGACGGTCTTCACCGACTCGAAGGGCAAGTTCCAGTTCACAGGCGACCTCAACGGCATCCACGACTACGAAGTCAGAATCGAGGGCGACGGCCAAACCTTCGACACGACCACCACGAGCCTCCGCTTCCTGCGCGGGCAGGTGAGCTACGTGCCCGTCTTCCTCACTCCGCACAAGGGGCCGCCGCTGCCCCCGAACGAGGTGGTGGATGCGTCGGGCGTCGACAACGACGTGCCGGCGGATGCGCGCGCCGCATACGACCGCGCGATGAAGGCCGTGGGCGGCGGCCGTGCTGCTGAGGCTCTGGACGAGTTGAAGCGCGCGCTCTCCATCTATCCGAAGTACGCGCGCGCCTTGAATGACCTCGGCGTGCTCTACCTCAAGCTCGACCGTCTGGACGACGCGGCGGAGGCGCTCGCGCGCGCCGCGAAGATAAACAAGCGCTTCTACTTTCCGCGCCTGAACCTCGGCGTGGTGCTCAATCGACAGGGGAAGTACGCGCAGGCCGTCGATGTCCTGGGCAAACTCTACGGCGAGAGCCCGAGCTTTCCGGGGCTGATCTCGACGTACGCGGACGCGCTCGTCGGGGTAGGACAGGCGTCGAAGGCGAAGAAGGTTTTGAGTGACGCACTTGCCGCGACCGACCTGTCTCGCGCGGCGCAGGTCGAGGCGCACTACAAGCTCGGCATGATGCTCAGTCGCGAAGAGGACTACGCCGCGGCGGCGTCGGAGTTGGAGAAGGCGGTCAAGCTCGACCCTTCGGCGGCCAACGTTCATCTCCTGCTCGGCGGTGCGCTCATGCAGTTGAAGCGCACGGGCGAAGCCGAGCGCGAGCTGCTGCGCGCATACGAGCTGGGCGGCGCCGGAGTCGGCAACGCACAACTCCTGCTAGGCCAGCTCTATCTCTCGCAACAGAAACTCGACCCCGCCCGCCGCGCCCTCGAACAGTACCTCAAGGACGTACCCGGCGCGCCGAACGCCGCACAGGTGAGAGAGACCGTCGAGAAGATTAAGGAAGCAATCAAAAAGCAGTAGGCGGTAGGCAGTAGGCAGTAGGCAGTTGAAAACCCTTCGACGATGACGGTCGTGATTGTTAACATCAACGACCGCATCGCGAAGGGTTTTCTTCTACTGTCTACTGTCTACTGCCTACTGCCTACTGCCTACTTGCCTCAGAAGTTCAGGCGGAACTGGAATTCGATGAGCCGGCCGCCCGGGTCGTTGGTGCCCGAGACGGTGATGTCGCGGTAGGCCGCGCGCGTCTGGCCGAAGGTCGTCGAGGCGGCGGAGATGCTGCGGATGGTCGCGTCGGCGTCGCCGAGGAAGAAGTTGGCGCGGTTGAAGGCGTTGAGGAACGAGACGCGCCCCTCAAGCTTAACACGCTCCGTGACGGGGATGCGCTTGACGATGTTGAGGTCGAAGCGCGCCTGTGGCGGGCCGAAGAAGACGATGCGTTCGCCGAGCTGACCGGCCGTCATCGGCGGCCCGATGTAGGGCGCGTTTGGGTCGAGCGGCGCGCCGGTAGCGCTGCCGAAGGCCGCGATGGTGTTGTCGATGAAAGATTGCGGCAGCCAGTAGACGATGCCGCTCGGGTCTTTGCGAATCTGCACCAGATTCTGGAACTGCTTCTGCGTGATGTTGTGCAGCACGACGCCCGAGTCGAACTGGTTGACGGTCTGGCGCGTGCCGCTCGTCAGGAGCGTGGCCGAGCCGGACTGGATGCGCGTGACGCCGCCGATCTGCCAGTTGCTGATGACCTGCTTCAAGACGGGGATGTCGGTCTTGAAGAAGCGCTTGCCCTGCCCGATGGGCAGCTCGTAGATGTAGTCCACCTTGAACGAGTGGCGGATGTCCCACGGCGAGTAGGTGCGGTCAAGCTCGGGGTTGCGGAAGCTGCGCGGCTGCGCGAAGACCGACGAGGACGAGACGAACGAGTTCGAGAGCGCCTTGCCGAACTGGTAGCTGCCCTGAATGAGCAGCCCCGCCGAGAGACGCCGCCGCAACTCGATCTGAAGCGCGTTGAAGGAGGTGTCCGTGCCCTGCGTCAACAGGAACGCGCCGCCGGTCGTCTGCGGGTTGACGAGGAAGAAGTTCGACACCTTGCAGTTCTGGTTGGCGGCCGAGAGCGTCGGGTCGCAGGCGCCGTTCGGTAGGGTGGTGAACGGGATGAGCCCCGCATTGATCAGGTTGTTCATGCGCGAGAGCGTGAACGCGATGCTGTTGGCGACGGCGCCCGCCTGCCCCTGCACAAGCCTCGTCACCGTCGTCGAGTCGGTCGCAGACCCGATAGACGTGGTGATGAGCGGGACGTTGACCTGACCGGGCAGACCTTGATTGCCGTAGTTGTCGCCCTTGCTGTTGGCGCGGCTGATGGCGAGATTGTTGGCTGCCGCGTTGAACTGAGTCAGGAACCCGTTCTCGAAGATGTTCACCTCGTTGAGGTCGTACTGGCGCCAGAGGTGCGTGCCGCGCGTCCTCACGAAGCGAACCTCGACGGCCGTGTTCTTGCCGATCTCGCGCTGAAGGCCGATGGTGTAGGACTGCGTGTAGCCGGCCTTGAGGTGCGCGTCGAAGTCGTTTGCGCCGCCGGCACTGCCCGCGGGCGGCGTGAACGGGTACTTGCTCGTATCGGCCGGAGGAGCGAGGAAGGGGAAGCCGCTGACGCAGGCGTTGTTGTTCGCCGCGCCCGAGGTGCACGTCCGTCCCGCGCCGCCGTTAAAGGAGACGGCACCGGGCTGGAAGATCGAAGGCGTGACCCCGGGGCTCACGCTGAGCGTCAGCGTCCCGCCCTCGTTCGAGCCGAACATGGCGGTGTAGGCGTTGAAGCCCTCGCGCGTGTAGGCGATGGAGTAGCCGCCACGGACGACCGTCCGCCCAGCGTCGCCGGTCAGCGAGTGCATGAATCCCGACTTGAAGTTGGGACTGTAGGCGAAGCCGAACGACGGCGCGAAGTCGTGCATGCGCGTCTCGAAACCCTTCTCGCCGTCGGTGAGCAGCCGGAACTGCGTCGGCTTACCGTCGAAGACGCCCGGCCGGAAGATGTTGCCGATGCCCGAGACGCCGTAGACGCCGTCGAAGCCCGTCCGTGTATAGACGCCGTTGTCGTTGACCGGCGAGGGCTCGAACTCCCAGCGCAGGCCGGCGTTGATGGTCAGGCTCGGGCGCATCTTCCAGGAGTCCTGCACGTAGTAGGCCCACTCGTTCTGGTGGTTGTACTCGTTAAAGGAGTCGAAGACGTACTTGCCGTCGCTTGAGAGCGAGGCCGAGCGCGCGATGGAGCTGACGCGCCCCGTCAGGTATGCGTAGAGCGAGCGCGCGTCGCCGAGCTGCGTCGTGCTCGCGCCGGGGAACGTCGGCGTCGCGCCCGTGTTGGTAAAGATGCTGGTCGCGCCCGTGTTGATGGGGTCGCCGGTGGCGATGCCGAAGACCAACTGCGGGACGACCTGCGTGCCCGCCGCCGACGTGTAGGAGTTGATGCGCAGGAACGAGCCGCCGAAGTTGAGCGTGTGCGCGCCGGTCAGGAAGGTCACGTTGTCCGTGATGCCTTTGGTCGGCGTGTTGCGGCGCGAGGTCGTGCGGCGGTTGTAGAAGGCGCCCGTGCCTAAGGGTTGGTTGCCGAGGTACGTGCCGCCCGTCACGGCGAAGCCGCCCCACAGGCCGTAGAGGCCGGGCGCGAACTCGCTCGTAAAGAGCGACGTGCCGTTGCCGGAGGAGGTGGCGCGCGCCTCGTTGACGAGGCGGTTGCTGACCGTCCAGCGGTGGCCGAGCACGAACGAGAAGGAGTTGCGGTGAATCGAGCCCGTGACGTTCGGCGACCCGATGACGATGCCGGTGCCGGGGCCGGCCACGTCGAACTGGCTGTTCACGCCGTCCGGGTTCGAGAGGTAGTGCTGGTAGTTGTGGACGAACTCAAGGCTCTGGTTCTTCGTGATGTTCCAGTCGAGCCTGCCGGTCGGGAAGCGGCGGATGTTCGTGCCCGGGTCTTGGAAGTTGTACTGAAGGCGGTTGTAGTCGTTGGCCGACGCGACGCGGCTCTTGAGCGAACCGCTCTGGTGGATGGCCGTGTCGATGAGCGAGAAGCCCTTGGCGACCGAAGGGTCGATGGCCGAAGGGTAGCCGCGCGACGAGGCGAGGGTCAAAAGGTTGACCGTGCGGACGGTGCCGCCCGAGTCCTTGTAAGTGAAGACGCCCTTGAGCGCGTCGGGCGTCAATACGAAGACGTTGCCCGAAGGGTAGGTCTGCGGCAACTGGAACTCTTCATAGTTGACGAAGAAGAAAGCCTTCTCGCGGCTCTTGATGAGCTTGGGGATGAGGATGGGGCCGCCGAGGTTGCCGCCGAACTGGCGCAGCAGAAGGTTGTCGCGCGGCAGCCCGTCGATGTTGTTGAAGTAGTAGTTCGAGTTGAACTTCGGCGAGCGGTACTGCCAGAACGCGCCGCCGTGGAACTCGGGCGTGCCCGACTTGGTGACGAAGCGCACCTGCACGGCGCCCTCGCCCGCGCTCTCGGCGCCGGGGACGGCCGTCGAGACCGTGACCTCTTGCACCGCATCGCTCTTGGGCTGTATCTGCGTAAAGAAGCCGTCGGAGCTGCGGAGGAAGTTGTCTTGAATGTTGGCGCCGTCGAGCGTCAGGTTCACAGAGCCTTTGGGGAGGCCGTTGATGGATGAGGTGCGCGGGGCACCCGGCGTCTGCACGCCCGGGAGTGTCAAGACCAGTTGCAGCGCGTCGCGCGTGGTGAAGGGCAGGTCGCTTATCTGGCGACCCGTGATGGTTGTCGAGACGCTCGTGTCCTCTTTCTGAAGCAGCTCGCCGCCCGCGGCGACGACGACCTCTTCGTTGGCGCCGCCCGGTTCCAGCGCGGCGTTGACCGTGGTGGGCTGCCCCACGTCAACTTTCACCGACTGCACCACCGTCTTCTTGAAGTTGGGGGACGAGACCGTGACCGTGTACGTGCCGTTCGGGACGGACGGGATGGCCCAACTGCCCTCCTCGCCGGCCGTGGCTTTGAACTCCTGCTTAGTCCCGTCCGAGACGGCGATGACCTCCGCCCCGGGGACAACCGCACCCTGTGAATCGGTGACGACGCCGGTCAGGCGCCCCGAAGTGGTAATCTGTGCGAAGGCCGCGGGCACCGACGCCAGCACCAGCATCAGGGATAGGCAGGCGCGCCCTAAAGAGCGTATTCTCATTTCTCCCTCCTAAGCTCCGCTGGAAATACGGAAGAGGCATAAGGTGTAAACTTACGCCGGGGAACCTCCTTGGAATGGTGCGGCGCCCAACGGGGACGCCGCGTGGGCTCAATGCTTAAAGGCCGAAACGAAATGGCTTGAACTGCTATTAGGGCAGGTGAACTAGCCGGCCGCCGTCCGAGGTACATGGCGCCCGCCTCAATCGAGTGACGGGAAGTTATATCCGTGGCCGCGATTCGTCAAGAAAAATAATCCAAAAGAACGTATGGGTTTCCAAAAATAATTCTTATCCCACTAATAAAATCTTTTAGCTTTGATTATTACTCCCGCCTTCATTAGAATGGCCGGCATAGCTCGCGCAGCATTTTGGTCTTCCGACCTAATCCGATTTAAAGGTTTCAAGCTAAGTCTTTTGAAGCGACCCGGGGAGGCTTTCCCCGGCGCGTGCGCCGCACGCCCGACGGGCAAAACGCGGACGCCCCCTCCAGACGAAGTATGAATCTCGCCAAAGGTTCGCGCTCTACACGGCTGCTCGTCGCGCTCCTGCTGGCCGCGGTGTGCGCGGCCGGGGTGTGGCGGCGCGGGACGCAGGCCGACGAGCGCCCCTTCGACCTCGTCATCACGAACGCGCGCGTCGTGGACGGCTCGGGCAATCCTTGGTTCCGCGCGGACGTAGGCATCAAGGGCGGGCGCATCGCGCGCGTCGGGCGCGTCGCGGCGTCCGAGGGCGTACGCGCCATCGACGCGCGCGGTCGCGTGCTCGCCCCCGGCTTCATCGACGTGCACACGCACGTCGAGAACATCTACGAGCTGCCCGAGGCCGAGAACTTCGTGCGCATGGGCGTAACGACGCTCGTGACGGGCAACTGTGGTGGGTCGGCTTTGGATGTCGCGAAGTTCCTCGGGCACGTGACGGAGACGCCGACGGCCGTCAACATCGCCACGCTCGTCGGGCACAACTCTGTGCGTCGCGAAGTCTTGGGCGAGGTGAATCGCGCGCCGACGGCGGAAGAGCTTGAGAAGATGAAGGCGCTCGTCGAGCGCGCGATGCGCGACGGCGCGGTCGGGCTCTCGACGGGACTCTTCTACGTGCCGGGTGCGTATGCGAAGACGGACGAGGTGGTTGAACTCGCCAAAGTCGCGGCGCGCTTCGGCGGCGTCTACGCGACGCACATGCGCAACGAGGGCGGCGGCGTCGCCGACTCCATCCGCGAGAGCATCGAGATCGGCGAGCGTGCCGGGCTGCCCGTCGAAATCTCCCACTTCAAAATCAGCGCGAAGCGGCAGTGGGGCCAAAGCGACATGACGCTCGGGCTCGTGCGCGACGCGCGACGGCGCGGGCTCTCGGTCACCGTTGACCAGTACGCCTACACGGCGAGCAGCACGTCGCTCGACTCGCGCCTGCCCGACTGGGTCGAAGAGGGCGGCCGTGAAGAAGGACGCAAGCGCATCGCCGACCCCGCGCAGCACGCGCGCATCGTCCGCGAGATGAAGGACTCGTTAAAGAGCTCCGGCTTCAAAGACTTCTCCTTCGCGCACGTCGCGAGCTACGGCGCGAAGCCCGAGTACAACGGCAAGTCAATCGCCGAGATTGCAAAGCTCGCACGGAATAAGTCGGACGTTGAGTCGCAGATTGAGCAGATACTTGAGATGTACGCGGCGGGCGGCGCGGCGATGGTCTATCACTCGATGAGCGAGGACGACGTGCGGCGCATCATGCGCGAGCCGTTTACGATGATCGCGTCGGACTCGGGCGTGCGCCGCTTCGGCGAGGGCGTGCCGCACCCGCGCGGCTACGGCAACAACGCGCGCGTGCTCGGCACCTACGTTCGCGAACTCAAGCTGGTCACGCTCGAAGACGCCATCCGCAAGATGACGAGCTTGCCGGCGCAGACCTTCGGCTTCCGCGACCGCGGGCTCGTCCGCGAAGGGATGGTCGCCGACCTCGTCATCTTCGACGACGCGGCGGTCGCAGACCCCTCGACCTTTGAGAGCCCGCATCAATACGCCGCGGGCTTCCAATACGTCATCGTCGGCGGCCAAGCCGTCCTCGAAGATGGCGCGTTGACGAAGGCGCGGCCGGGTCAGGCGCTGCGGCACGCGGCGGGACAGTGAGCGCAACCCGCTTTGCCCTTGCTAAGGGCCGAGGGCTGGGGTTATAAGGTTGGGCACCAAGCGGCTGCCTCAACCGTCAAGCAGTGAATGCAGTCAATGCGGCTCGCACTTTTAAGCCAAAAGTAAATCCACACCGTCCCGGGCGCGCCGCGCGCGAGACTGCCCGGGCCGGTCAATCTTCTCTGAGACGAAAAGGAAGCACCCATGAGACATCACCTAGAGGTCGCATTTCGGCTGACGGCCCTCCTGCTCGCGCTCTGCGCGTGCGCGAGCGTCGCCCCCGCGCAGGAGATCACAGGCGGCATCGTCGGCACGGTCACGGACTCGAACGGCGCCGCCGTGAAGGGCGCGACCGTTAACGTGACCGACTCCGCGAAGAAGACCGTCGTCCGCACGGTGACGACCAACGAAGAGGGCCAGTACGACGTGCGCGACCTGCCGGTCACCCTGTACGAGGTCAGCGTCGAGGCGCCGAGTTTCAAGAAGCACGTCGAGAGCGGAGTGCAGGTGAACGTGGGTAAGCGGCGGCAGCTCGACATCGCGCTTGAGGTGGGCAACGTCGAGGAGGTCGTCACGGTCGAGGCCGCCCCCTTAGCGGTGGAGCTGACGAACGCCAGCTCCTCGACCGTCATCAGCGGCGAGCAGGCGCGCGAGCTGTCGCTCAACAACCGGAACTGGGTGCAGCTCATCACGCTCGCGCCCGGCGTCTCGAACGACCTCGCCGATCAGGTCTACGTCGGCACGACCAACCCGGCGGGCCAAGCCAACACGATGAACATCTCGGTCAACGGCGCCCGCAGCGCGCAGAACACCTACACGGTGGACGGCGCGGACGTGACCGACCGGGGCTCGAACATCACGATTCAGGCGTACCCGAGCGTGGATTCCATCGCGGAGTTCAACGTGCAGCGGAGCCTCTTTCCCGCCGAGACGGGGCGCAGCGGCGGCGGCCAGATCAACGTCGTGACGCGTTCGGGCGGCGAGGAGTTCCACGGGACGTTCTACGAGTTCCTGCGTAACGAGAAGCTGAACGCCAACGACTTCATCTCGAACCGCTCGACGGCCCCGGCCTTCGGGCGCGAGTCGAACGGCAAGGCCAAGCGCGCGCCCTTCCGCTACAACGACTACGGCTTCACCGTCGGCGGCCCCGTCTACGTCCCGCACTTCGGCGAGGGCACCCACGGCGCGGCCAAGCGTGTGCGCGGAACGTACTTCTTCTTCTCGGAGGAGCAGCGCAAAGACCGCCGCTACCCGACGCTCGCCGGCACGGTGCCCGACCTGAACATGCGGCAGGGCATCTTCCCCATCGACATCTGCCTGCGGGCCAACGCGCCGACGGCCGCGACGGCGACCTGCCTCGACGTGCTGCCGGCGGGCACCCCGCTCTCCTCACGCGCTTCGATCAACCCCGTCGCACAGCAGTACCTGAGCTTCGTCTACAACAGGCTGCCCGCGCCGACCGACGCGCTCACGCGCGCGCTCAACTACCCGGCCAGCGGCGTCTTCGACTTCCGGCAGGAGATACTCCGCCTCGACCACCAGTTCAACAGCGCGACCTCGCTCTACTACCGCTTCGAGAATGACAAGATTCCGACCGTCGATCCGAACTCGCTCTTCGCCTCGGGGTCGGGCCTGCCCGGCGTCTCGACCAGCCAGACGGACTCTCCCGGCAAGACGCACACGCTCCAACTGACCCACGTCATCAGCCCGAACGTGGTGGCCGTCGGCCGCTGGAACTACGGCTACGGCGCGATCTTGAGTAACACGTCGGGCTCTCTGGCGCTCGCCAATTCGCCCATCACGCCGCCGCTGGCCTACACGAACACGCGCGACGCCGTGCCCATCATCTCGGGGAACGGCTTCAGCACCCTGACCGAGTTCGGCAACTACGACAACTTCTCTTACAAGCACAACTTCGCCGGCGACCTGACGTGGACGCGCTCAAGCCACACGATGAAGACCGGCGCGCAGCTCTCCTACTACCGCAAGAACGAGAACGCGCTGGCGGGCGTCAATCAGGGGCAGTTCAGCGGGTTCCTGAACACCATCGCGACCAGCACCGTGCAGGCCAGCGTGCTCGCGCCGATTGTGGCGGGGCAGGACGCGAACGCTACGCGACGCGCCAACTTCCAGTCGTTCGCCAACTTCCTGCAAGGCAATAACGTCTCCTTCACGCAGGCGCGCTTCGACTACACGGCCGACCTGCGGCAGAAGGCCATCGAGGCTTACGCGCAGGACGAGTTCCGCTTCCGCCCCAACCTGACCCTCTACTACGGCGTGCGCTACTCCTACTTCGGCGCGCCCTACGACCGCAACGGCCGCCTGAGCAACTTCGACCCGGCGCTCTTCAACGCCGCCAACGCGCCGCTGGTGACGGGCGCGGGCAACCGCGTCGTCGGCACCGGCAACTTCTGCAACGGCATGATCGTCAACTCGCAGAACGTGCAGACGGCGCCGAATGGCTGCGTGCCCGCCGTCTCGCCCTACGGCAAGTACGTCGTCAAGGCGCCGAAGGCTGACTTCCAGCCGCGCGTCGGCCTCGCGTGGGATCCGTTCGGGAAGGGCAAGACTTCGATCCGCACGGGCTACGGCATCTACTACGATCAGGTGCTCAACGGCACCTATGAGCAGAACATCGGGCAGAACCCGCCCTATCAGGAGACGTTCACGGTCAGCGCCACGACGATCTCGGCCGGGACGCCGCTGCCCACCCTGAGCCAACCCGTCCCCGCGGGCTTCGCCGTCGGCCCGAACGCTTCGGTCGCCGCCCTGAGCGTGCGCGCCATCCAGCCGAACTGGAAAGACCCGTACATGCAGCACTGGTCGGCCGAGTTGCAACAGCAGATAGGCGACAAGACGGTCGTCAACGTCGGCTACTTCGGGTCGAAGGGTACGCACCTGATCGGCGCCTTCGAGCTGAACGAAATCCCACCCGGCGCGGCCTTGAACGCGCGCTGCGCGTCGGGCGCCAATACGCTCCAGACCCCGAATGTGGTGACCGTCCCGTGCCAGGTCGCGGGCACCTACTTCGGCGGCACGGTCGGCGGCGTGGCCTCGACCATCCTCGACCAGATCAGGCCCTATCGCGGCTACCGCTCGATTAACATCATCACGCCGCAGTTCAACTCGAACTACAACAGCCTTCAGGTGATGCTGGCGCGGAGGTTCTCCGGCCCGTCGCAGATAAACGTGGCCTACACGTTGGCGAAGAATTTGACCGACAACCAGACCGACCGCAGCACGGCCCCCGAGAACTCGTACAACATCCGGCTCGACCGGGGCCGCGCGACGCTCGACCGCCGTCACATCTTCACGGCGAACTACGTCTATGAGCTGCCCTTCATGAAGGAGCAGCACGGCTTCGCGGGCAAGCTTCTGGGCGGCTGGCAGGTGACGGGCCTCGTCACGTTACAGTCGGGTCTGCCCTTCACGCTCACGACGAACTACGATGCGTCCGGGCTCGGCAACGTCCCGGCGCTCGTCGCGGGCAACCGCCCGAACCTGATCTGCGACCCTAACGACAATGCGCCGCACACCTTCGAGGCGTTTTTCAACGTCTCGTGCGTGCAGCCGAACCCGACCGCGGCCGGCGTCGCCAACACCCTCGGCAACGCGGGCCGCGGCATCATCAACGGGCCTTCGACGAAGCGCGCAGACTTCTCGCTCTTCAAGAACATCCGCTTCAACGAGAGGTTCCGGCTGCAACTCCGCGGTGAGGTCTTCAACATCTTCAACCATACTAACTTCAGGGTCATCAACGGGAACACCACTCAGGGCACCTACAATCAGGTGACCTCGGTGCGCGACCCGCGCAACATCCAGCTCGGGATCAAGTTCTACTACTGAGACGGGTCTTGAACCCGGCACGCGCGTGCCCGCGGACAATCTCCGGATCGTCCGCGGGCACGCGCGCATTCTACGCGGGGTTGAAAAATGTCTTTCGACGAGAATGAAGGAGCGGCGGGCGGCGCCGTGCTGCTGAAGGGGGCGCGCGTCGTCCTCCCCGGCGAGGTGTTGGAGGGTGCGGCGGTCGAGGTCAAGGGCGGCCGCATCACGGAGGTCGCGCGGGACGCGAGTCGAGTCCACGCGGGCGCCGCTCGCGAGATTGATTTAAGCGGGACGACG
>JBJMGQ010000053.1:0-10558 GCA_045807845.1 Pyrinomonadaceae bacterium | reverse complement strand
GCCACTCCCAGGCGGTGCGGACGATTGACTCAAGGTCTGGGTACTGCGTCTTCCACCCCAACACCTCGCGCGCCTTCGTCGCGTCGGCGACGAGCCGCGCGGGGTCGCCGGGGCGTATGGGCTCAACCCTCACCTCGATGTCGCGCCCCGTCACGCGCCGCGCCGTCTCGATGACCTCCATGACGGAGTAGCCGTGCCCGTTCCCCAAATTGATGAACTGGGAGTCGCCGCCGCGCCGCAGGTGTGCGAGCGCGAGCGTGTGCGCCGTGCAGAGGTCCGTGACGTGTATGTAGTCGCGGATGCAGGTGCCGTCCGGCGTCGGGTAACTGTCGCCGAAGACCGAGACGAAGGGGCGACGGCCGGCAGCGGCTGCGAGCACGTTCGGGATGAGATGCGTCTCCGGCTCGTGGTGCTCGCCCTTGCGCTTCGTCGCACCCGCCGCGTTGAAGTAACGCAGCGCGACGAAGCGCAGGCCGTAGGCGTGGTCGTATGAAGAGAGAATCTTCTCCATGAAGAGCTTCGACCAGCCGTAAGGGTTGACCGGTGCCTGCGGATGACTTTCGTCGATGGGCACGCGCACAGGCTCGCCGTAGGTGGCACAGGTCGAGGAGAAGACGAAGCGCTTTACGCCCGCCGCCATCAAGCCGTCGAGCAGACCCAACCCCTGCGCGACGTTGTTCTCAAAGTAGAGCTTCGGCTCGGTCACACTCTCGCCGACGTACGCAAGCGCGGCGAAGTGGACGCACGCGTCAACCTCTTGCTCGCGGCAGATGCGCTCGACAAGCTGGCGGTCGCCAATCCTCCCGTCATAGTAAGGCACCGGCTCGTCGAGCGCCTCGGCGTGCCCGCGCGACACGTCGTCGAGCACGATGACCCGCTCGCCCGCCTCCACCAACTGCTCGACCATCACGCTGCCGATGTACCCGGCGCCGCCCGTCACAAGTGTCGCCATCTGACCTCAGTCCTTCCTTTGACTAAACATGAACTCTCTTTTCAATGCATCTTGAACGGGCCGCCGTGCGGCTCGGGCTCAAGCTCGGGGCGCGCGGAGTCCTGTACGACCTCGTGCAGCTCAAGCACGTTCGAGCCCGAGAACGCTTCGCGCGGGAGCGTGCCCGACTGCGCGTGGCCGCGCACAAACTCGTCGGAGCGCACCCAGTTGAGGAAGTCCTGCCGGCTCTGCCAGACGGTGAAGACGACGTAAGGGTCGCCTTCGTTGACGGGGCGCAGCACGAGGTTCGAGACGAAGCCGGGCATCTTGTCCACCAGCCCCGCGCGCTCGCGAAAGCGCGCCTCGAAGGCTTCTCCAAACTCCGGCTTCACGTAGATACGATTGGCGACAGTGATCATCGTGCGTCCTTTACTTCGCGAAGATGCGCGAGCGGTCGGCGAATGCTTTGAACTCCAGAGCGTTGCCGCTCGGGTCGAGAAAGAACATCGTGGACTGCTCGCCCGTCTCACCTTTGAAGCGCACGTACGGCTCGATGATGAACGAGACGCCCGCGCCCTTTACACGCTCGGCCAGCTCCTCGAACTGCGCGGGCGAAAGGATGACGCCGAAGTGCGGCACGGGCACATCGTGGTTATCGACCGGGTTCGAGCCCTCGACGCGCGCCCTTGCGGGCTGGAGGTGCGCCACAATCTGGTGGCCGAACAGCTCGAAGTCAATCCAGTGTTCGGAGCTGCGCCCCTCGGGGCAGCCCAGCACGCCACCGTAGAAGTCGCGCGCCGCGGCGAGGTCATGTACGGGGAACGCGAGATGAAAGAGCGTGTCCGTGTCAGCCATCTTCAATCTCCTCTCAAAGTGAGTCCGCCTTCGCGGCGCAGCCGCTCCTCGTCTCTCTGCTCCGACAGGGGAACGTAGAAGCTCTCGATCATCCGCGACACCTGTTGACGGTCGTAGCCCTGCGCGGCCAGTCCCTCTTCAATCGCGTCGAGGTCGCCGCCGCGCGACTCGAACATGCAGACGGGGTGGCCGCACCAGCGCGGCCCCGTGAAGTGCGCGTAAGGCCCGCGCAGGCACTCGCCCGCCTCGTGCTCGTAGTCGTCGAAGTCTACCCAGCGCATCCTGAACGCCTCTGTGTCGCTTTGTGTCCCGGCAAGTTTACCGCGTCCGCGCCCGCCCGCCTACCGCGCGCGCGCTCAACCCTCACCCGGATGTTCGAGCGCGCGCCACATGTACCAGCTCGCCACAGACCTGTACGGCCGCCACGCTTCGGCGTGCAGCTCCAACGCCTTCGGCTTCGGCATCTCGTCCAACCCGTACGCGACCATGAAGCCTTTGCGCACCGCGAAGTCGCCCACGGGCAGCACGTCGGGCCGTCCCAAGCGAAACATCAGAAGCATCTCCACCGTCCAACGACCGATGCCGCGCACCTGCGTCAGACGCGCGACTATCTCTTCATCACTCATGCGCTTGAGGCGCGCGAGCGTCGGCACCGTGCCGTCGAGCGTCTTCGCCGCGAGGTCTTTGAGCGCCGCCGTCTTCGCGCCCGACAGACCCGCGCCGCGCAGAGACTCTTCCGCAGCGTCGAGCACGTCCTGCGGTCGCAGCCGCCCTCCGCCGAAGAGTTCAAGGACGCGCCTGTGTATCGCCTCCGCCGCGCTGCCGTGCAACTGCTGGAAGACAATGTTGCGCGCCAACGCCTCGAAAGGGTTATGCATGTGCCGCGTCTGCAAAGTGAAGGGGCCGGCCCGCTTCATCAACGCAGAGAGCACCCGATCTGCCTTCGCAAGATGCTTCACGGCCGCGCCCGCGTCGTAACAGAGCCCGGAGCCCGTGTCCGCTGCTTCCTTCTTCATCAAATGAATCTCCATGGCAAAAAAGTCTGGCGTTAACGTCGTCCTGTATGTTATACGTCGTTGCACGTTCGGCACAAGACTAATCTTATTCTCAAGGTGGGACTCATGACGATGGACGACTCCGTCTCGGGCATCTACGCCGCGCGCATCGCGACGCGGCTCGCGCGACCGCTCTTGCTGTGGCGCGTGCCGGCGGGCTTCCCCTCGCCGGCCGAGGACTACGTCGAGGGCAGCATCGACTTAAACCGCGACCTCGTCAAGCACCCCTTCTATACCTTCTACGTGCGCGTGGACGGCGACTCGATGGTGCCCGCCATCCAACCGGGCGCGCTGCTCGTCATCGACCGCATGGCCGAGACGCGCGACGGTCACATCGTGCTCGCGCGCATCGGCTCGGCCTTCCTCGTCAAGCGCCTCCACTTCGACTCGGACGAGCGCGTCTTCCTTCTCTCCGACAACGAAGCCTACGCCCCCATCGAGATTACAGAGGAGATGGACTTCGAGGTCTGGGGGCGCGTCCTCCACTCGATTCAGGCCCATTGACGACGCGGCGCTACAGATAATGGAAACTCTCGCGCGTCTTTGCCGATAATCATTTTAAGTGATGATTTAGACCGGCGCTTTGGCGTTGTAGGAGTTGGGCAGACGACCATCACGGTGCGCGCGAGTCTGGCGCGCGACGTTCAGGCTTTCCGCGAACGACGCGCAGAGGCTTTGGCCTCTCAGCCGACAGACCCTAATCTGCCGCCCGGGGCACGTTCGATTCTTTGACGAGCGAGACGATAGTCTTCGCCCCCGGCGGGACGGGCACGCTCGGCTACGACGGCGCGCTCACGGGTGCGACGCAGGCCGCGTTCGAGTGGCGTGAGAAGGCGCCGCAGGTGGTTGAGGTGCGCTACGTGGACGACGATGACTCGGGCGAGGATGACGAAGAGTGGGACACCGTCGCCTACGACTTTAAGTTGATCGAGCACGACGCGGGCGCGGAGGTCGTTATCTACGAAGTGGGTCAGTGTTGGGCGGCGAGGTCGGGGTTGACGCCGTGACAAGCGAGGGTAGCGACGGCGGCGACGAGCAACAGCGCGAGGTAATAGTGCGCCTTCATTGTTTAGGAATAGCCGGAGAGCTTGGCCCTCAGTCATCGAGGAACGCCACCTGTGGCTCGGGCTGGCCGAGAAATCGTGAGGCCATCGACTGGGAATATGATCCCGCGTCATCGAAGGCGATAAGATCGCCTATCCGGATATTCTTCGGTAGCGAGGCCGAGCCGAGGATGTCTCTTGAGAAGGTCGTTCGCCCGACAATGAGAGTGTCTGTGTATTCGTCGTTCGGAACCGGCTCTCTCGCGGCATCCAGCTTACGAATACGATGCGGAGTCTCAGGGTGATGGAATGGGCGCGGGAAGACCGCGATGCTCCCGTCTACCGCCGCAAAGCGCCGCTCTCCAAGCTCTTTGATGTCGGTTACCGACGTGACGAAGGTGCCGCACTCGGCTGTCAGGCCGCGACCCGGCTCGACGATTATCTCGACGTGCCGCTTCAGTCTAGCCCGCAACGATCTCGCGTATTGCTCAACGCCTCGACCAAACGCGTATACGTCAAAGCTCGGGCCCTCATGCCGGTAATTGATGCCGATGCCCCCGCCGATGTTTAAGTAGCGCAAGCCGCTCACGCTCGCCGCGAGGTCGAAGAAAGATTCCAGCGTGGGCAGCATCTCATCATGATGTTGAAAGTTCGTCCCCAGATAGATGTGCAGCCCCGTCAGCGAGCAACCGAAGTGGGTTGCGGCGGCGACGGCCTTCTCTACTTCGGCGGCGTCGATGCCAATCCTGTCCGCATTCCTTCCTCTCCCGAGTGAGGATGCGTTAACGCGCAGCCCTGCCTCGCGTGCGCCCAACCCGAACCACACTTCGAGCTGCAAGAGCGAATCGAGATTGGTGCGAATACCCGCGGCCTGAAGCAGACGCATGTCTGCGCGCGCAATGCCGGTTGAAGTGAACTGAATGCGCTGCGTGGGGAAGCCCGCCTCACGCGCGAGCCGGAGATGAGGTATCGAGTTGACGCATGCGCCGACCTCAGCGCCCGCCAGCAGTCGCAGCACTTGAGGACAGTCGTTCGCCATGGTGGCAAAAAACAGTCGCGCCTCTGCGCTGGCCAATGCGTCGCGCAGCTCCGCGACCCGCGCGCGCAGCCGCAAAAGGTCGTAGACGTAAAGGGGCGTCCCGTGTTCGAGCGCGAGCGCAGACAGCTTCGCGTCCGACGCCCCGGCATCCACTACGGCGTCGTAGGTTTCAATCATGATGTGCCTTAATCAGTCCTTCGCGCGCCGCACTTTCCAGCGACGCGAGCATAGCCGACACGTCCAGTTGGGCGGCGCCCTCTGCGCCTCTTTGGGTTTCGACGCAGAGCCGACCCAGGAACAACTCGCCCGCGGTAGCAGGGTTTTTACCGAGCGCTTCGAGCGCGTCGAAGAGCATCTGTTCGACCCGCAAGAGCCGGACGGAGCGTGTGCCCGAGACCTGCCAGACGAGGTAGGTCGGCTCCTCTTCGAGAGGCAGTTCGAGGCGGCCGAGCAGCGCCGGGGTCACGTCGTAGTCGAGCGCGAGGGTCGCCACGACCGAGCCGGGTGATAACAAGGTGTTGAGGGTGATTGGGGACGAGGCTTCCACCGCCGGCAACGGCAGCGAGCGGTGAGAGGCCATCGTCGTGCTCAACGGCATAGAGGCGCTCTCGGCGACGCTGAGGTTTAACCGGACGGCCCTCGCGACCGCGAGTGTCGCGGCCGAAGTCTCCGGCATGTCGCCGAGCGCTTCCAGCACGAAGGTCGCAAAAACGGCGGGCGTGCCGTAAGAGCGCCGGTGGGCGGGCGCGCCGCGTGTGTCGTTGTGTGCGTGAATCCACGGCAGCCAACGGCTGTAGACTTCGTACATCCCGCCCACCAGCCGGGCCAGCTCAAGCGCCGGGATGAGCGCGGCCTCGACGAGCGGTGAGAACTCATCCACGCCGTCGATTGCGTTCAACTCGCCGGGCACCACGCCCGGGAGGCGCGGGCGGAAGTATGCGCCGTAGAGGACGGGGTCACTGCGCACGAGTTGTCGATTCGCGAGGTCGGTCTCCGCTCCCAAAGGCAAATCTACGAAGTGGCCGCGGCACTCAAGCTCTTTGAGGCGCGCGTACAGCGAGGAGTCCGCAAAGGGGCAGTAGCCGAAAAGATGCGTGGGACGACACCCCAGCCGGAGGGCTCGTTCGTAGCCGTCGAAGGTCTCGCGCAGGCTCTCGGCATCCTCTGTCGGGAACCCGGCGATGAAACCCGCGTTCGGAGTGATGCCCGCGTCCCGGCAAGCCTCCAACATCTTGAAAGACTGCGTCAACGAGATGTTCTTGCGAATCTCGCTGAGGATGCGTTGCGACCCGCTCTCGACGCCGAAGTAGATAGCGTTACAGCCCGCGCGCGCCATCAACGAGAGCAACTCCTCATCGACCGTGTCGGTGCGCGCGCTGCACGTCCAGCGCACGGGAGCGCCCGCGTTCTCCAGCGCTTCGCAGACCGCGCGCACCCAGTTGCGATCCGTCGTGAACAGGTCGTGCGTGAAGTGTACGCGTGTCGTGCCGAACAACTCTTTGACGAGATGTACTTCGTGCAGAATACGCGCGGACGACTTCACGCGATGGCGGCGGCCCCAGAAGGGCGCCGTCGAACAGAACTCGCACTTGAACGGGCAGCCGCGCCCGACTTCGATGAAAATCTCCTCGCCGGGGTCGGGCCGGTACATTTCGTAGGCCGGCACGGGGAGGTTGTCTAAGTGGTCGATGAGCGCGCGATTGCCGCCGCGTAGGATGCCGCCCGGGCCGCCTCGAATCAGCGCGCCCGACACAGGCAGATCGGAGCGCGTCGCGAGCGCGTCGAGCAGTTCAGGAAAGGTCGCCTCACCTTCACCAATCACAACCGCGTCAACCGAGTCCCATTCTTCGAGCGTCCGTTGCGCGACCGCCGACGCGTGCGGCCCCCCGAGCACGACCATGCAGTCAGGCAACGTCTGCTTGATGGCTCGCGTAATCTGCAAGATGTGGTGATAGGAGTCGCACTCGGTCATGAACCCGACCACATCGGGCTCGTGGGAGCAGATATCCTCGGCGGCGGCGGCGTAGAACCGTGCGTCGAGCGGGAGCGCACCCGAAAGGATACGACGGTTGAGGTCGTAGATTTCACAGACGGCCGCGGGCCGGTCTCTGCGCAGCACGGCCGCGAGCGAGAGGAGGCCGACCGGCGCGAAGCCATACATGAGCGATGCGTCGGGAGTGAAGTCGTTTTGCAGAACCGCCGGGTGCCGGACGTGCGGGCTGGTCGAAAGCAGCACCTTCATATCTATGTCCTTGTTCCGCCGAGGTGGCTCGGAACCACGGGGAGGTTGGTGGTTTGGCCGACCTCTGTCTGTTCAAGGAGCGAGGTGCGGTGAATCGTGCTGAGTATTTCGAACTCGGAGGCGCCGCAGCCGAAGTAGGTGCCGTGCCTCGCGTGTGACATGGCCGGGCAGCGCGAGGCGCAGTAATACTTCGGGTCGTTGATGACGCAGCCTTCGCAGGTCGAGGCGAAGTTGGCCCAACTGTAATTGCGTATCTCCCAGTGCTCCCGCCAGACCTCCGCGAACGGGCGTTCGCGGACGGAGCCGGCGGCGAAGATATTCTCCGAGACGCACATCGTGCACGGGAAGACCGTGCCATCGGCCGCGACGTAGCACAAAAAGCGCCCGCTCGAACAACGGCTCGTCATATAACCGAGGCTCAGGCCGTAGTTGAAGATGATGCCGACGCACAACCCTGCCTCACGATGATACTGGTGCTCCCACTCGCACTCGCGCAGCCAGAACTCGGCGGCGCGCTCAACGTCCTCCGGCCTGTTTTCGAGGTCACGGCGCATCTTCGCGCGCCCCATGGGGCTGAACGGAACGCTGCGGACTGAGACGCCGTGGCCTTCGGCCCAATGCATCAGGTCGGCGAGGCCGTCGATGTTGCCGCGGTGGGTGTTGGTCATCACGTTCGTTAGAAAGCCGTGTGACCGCGCGCGAAGAATCGACTCCATCGCACGCTCGGCCGAGCTTTCGCGCCCGCCGCGCCCCTTGTGCAGGTCGTCAACGCTGACGCTGATGATGACGCCGTCGCGCGGAAGGCTGTCGAGCAGCTCGTCCGTGAGAAACAGCCCGTGCGTGGCGACGCCGACAAGGAGGTCGCGCTCGCGCGCGTAGCGCACCAGCTCGGCAAAGTCCGGGTGCAGCGTCGGCTCGCCGCCGGTGAAGGCCACGGCCCAGACGCCCATCTCGGCCATCTCGTCGAGGAGAGAGCGCCAGCGCTCGGTAGACATCTCGTTGTCGCGGGCGCGCCCGCCGTCGATGTAGCAGTGTGGACAGGCGAGATCGCAACGCCGCGTCAGCTCAAGCCAAGCGAGGGGTGGAGTGGAGAGATGGAAGCCGTCCGGCACTTCGAGATGTGTGAGGAGATGCGGCGCAAGCTCTTCCTGCGTCACCTGCGGGTGCAGCACCGACATCGCGGTCGGCGCGGCGAGAACTATCTCACCGTCAGGGAAGCCGACGATGAAGCCGAAATATTCCGGGTTGTAACGGACGCGCGCGCGCGGGCGCACGGCGCGCGCGCAGTCCGGCCGGATGTTGTCGCTCATGCGACACGCTCCTCGACGAAGCCGTACTTGACCAGCGTCTCAACGATATCTCTGACGTGTCGTTCACAGGCGCGCGATGGCCGGACGCCGTCGTCGCCTCCTGCGCAGCACCGCACGACGACCTCCTCAACCGTGCGCGCCCCGTCGAGGTACGCCCAAACCTTGTAGCCGACCTCGTCGAGTTCGAGATAGAGCTGCCGCGTTAAGTTGTGCAGCACGATGCCGGGCTGGGCGAGCGACCAGAGCACGGTGTCGCATCGTTCCAGAGTGCGCTCGTCCGGCCGCTTCTGCCGAAGCCGTCGCGCGCCCGCGGACGGGGATGTACGAGGGGACATATCTGTGTTCATAAGTAGAGCACCGCGTCGCCGAACTCGTAGAAGGAGTAGTGGAGTCGCGACGCCTCCCGGTAGGTCTGCATCACCAGCTCAGTCCCGCCGAAGGCGGCGTCGAGGACGATGAGGCTGTTCTGGTATTGATGGAAGTTTGTGAAGTAGGCGTCAACGACGCGGAAGTTGTAGCCGGGTGTGATGTAGAGACTGGTGCGCCCGCTGGTCGCGGCGACCTCCCCGTTCTCCGTGGCAGAAGACTCCAGAGCGCGCAGGCTGGTGCTGCCGCAAGCGACGACCCGGCTGCCCCGCCGGCGCGCGGCACGGATGGCCACCGCCGTCTCTTCCGGCACACGGAAGAACTCCGCCCACATCTCGTGCTCGTCCACCTGCTCTTCCAGAAACGGCAACCAGCTCCCGACAGAGTGCAGGGTGACGAAGCGGACTTCGACCCCCGCCTGCTCAAGGGCGCTGACCAGCTCGGGCGTGAAGTGGAGGCCGGCCAGCGGGCTCTCGACCGACCCTTCCTCGGTGGCGAAATACGGATTCAAGTGCTCGGCCGTCCACAGTCCCGCGTAGAAGAAGCCGAGAATGGGTACGCCTTGGGTTCGCAGGAGATTGCGGAGCGTGTCGCCCTCTGCGCGGACGCGCGCGAGGCCGTACTTCGTGACGCCCGTTTCGAGCACCTCGACGCTCCCCCCTTCGCGCAGGGCGACGCGCGAGCCCGCCGCCACGTCGTGCGTCGGGAAGATGCGGCAGAGTCCGGTTCCCTCTTCGCCTTCGAGATCGACGAACCTCAACTCGACCTGTCCGCCCACGTGCGTGCGCCCACGAAGCACGCCGGGGATGCGCTTGCTGTTGTTCAGGACGAGCACGTCGCCGGGTGCCAGCCAGTTCGGAAGCTCACGCACCGCCGAGTGCGACCACGTGCCGGTTGCGCGCTCGACCACGAGCAGGCGTGAGAGATCGCGCCTGCCGAGACGAATCTCGCGCGGCGTGCCCTCCAGATTTTCGGGGACGATGGTATAGCGGAAGTCTTCGATCCGCATACGGATTCCTCACGCTGCCCGCGCTGGTGGCGCGCGGGCAGCGTTGTCGATGTATCGGGTTTGCTTTTAGGTTACTGCGCGACGCCGAAGACGGCGGCAACGGTGGCGATGCGCTCGTTGAGCACCCGCACAGCGGCCACGGTCTGAGGGGCCTTTCCGCTGACGACGGGCTGTCCCACCTGCGCGTTGTGGATGTGAGTCATCTGCCAGTCGCCATTTGCGGCCTGCTCCCAGATGACCGTCTGGCGCACGACGGTGTCGATGCCGTTGATTGAGACTTGAAGAGTCTGCGAGAGGACGGCTTGATTGCCCGACGGCTGCACGTCGCTGTGGAGAATCGAGACTTTCCGCTTCGTCTTGAAGGTCGGGGCGAACGCGGCCTCGAAGGCTTTGCGCCCCACGGTCGGCGTCACCGAGTCCAGCGAGTAGACACGCACGTCGTCGCGCAGAAAATCGAAGAACCGTTTATCCCCAGCGGAATACGCTTTGAGGGAGTCTCGCATCGCACGTTCGAGTTTGGAGTCTATCTTTTTGGAAGTAGTCATGTGGCCCTCCAGCCAAGGGTAAGGTGATGGAATTGATTCCTAGAGCGGCGAAGATGTCCCGATGCTCGTGAGAAGTCAGCCTACTATGACGGCGGCACGATAATCCCGTTAACGATAAATGTCAAGATATTTTGGAGCTGATGTAGGAAGCACATTAGATGTC
>JBJMGQ010000052.1:0-4491 GCA_045807845.1 Pyrinomonadaceae bacterium | reverse complement strand
GCGCTGCCCCGCCGCGTTGTACTTGAGCGTGACGATGTCGTACTCGGAGCCGGGGAAGGCCGCGGCCCAAGAGGTGCCCACGACGTAGACGTTGCCATCGGCGTCGGTCTTCACGTCGCTCGCCCAGTCCTTGTAGTTGCCCTCGCCGACGTAAGAGGTTGACCAGAGCAACGTGCCCGTGGGCGAGTACTTGACGAGCGTGATGTCGGTGTCGCCGTCGGTGGCCGAGCCCGAGGTGGCGGCGACGAAAGAGTTGCCCTGCGCGTCAACGGCGATGCGCGAATCGAAGTCTGCGAGGTGCTGCGGGCCGTCGTAGAACCTCTCCCAGGTGAGCGCGCCCGAGCCGGGCGTCGGCGTCGGCGTCGTGCCCGGAGGCAGCGGGCCGGCGGCGACGAAGTCCCACGTCTCGTTCTGCGTGAGCCCCTCCCAAGTGACGCTCGGCGGGAAGAACTCGTAAGCGGGCTCGTCCGGCTTCAGCTCGTAGCGACCGCCGCGCGAGAGGCTGCCGAAGAAGAAGTTGCCCTGCGCGTCCGTCCGCGTCGCCTTGAGGAACGAGTTATTCAGGTTCAGGCGCACGACTGCGTTGGGGAGGAATATCTCGTGTGCGGGCGCGGACTGCTGGTGGCGTATGCGCCCCGAGATGGTCAACTGCCCCTGCGGGTCTGTGTCCGGGTATTGGAAGAAGACGCGGACAGTAGTTGAGCGAGTCTGGTTGCCGTTGTTGTCGGTGGCGACGGCGACGAGGTTGAAGATCGTCGGGCCGGAAGAGCTGATGGTCGCCGTGTAGGGCGCGTTGAAGTCTGTGCTGAACAGGCTGTCGGACGAGCCGTTGACCTGATAGAAGTCCACGCGCGCGATGGTGCCGTCCGGGTCAGAGGCTGTGGCCGTGACGTTGACGTTCGTGCTCGGTGCGGCGGTCGTGCCGTCGGTCGGCGAGGTGATGTTGACGACGGGCGGCTGCCCCGTGGGCGCCGGTGTCGGCGTCGGGGTCGGCGCGTCGTTGATGTTGATGGTGATAGACCGGCTGACGCGTGAGCCGCCGTCGTCCGTGATAAAGGTGTTGAGCGTGTGCTGGCCCGCGGGCGGGTTCGTCCACTCCACCTCGAAGTCGCCGTTGGCGTCCGGGCTCAAGTCGTCGGCGAGATGGCCCGTGGCGCTCGTGTAGAACTCGGCCTTGACCACTGTGCCGTCGCGGTCTGTGCCGTGCACTTTGAGCGTGAGGCTCGCGGGCGGCGGCGCGATGACGGCGCCGTTGGTGGGACTGACCCAGGTGACGGTGGGCGCCGCGTTCTCGACCCTGACGCTGTGGAGTATGGTGTCGCCCGCGAGGTTGCCCTTGTCGTAGGCGACGACGAAGAAGCCGTAGCCCCCGGCCTTCTCCGGCTTGAAGTCGGTCGTGTACCGGCCGTTGGCGTCGGGCGTGGTGAGCGTGGCTATCTTATGGAGCGTGCCGTCGGTGTAGTAGACCTCGACGCGGTCAATCGCATTGTTGTCGTCCTGCACCGCGGCGACGATGTTAATCGTGGCCCCGAGCGGGAAGTTCGCGTTCACGCCCGGGCTCAGGAGCGTCGCCGACGGCGGCTGGTTGATGGCGACGTTCTCCTTGCTCGTGTTGAGCGAGTAGAAGTAGCCGTAGCGCGTGCCTTGGAAGCCCGAGTCACCCTCGCCGCCCACGTCGCCCGCCGTGTAGGCGGTCGTGCCGTCGGCCGTGAAGGCCATCTTAGGGAAGATTGAAATCTGGCCGCGGTTGATCTCTTCGACGCTCGCGAGGTCTAACTCCTGCGGGATGGCCTGTCGCCAAGCCAACTGTCCCGTCGCGGGATCGACGGCGACGAAGTAGCCGTAGTTGCACGTCATCCACGTCGAATTGCCTGTGTTGCGCGCGCCCATCAGGATGAAGCTGTCCGAAGGGCTGGGGTTCGGGTCGCTCAACGAGCCGAAGGTGCCGTTGAAGTCGTGTTCGTCATAGTGCCACTTCTCCGTGCCGTCGGCACCCAGCGCGAAGAGGCGGTAGTAGTTGTTGATGATGTAGTGCGTGTTGTCAGGGCCGGCCGCGGCCGGGTAGGTCGGCCCCTGACCGAAGCCCGCGAAGGTGTAGAGGGTCGCGCCCGTCTGCGCGCTCAGAGCAGAGTTGCGAACGCGCAGGTTCTCGTCGGCGCCGACGGCGGGCTTGTCGGCCGTGCCGTTGTTGACCGACCAGAGCCGCGCGCCCGCGAAGTCGGAGGCGATGAGCGGGAGCCCTCCGCTGAAGTAGAAGCGCGGGAGGCTGCGCCCGAAGGCCATCTCGCGCGCGGGGCCGGAGAGGAAGGAGTTGAGGTGATCGTCGCGCGTCCAAGCCACGGTGCCGTCGGGGTTGAAGGCCACGGTGTTGTACTGCCCCGGCGCGAAGACCGCGTAGACCTTGCCGTCGGGGCCGACCTGCGGCCCGGCGTAGAGCAGGGTGGCCGTCGAGTCGATGTTGCGCCACTTGACGGCGCCGGTCTGGCCGTCGAGCGCCGTGACCGCCATGCGGAAGGGCGTGCCGGGGCCTGCGGGCTGCGCCGACTCGGCCACGTAGACGTTGCCTTCGGGCCCGACCGAAATCTGCCCGCCGCCGATGCTCAAGTAGCCGACGTAGCCGCCCGGCCGCGCGACCCACTTGAGCGCGCCCGTCGGCGACCAAGCGTAGACGAGGCCGTCCACCTCAAGGTAGACAGAGCCCGCGTCGGGGCTGCCCGCGGGCGCGACGGCCGGGCGGTAGGTCACATAGTCGCCGAGGTACTTCGCCTGCCAGCGGATGCGGCCGACCGACTTGCGATTGGTGACGTTGAGCTGAAGCGCGTTGCTCGTCCCCAGAGGGTTCGAGACGACGACCTCGACCGCGCCGAGGCTTGCGCCCTCGGGCACGTAGCCGATGATCTCGGTCGGCGACCACTTGACGACAATCGCCGCGAGCTTATCGACGAGCACACGGCTCGCGCCCTGCGTGGCGCCGAAGTTGGTGCCCGTGAGCACGAACCAACCGCTGCGCTCGACGGTCTGCGGCGCGACGGACGTGAGGCTCGCGGGCGTGATGAGCGAGCCGTAGAGCTGCATCACGGCGTCGGCGTTGATCGTGCCGTCGAGCTGCGTACCGTTCGTCCACGCGGGCGAGGCCGCGTAGTTGTCCCTCACCCTGACGGGCGCGTTCTGCGGCGAGCCCGTGTGACAACTGTTCCAGTACCAGTAGGAGTTGTAGCCCTCGACGACGAGCTGCACCGAGACGAAGTGCTTGCCCGCGGCGCGGAACGAGTGAGGCAGGCGCACGTCCACGGTCGAGACGACGCCCGCGTCGAAGACGAGCCCGGGGTCGCCGGCCGCGAGATACTGCTCGTCCTGCAACGCGCCGGGGCTCCCGTTCTGCCACGCGTAGAAGCGCACGTAGGCGCCGCGCACCACGGGGTTCGTGGCCGCGCCGAAGCCGCGGGTGCCGCCCACGACGATGCGGTCGATGTCGCCGACGAGGTTGAAGTCGTCGGCCAGCTCCTGATCGACGGGCGCGCCCTGCCGCGTCACGATGCTCGGGCCGAACTGCGACTGGCCGTCCCACTGCGTCGAGGTGAGCTGCGGGCCCGGAGTGCGGTCGATGGTAACGCGCGCGGGCAGAGAGACGGTCGAGCCGCCGCTGTTGTCGAAGGCGACGGCCGTGATGTCGTGCGTGCCGCCGGGGAGGTTGAGGTCGGCCGTGTAGGGCGCGGTCGTGTCCACTTCGACGGTGAAGCCGTTGGCGCGAAACTCGACGCGATTGATGGTTCCGTCCCCGTCGGTCGCGGTGGCGGCGACGGGCACGGGCGCGCCCGCGGCGAAGTTTGTTAATGGGACGGGCGAGGTGAGCGCGACGACCGGCTTGACGTTGGGGTCGGGCTCGGGGTCGTGCTCAGGGTTGACGACGACGACGACCGGCGCGCTGATGGAGAGGCCCGTCAGCGTGCTCGACGCCTGCGCCGTGATGTTGTGCGTGCCCGCGGGGGCGTTCTGCCAGACGAAGCTCCACGGCGCCTGCCAAGCGGTGTTCGTGCCCTGCCCGATCCAGCGCGTGCCATCGTAGAAGTCGAGGCGTTCGATGTACTCGTCGCTGCGGCCGTTGTTCGTCTGCGCCGCGGCCGTCAGCGTGATGTTGGTGGGCTGTTTGAAGACGGCGCCGCCCGTCGGGTTGGTGATGTTGACGGTGGCCTTCTGCCAGACGACGAGCGTCGAGGCATAGGTCAGCGTCGAGCTGCCGGTCGCATCCGTCGCGCGCGCGTTGACGTGATAGTAGCCCGCGGGCGGCAGCACCCAGTTGAGATGATACTTGCCATCGGTGCCGGGCGCAGCCGCCACGCCGATGAGGACGGGCGGGTCGGCCGCCGAGCCGTTGAGTGGGTCGCGGCTGGCGTAGAACTCGACGAGCGCGACGCCGTCTGCGTCTGTGGCGCTGACGGAGAGGTTGGCGTTCTGGCCGAAGTAGATGGACGAACTCGTGTTGCTCATGCT
>JBJMGQ010000051.1:0-4513 GCA_045807845.1 Pyrinomonadaceae bacterium | reverse complement strand
TTCTGCTCCAACTCCTTCTTAAAGGTGTCCGCGGTAATTTCGACCGAGCCTGGTGGGGGAGTCGGCGCGGCGTTCGCCGTCGAAGCGTCAGGAGTCGCGGACGCGTTCGCGCCGGGGCGGCTCGCGGACTTGCAGGCGGCAAACAGAAGGAGGGCGGCAGTTAACAGGAGCAGGGACGAACGTTTCATCAGGCTTGTCTCGAAGAGTGCGAATATGAAAACCGGCGCGAGACATTTAAACAGCCGCGCGACCAGTCAGGCAAGAAGGGACGCCGTGTATGGGACGTGAGCGGGCGCATCGGCGGCTCGGGCTCAGCGCGGGTCGTTGGACATCTCGGTGACGGCAATCTCGTTGGTGAGCGTGCGGTGGACGGGGCAGCGGTGCGCAATTTGCGCGCAAAAAATCGGCGGGCCGGAACGCTCCGGCCCGCCGACTCTCTTCACTCTAAGGGATGCAACAGACTAGCTATCTCGACCTGCCGGTTCTCGCGTAGAGGTTGACAGCAAAGAGTACCGTTAAAGCCAACGTCATCGCGTTCACCTCGCCTGCCTTGATGACCCTAAGACAGTCTCAATAGTTTTCAGTTTTCAGTTTTTAGTTTTCAGCCTTCATCGGTCAGCAGGACGAAAGTTGACAGCTTCATTTTGACGCCTCTGACGCAAACGATCTGACCGAAAACTGAAAACTGAACACGGCCCGACTCCTTGCAGTCCCGCGGGGCGTGCCGGTACACTCGTCGGCGTTCCGGAACAACAAAATCCATTTGCAAGCGGCGGGCCTCTGCGACCGACCGCCGAAGGGGTCGAGGATGAAGATTCACGAGTATCAGGCGAAGGAGCTTTTGAGCAAGTACGGCGTCGCGGTGCCGCGCGGGATCGTCGCGCGCTCGCCCGAGGAGGCGTACCACGCGGCGAAGGAGTTGGGCACGGAGGTCGTGGTCGTCAAGGCGCAGATACACGCGGGCGGGCGCGGCAAGGGCGGCGGCGTCAAGGTCGCCAAGAGCGCCGACGAGGCGCGGGAGCTGGCCTCGAAGATACTCGGCATGAAGCTCGTCACGCACCAGACCGGCCCCGAGGGGCGCGAGGTGCGCACGCTGCTCGTCGAAGAAGGGCTCCCGATTGATAAGGAGTTCTACCTCGGCATCGTGCTCGACCGCGCGACGGGTCGCCCCGTCTTCATGGCCTCCTCCGCGGGCGGCATGGACATCGAAGAGGTCGCGGCCAACACCCCCGAGCTGATTCTGAAAGAGACCATCAACCCGGCCGTCGGCTTCCGCCCCTTTCAGGCGCGCAAGCTCGCCTTCGGCTTGGGCCTCCCCGCATCGCTCGTCAACCAAGCGGCCAAGTTCATGCAGTCGCTCTATAACGCCTACGAGCAGACCGACGCTTCTCTACTTGAGATCAACCCCTTCCTTCTGACGAAGGACGGCCGCCTCTTCGCGCTCGACGCGAAGATTACCTTCGACGACAACGCAATGTTCCGTCACCCCGACTTCCACTCCCTGCGTGACCTGAACGAAGAGGAGCCGCTGGAGATAGAGGCTTCGAAGTTCGACCTCAACTACATCAAGCTCGACGGCAACATCGCCTGCATGGTCAACGGCGCCGGGCTCGCGATGGCGACGATGGACATCATCAAGCTCGCGGGCGGCGAGCCCGCCAACTTCCTCGACGTGGGCGGCGGCGCTTCGCAGGAGAGAGTCGAAGCGGCCTTCCGCATCCTGCTCGCAGACCCGGCCGTGCGCGCCGTGCTCATCAACATCTTCGGCGGCATCGTCCGCACCGACATGGTCGCGCGCGGCGTCATCGAGGCCGCCAAATCCATCGGCATCAAGGTGCCCGTCGTCGTCCGGCTCGAAGGCACCAACGTCGAAGAGGGGCGCCGCCTCATCAGTGAATCCGGCATGAACTTCACCGTCGGCCAAGGCATGAAGGACGCCGCCGACAAGGTCGTCGCCCTCGCCAACGCAGCATGAAAAGGATGAAGTATGAACGCTGAACGATGAACTGCATACAACGAGCCTTCAGTTCATCGTTCAGCGTTCATACTTCTGACTTCCAAACATGAGAGGCCGTTCGCTCCTCAACCTGCTTGTGCACGTCAGCCGCTTCGGTCTCGCGGCGCTCTTTCTCTTCGCGGCGGGCGCGAAGCTCTACACGATTCGAGACTTCGCCGCCAACCTCTCCAACCTCGTCGAAGCAAGCTGGGTCTGGCCCGCAGCCTTTGCCGTCATCGCCTCCGAGCTCGTCGCCGCCGTCCTGCTCCTGTTGCCGCGCACCCTGCGCCTCGGCGCGCTCGTCTCCGCAGCGCTCCTCGTCGGCTTCGCCGCCTACGCCCTCTACTACGTCTACGTCCTCCACGGCGAGCCCCTCGAATGCGGCTGCTTCGGCCGCCTCATCGCCTCCCAACTCGGCGTCTCCACGGCGCTACGCAACCTCGCGCTCCTGCTCCCCTGTGCCCTCGTCTACTTCGGCGTGCCGCATCGCCGAGAGATGAAGTAGGAACATTCAACTGCGGGTGTAGAATAACTGCGCCTTTTAATTCCTGCGGATTCTTGTCGGAGGTGAGATGGCAACGTTAAGTTTCTGGGGCGGGGTGGGCACGGTCACGGGCTCGAAGTATCTCGTCGAGAGTGGCGGCGCGCGGGTGCTGGTGGACTGCGGGTTGTTTCAGGGGTTGCGGGAGTTGAGGGAGCGGAATTGGGAAGACCCGCCGTTCGACCCGAAGCACATCGACGCGGTCATCATCACGCACGCGCATGTGGATCATACGGCGTATCTGCCGCGGCTGGTGCGGCTCGGATTTGAGGGGCCGGTCTATTGCACGAAGGGGACGGCGGATTTGCTGAAGCTGCTGCTGCCGGACTCCGCGCGTTTGCAGGAGGAGGATGCGGAGTACAGGAACCGGAAGGCTTTGACGCGGCACGAGCCGGCGCTGCCGTTGTATACGGAGGCGGACGCGCGGGCGGCCCTCAAGTTAGTCAGGACGTGCCCGAACACGGGCGAGCCGACTGAGGTCGCGCCGGGGGTTCGCGCGGGCTTCCACATCGCGGGGCACATCCTCGGGTCGAGCCTCGTGCTGCTCGAACTGGACGGCGCGGGCGCGGATGGGAAGGGGAGGCGCGTGCTCTTCTCGGGCGACCTCGGGCATTACGACCAGCCGATCATACGCGACCCCGTTCAGCCTCCCGCGTGCGACTACATGCTCGTCGAGTCAACTTACGGCGACCGCCTGCACGAGCCGGAAGACCCGAAGGCCGCGCTCGCGCGCGTCGTGAACGAGGCGGCCGAGCGCGGCGGGCCTCTGCTCATCCCGGCCTTCGCCGTCGGGCGGACGCAGGAGCTGCTCTACCACCTGCGCGAGCTGGAAGACGAAGGGCGCATCCCTATTCTCCCCGTGCGCGTGGACTCGCCGATGGCGGCGGCCGCGACGCAAATCTACCAACGCACGAAGGAGGAGCACGACGAGGAGTACGAGGAGGTGCTTGAACAGCACCGGCAGCCTCTACGCACGCGCTCGATGTTGACGGCCTCGACGCGCGAGGAGTCGAAGCGCCTGAACGACGAGAAGGGGAAGCGCATCATCATCTCCGCGTCGGGGATGATGACCGGCGGTCGCGTGCTGCACCACGCACGGCGCGTGCTGCCCGACGAGCGCGCCACCGTCCTCTTCGTCGGCTATCAGGCCGCGGGCACCACGGGGCGGAAGATTCTCGAAGGCTCGCGCTACGTCCGCATCATGAAAGAGGACGTGCCCGTCCGTTGTCACGTCGAGCGCATCGGCGGCCTCTCGGCGCACGCCGACTGGTCGGAAGTCCTGCGCTGGCTTGAGCCTTTGGAGGGGACGCCGCCGCGCCGCGTCTTCACCACGCACGGCGAGCCCGAGTCGGCCGCCGCGATGGCTGCACACATCCATGAGCGCTTCGGCTGGCGCGTGGACGCGCCGCAGTACGGCGACCACGTCGAGCTTGAATGAATTTGCGCGGGTCGGGGCGGCTTTCTCCAAGTGCATACAGGCGTGCTATACTCCGCCTTCAAACACAGCAATAAAAATCGGTCTTGAGGAGCAAGAGCGTTGAGCGTACTTGTTGACAAGAACACGCGGCTCGTCGTGCAGGGCATCACGGGCAAAGAGGGCACGTTCCACACGAAGCAGATGGTGGAGTACGGGACGCAGGTCGTTGGCGGTGTGACGCCCGGGAAGGGCGGCACCACGCACGAGGGCATTCCCGTCTTCAACACCGTCGCCGACGCCGTCCGCGAGGCCGGTGCCAACGCCTCGGTTATCTACGTGCCGCCGCCCTTCGCCGCCGACGCGATCCTCGAGGCGATCGACGCCGAGCTGCCGCTCGTCGTCTGCATCACCGAGGGCATCCCGGTGCTCGACATGGTGCGGGTGAAGCGTGGCCTGTCGGGCTTGCGCACGCGGCTGATCGGCCCCAACTGTCCCGGCGTCATCACGCCGGAACAGTGCAAGATCGGGATCATGCCGGGTCACATCCACGCCAAGGGCC
>JBJMGQ010000050.1:0-3617 GCA_045807845.1 Pyrinomonadaceae bacterium | reverse complement strand
GCGCAGGACATCTTCCGTGTAAGCCTTCTGTGTCATCTCCTCCTCCTGATTCCTGTTTAAAGCGCGCCGACAACGTCGGCCGTCGGCGGCGCACCGGCCTCTAGTCCCAACCCCTCGGCCACGCGGCGGCCGTACTCCTTGTCACATTGCGAGAGGTGCGAGACCATTCGTTCCTGTACATCACGCTCGCACTGCCCGATGGGGTTGACGAGGTTGTTGATTAACTCATCGCGCTCTCAAGCCTCTATCGCGCGGTAGCGCGCGCCAGCCTGTTCGTAGTTGTTCTGTCTTCCAATCTTCTGGCGGACGACGTTGCCTGAGACGAACGGCGTGTGACCTTTGCCTGTGCGCAGAGCCTCACGCAGTGAGTCCGTCCTGCTCGACGCTTCGTAATTGACATGCGGGTTCTCGCCGGCCTCGATTTGGGCTTTGTTAAGAAATATCACAACAACTCGATCTACCGTTAGCAAGCGTCGATGTGGGTTGAGTCGTATTTGAAAAGGAACAAGGCTTGCCCAGTTTTTGAAGTCGGATTTTTAGGGGAGTGGGGAGATTGGGAAGGGGAAAGACAAAAAATATTACTTCATATTTTATCGGACGCGAATCCTCGTTGAGGATACTGCAAAATGATAAGCTCTGTCGGGAAGGTTGATGATGAATAGATGTGTCGCGCGAGTTTGAGGATAAAAGTTGATGCGTGTTGAAGTATCAAGGATAGGAAGGTTGTTCTACACATGGATTCGTTCTCTTGCATCGAGCGGGCGCGACCTCGTCCTACCTTTGGCATTTCTTATCTCAGGCATCGTCTTTCAAAATCTTGCTTCATTCGTGCCGTGGCTGATCGAGCGTTTTTACTCGCGCACAATCTACCCGCGTGTGCTCGGCGTACTATCAATGCTGAGTCGGGGGCTCAGGTTTTCGGTCGGTGAATTCCTAACGTGTCTTATCTTATTCGTAATCTGCGTAGGCTCTGTCTGCTTCTGCGTAGGGCTTGTGCGAAGGCAGGGGGGAAGACGGAGTTGGGTCGTGGATTGGCTTCGTTACGGGACTTGGGTGGGGGCAGTGTTTCTTTGGTTATTCTTATTTACCTTCGGGCTGAATTATCAGCGACCGCTTCTTTTCGAGCTGCTCGGCTACGAACAGAGGAAGGTCGAACCGGTGGAGCTTGAGGCGTTGGGGCGCTTGATGGTCGAGAGCGTTAACCAGTCTTATGTGGAGGCGCATGAGAGTGGCAGAACGGCACCGGAGAGCAGAGAGATAATCAAACTTTTAAATGAGTCCTACAACTCAGCACAGGAGCTCACCCTCCTCCCGCATGGCGAATTCGCTCCGCCCAAGCCCGTCTATGTATCAGAGGTCTTAACACGTCTCGGCATCAGCGGCATCTACATGCCGTTCACGGCGGAGCCGAACTACAACGCAGACATTCCGGACTTCCAGATGCCCTTCACGATTGCGCATGAGATGGCGCATCAGCGGGGCGTTGCGCGAGAGTCGGAGGCCAACTTCGTCGCCTACGTCGTCTGCGTCAATTCGCGTGACCCGTTCGTGCGTTACTCGGGCTACCGCAACGGGCTCGGCGTGTTGTCGGAGCTGTACAGGGTTGAGCCGGAGAAGGCGAAGGAGTTGGCGAAGCAGCTCAGCACGGGTTACAGGGATGACTCGCGCCGCGCCGCGCTCTTCTGGGCAAAGGCTTCGGGGACGGCCGGCGCTCTGAGCCAGAGGATGAACGACCTCTACCTGCGTGCCAATCGCGTCAAAGCGGGCGTGGCCGACTACAGTAATTCGACGACCTTGATCATCGCCTATCACCTTCGACAGAAAACAGACGGCGCGGTTGAAGCTCCCCGTTGATTTATATCTCGATTAAAATTATCAATTGGGAACGCCGTCGAAAACTCTATAAAGTATGCGCCCGCCGATGTTGTTCGAAGTCGAGGAGGTTTTCGATGAGCGACGAGTGTAATTGCGAGAAGTGCCAGGCCGGCTCTATCAGTGAATCGGGGGCGACCGTGTGGCAGGTCATGAGGGCGGAGGCGCCGACGGAGGGTCGCGGCCACATGCAGCGCAACCTTTACCTAGTCGTCTCTGACGGAGGCATCTCCCTGCGCCAACAGTCGTTCGAGATGTGATTTCGTAACCCGAGCCAAGACACCGCGCCCCTTCGAGCGCGGTGTCGCAGCAATCCTCAGTCAACCATTCTCAATCACACAAAAGCCGAACGGCTCAACGGCGACGCAGTAGACGGTCTACGCTCCACTCGCCCCCGCCTGCGACCGAAAAGAAGAGAAACACGAAGCAGTAGAGCACGGCCAGCTCCCCCTTGTTCTGGAGCGGCCAGAACCCTCCCGGCGCGTGCGCCGTGAAGTAGGCCACGGCCATCAAGCCCGAAAGGATGAAGGCCACGGGGCGCGTGAACAGCCCGATCAGGAACAACAGCCCGCCGAAGAATTCAAGTATGCCGGCGAACCCCATCAGGCTGAAAAGAGGCATGCTCGGCATTCCCGGAGGTGCAAGGAAGCCGAAGAGTTTCTGCGCGCCGTGTGCAATGAGAAGGAAGCCGGTGATGATCCGCAGCACGCTTAGAAGTCGCGGCGTCCAGCTCGCATTAAAAGAGTTCAAGTCAGCCATCTTATCTCTCCTTAACGTTTCTGATTTTAATTAAACGCCCGAGCCGAAGCCGTACGCGGCCATGCTCAGACTTCCCCACGTCCAACCCCTGTGCAGACTGCGGCCCCGCGCCTGCGACTCTTCAGCCCCGGCCCCCAACGCGACGAAGAGCGGCAAAAGATGCTCGTCGGTCGGATGCGCGACGGCCGCGTGAGGCGCGAGCCTCCTGTAATCGAGCAGCTCGTCGATTGCTCCTTCAGATATTTTTCTGAACAGCCACGCGTCAAACTCCTTCGCCCATTCGGGCGGCACTTCGCCGCGCCCGATTCTTGAAAGGTTATGCGTCGCGCTTCCCGTCGCGAGAATCAGCACGCCCTCTGCGCGCAAAGGCGCGAGCGAACGCCCCAGCCGGAAATGATGTTCCGTGCCGAGCGCCGGTTGGACGGAGAGCTGTGTGACGGGCACGTTCGCTTGCGGGTAGATAAGTTTAAGCGGCACCCACGCTCCATGGTCAAGCCCGCGCCCGGGCGTAACCGCGCAAGCGAGACCGGCTTCGCCGAGCAGCTCACGCACGCGCAACGCGAGCCGCGGAGCGCCCGGGGCAGGGTAGCGCATTCGGAAAAGCTCTTCCGGGAAGCCGCCGAAGTCGTGAATCGTCTCGGGTCTTTCGGCGCCGCTGACCGCGGGCGCTTCCGTGTTCCAATGCGCCGAGACACACAGAATCGCCTTCGGCTTACCAAGCTCTCCGCCCAGCCCCTTCAGAAACTCGACCGTGCTGTTCTGCTCGATGGCAAGCGTCGGCGCCCCGTGTGAGACAAACACTGCGGGGAAACTGCTCGTTGGCCGCTCTTTTTCGTCAAGCCCAAAATCCATGTTCACATGATAGTCGTTATCACGACTATTGTCAAACATGAATTGGCAGATGACCGGCGCCCTCGCCCCCCACTCTACTTCGTCAACGACCTTCGGTCGTCGAGATAGGAATGCTTTGTGTTGGGATATAGTGT
>JBJMGQ010000049.1:0-13944 GCA_045807845.1 Pyrinomonadaceae bacterium | reverse complement strand
TCCGAAACGCTTCCAAGGTCTGGCTCCGCGAAGTTTTTCTTGCCGCCGCGGCCGGGGATGGGCAAGATACGGATGCGGGGCGACACCACACTCGGCTTTGGCTGCCCCAGAAGAGAGTCCGGCCGAAGGATTCGGTTGTTGCCACCCGCTGACGGAGTCAGACCGAATGTTTCGACTGTTCATGCGCTATTACGTAGTTAGACCGAATCATTCAGCACAATAGTATTTAAAACCGCCTGAAAGCGAGGCCGCACGACGCGGGGGTTTTACGGCCTCGCTCCGAGTCGGTCTAACAAGCGCATGCACGCGTCCGCCGACACGCAGGATTTCATCATCAGCCGTCGGGCTTGGCGGCGCGTGATGCGCGGCGTTAGGCTGCTGCAATGATGTGCCGTTATAACTGCCATATCAGCTATCAACTTTATTTTGTAATCGTGCAAAGGAGAGGCGAATGTCTAAACAATCTCGACAGCCTAATGCAACACAAGCTACCGCGCAAACATGCTTTGTCATAATGCCAATATCAGACCATCCTGACTATCCGCCAGACCATTTCAGTCGCGTATATGAGCACATTATCAAGCCTGCCTGTGTAAAAGCAGGCTTTATTCCTGATCGAGCAGATGATGCACAGCATACACACGTTATTATGATGAATATTCTCCAACGAATCCTTGATGCAGATATAGTCCTCTGTGACTTGAGTACAAAGAATCCTAACGTTTTGTATGAACTAGGTATCCGGCAATCATTTGATAAACCTGTCACATTAATTAAAGATGACCGCACGTCCCGTATCTTCGACACAGGTATGCTTAGCGATGTGGAGTACAACGCCGATTTGCGTGTTGACAATGTGCAGCAGGCAATCGAGACAATAGCAGCGCGTCTTCGGAACACGTTTGAGAAGAGAGACGAGAAAGTGAATTCTCTTATTCAGCTTATGAAAATCCGCCCTGCCGCAATGCCAGAGCCCACGACGATATCTACAGAAACAAAAGTCATACTTGATGCTATCAATACCTTGGGGCGCCGGGTTTCTGGACTCGAAGGAGCAAAGGTTAGCCGTAGCGAGCATAAACAGAAACCTCACGCTGAATATTTCGCTTCATCACGGCAATTTTTTGTCACATTGAATGACACAAGAGACAAGGCTGAGGCTTTTTCATCGGTTTTCGCAGACCAATACCCCGTGGCCTCCAGCGTTATCGTGGAAATGGAAGATGGCTCGCTAGTCCTAGAATTCACTTTTAATGAAGAAGTGAGTGTCCATATTCCAACGCTTGATGAGATAGGAAGTAGAGTGGGCGTTAAGCGAGGAGCTACAAGTATTTTGCCATTCAGACGTAAGAGTTCAGACGGCGCCGCCTAACAAGCGCATGCACGCGACCGCCGACACGAGGGTTATTAAATTCCTTCGGGGCTCGGGGCGGCGCGTGATGCCGGGCGTTGGGCGGCTCTCGAATAAAGTATGTGCACATGAACTCACTGGTAAGGAGTTGAAAGAAGTGAATCACTGTCCCAGATGTCAGTCGGAGAAGATCATCCCCGACGTGCAGATCATTGACCGGGCCGGCCACGTGATCAGGCTCGGCGTGAAAGTCTTCGAGCACCCGGAGGCGCTCGTCTTCAAAGGTGCGCATGCGGCCGACTTGCGTTCGTGGGTGTGCGGGGAATGCGGGTATGTCGAATCTTATGTCGGGAACCCGCAGGAGTTGTACTCGGTCTACCTGGCGGCCACGCGCGGGCAGCGGGAATAGGGCCCCTGGACGCGGCCGGAAGCAAAAGGGATGAGGTAGCGCGAGGCCGCAGCTAACAACGGCCTGCACCCGACGGCCCACGCGAGAGTTCTCATCTACTTTCCGCGGGGCCGGGCGGCGGGTGCTTGGTAGCGTTATACGTCTAAGCAGCAGAGAGGATGACGATTGTGAAAGGGTCGCCGATCAGATCATGGCTCCTTATTTCCAGTATGAGCCTCCTTCTCTGCACAGGCTGTGGGCTGTGGTCGAGAAGGGTGAACATAGGTGAACAGTTCGCCTTACGGCGCGGTGAAAGTGTCGTCGTGGCTGGTACCGATCTGGTAATTCAGTTAGAGGGGGTGGGCCACCAGACTGCCCCCAATCCCCAACCCAAAGACTTCAGTGCGTACTACGTCGAGCTGAAAACCACGGCGGGAGGTGCTCAGCCTCGCTCCGTCACTGTTTACCAAAATGTCAACGTTGGCGATTATACAATCACGGTCGAGTCGGCAGACCCGTTTCGTTCCGATGGTGGGCCGCCCTGTGAATTGATGGTTAGGCGCCGGTAGTCCAGCGGACGCGTGAGCAAAGAGGACGGCCAGCCGGGAGTATCCGATAATGCGAGCTGGGGCCATCCCGATGAATGCCGCTTTCACAACCCCGCCGCCGCAGCCACGCGCCCGCCTGAAGAGAGCTGCACGCCCGAGCCGACCCGCACCCTCGAACGTCTATGAGACTATCCGATGACACTTCCCGCCTGACCTTCGCCGTCGGCTACGCCAATCTCGTCTACCTTGGCCTGCTCCCGGCGCTCGCCACCTTCGGGGTGCTCTATGCATACGGCTACACGGGCCCGTCGTTTATCCTCCTGCTCATAGGCGGGGCGGCGGCCGTCGGCGTCTACGTCGCAGTCCTGTTCTGCTACATGCCGCTGCCGAAATCGCTTGGGTGGGCTCTCCTAGCTCTGCTCGACGGCCCCGTGTGGGCGCTCCTGTCACTCTCCTCAAGGAGACTCTTCCCGCTGGGTTTCGCCGTCGAAGCCTTCATCGTGGACGGGGCGGCGGTCTGCCTCTCCGTCCTCGTGGTTGCTTACAGCAGGGCCGTGTCGCGCGCGGCCGTCGCCGGGTGGATGCTGGTTGCGTTGGCGGCTGGCGGCTCCCTTGTGTGGCCTTACTTCCGCGACCATCTCTGGGGGCAGTGGGTCAGCCTGTGCTGGCTGGGCGGGGGGATAGTTGAGTCCTTCGTCGCGTACTCCAAGCAGTTGGAGCGGGATAAACCGGTGCGGGCGCCGGATACCGCAGCGGTCTATATCGTCATCCTCCTCATGGTTTGGGTGGGCGCACTAATAGCGGGAAATGTCCTGCACGAATTAAAGCTGAAGGCCGCTCCGTAAGCGTCCGGCTTGCACTCCCACGCAGGCTTTACCTGAGTACGGAGAGTGAATGCGACCTCATGAGAGATCATGAGACGCGGGGCGACTCGGGTGCCCTCAGCTCCCGGCCGCCTCTTTTTTCGTTGACACCGGCGCTCGTCGGGCATATCGTTCCTGACCTCCAAGGGTGCTTTTTCCTGTCGGCGGGTGGCCCCGCCG
This sequence comes from Pyrinomonadaceae bacterium, assembly GCA_045807845.1. Taxonomy (GTDB): domain Bacteria; phylum Acidobacteriota; class Blastocatellia; order Pyrinomonadales; family Pyrinomonadaceae; genus QHXN01. The sequence continues at coordinate 10,614 of JBJMGQ010000049.1, read as the reverse complement.
AACTCACATCCGACCGCCATCGGAGTGCTCCATGAAGAGAATCGCTCACGCCTGTCTTTTACTTCTCATCCTCATCGGCTCTACCACGACCTTCGCCGCCACCCGCGCCCGTCGCATAGCCGCGACCTGCACCGGCTCGACCTCGTGCCGCGCCTGCAAGAACTGCCGCTACTGTAAGCACTGCGCGAAGGAGGGCGGCACGTGCGGGGTGTGCAGGCGCAGGGCGGAGGATGTCGCTCGGAGGCAGGGTAGTTGGGAGGAGGCGACCGAAAGGTTAGCCTCTAAAGAGCATCGCTCCCACTGACCGACGCCTTTTAGAGTCGTGGAGAAGCCTGCTACTTAGGCCGGAGGCGTCGCGCTCACTCAATGGTGGAGACGGCCGCGCGGCGGGGTTAGGACAGACCGGTGGCGGGTAGCTTAGAACCGGAGGAACTATGTCACACGATGCTCTCAAGAAGGTGCTCTGGTGGCTTTGCTTGCTCATCGCCCCGGGCGTGCTGATCGCTATCGAGCTGTTTCACCCGGCGGGCTTCACTCAGAACCCGGGCATGTACGATTATCTCCACAAACCTGAGCCATACGATCCTCAGTATTCAGCGCTCGGATACTTTGGGCCGCAATGGTGGTTTACCCTTCACATGATTCAGACTCCGATGGTGGGACTGGTCGCGGTCGGCCTCTGGTTATTAGCCGACAAGGTCGCTCCTTCGGAAGGCTTGGCGGCAACGACCTTTGCGTGGCTCTCACGTGTCGCAACGTTCCTTTTCCTTATCTACTATACGGCCCTCGACTCAATTGGCGGCATAGGACTTGGCAAAAGCCTTGAGATAACAGGGCAGCTCTCGCGCGAAGGGAAGTTGACGCCGGAGCAAGTCGTGGGAGTCGCGCAGGTCTTGAACCGAACGTGGATTAACGGGTGGGTCGGCGGGGTCGGTTCCTTCATCAGCCTGACAGGCTCTTGGGCCGTATTCGCCAGCGCGCTGTTTCTTGCGATTGCGTTGTTCCTCACGGAGAAGGTGCCTTGGCCGGCTCTGATTCTGCTGGTGGCATTCGGCTGGGAGCTTCAGGTCAGCCATACCATGCCCCACGGGCCGATTGCCTTCGGTCTGCTCATAATCTTCACCCTCTGGATCTGGTGGAGTGGGAGGCGACAAAGGATTTGAGCGCGGAGCCGCCGCGGTCACTCAGGGGTGAGGCGGGGTCGAGCTATCCGGTCTTCAAAAGCCCGCTTATGCCACAGATACCCCAACACTATCTCGATTGCAGCATCTTCCTTTACGACTCGGAAGATGACCATGCACACGGGGCTGCTCGACTACGCCGGTTTATAAATTCAGCGCGGAGCGCGGGTCGGCGCAGTGGCGTTCAAGTCTTTCAAAGTAACGGCCGACGTGCAGGCCGTCCATCAATGCGTGATGCGCCTCGACGGAGACGGGCATCAACACGCGGCCGCCCACGTCGCGGTACTTGCCGAACGCGATCTTGGGGATGCCGCTCCGCTGTCGAGAGTCGCGCGCGTGGGAGATGCTTGTGAACGAAACCCACGGGATGACCGAGTGATAGATGAGGTCGTCCTGTTCGGTGCGCGCGTCGAGCAGGGGCGGTTCGACGCGTGCCCGCTCGACAATCGCCCGGGCGCTCTCGTGGAAGGCGCCGAACTCCTCTGTAAAGTCGAAGTAGACGAACGTGAAGCTCTCGTCGGCGAGCAGCACGATGGCCCCCGCATGGACGTGTTCGTGGACGAGCACGCGTTCGCCGCGCAGGCGATAGCGGAAGGGCTCAATCTCGTTGGCCGTCTTTAGCGAGAGGAAGTGATAAGCGATGGAGCAGGAGAGCCCACGCTCACGCGCGAAGCCGAGCAGCGACGTGACATCGACATCCGCGCAGATGTTGAAGTAAGGGTTGTGATAATCCTTGAAGAGCTGGAAGAGGTGGCGGCGGCCCCACTTCTCTGTGTCGATGTATCCGGGCATGGAGCCATTATACTTTGTTACGCCCCCGCCGTGGCCCCCGGTCTGTCTTCGTTCTTGATTGAGCAACCGACGAAGCGATAGCCGACGCCGACGACCGTCTCGATGGAGTCGCCGCACGTGCCGAGCTTCTGGCGCAGCCGGCGGATGTGCACGTCGAGCGTGCGCGTGTCGCCGTAGTACTGCTGCCCCCATACGTCGTCGAGCAGTTGGTTGCGCGTCGCCACCCGCCCGGGTCTGCGCGCGAGCGCGGCCAGCAACGCGAACTCCTTGCGCGTGAGCTTGACCTCGACGCCTTCGCAGAGGACGTGCATGTCGTCGAAGTGGACTTCCAATTTATCGTCTTCGTAACGGGCCGGGGCGGCGTCTTCGGCGCGTCGCAGCACGGCGCGCACGCGCGCGACCAGCTCGCGCACGGAGAAGGGCTTGGTGACGTAATCGTCGGCGCCCAGCTCAAGCCCCGCCACGCGCTCCGACTCTGACCCGCGTGCGGTGAGCATGATGATGGGCGTCTTGCGCGTGGCGGGCTCGCGCCGCAGGCGGCGGCACAACTCCGTCCCCGACATCCCGGGCAGCATCAGATCGAGCAGGATGAGCGCCGGCGGGTTTGCACGGTCGAGCGCCAGCTCCAACCCACGCTCGCCCGTCTCGGCCACGACCGCACGCAGCCCCTCGCGCTCAAGGTTGTAACGCAGCCCCTCCGCGATGTCCGGCTCGTCCTCGACTATTAATACTGGCCTGTTCATAAGTGATAAGTGATGAGTGGTGAGTGATAAGAGAAGAGAACATCAGTCCTTCTTCTCTTATCACTCATCATGCTCTGACGTGTTTGATAACGGCGGCCTCGGTCATGTAGACGGTCAGCTCGCAGATGTCGGTAACGTAGTCGGCGACGCGTTCGAGATGTTTGGCGACGAAGAGCAGGCGCGCGGCGCGCGGCGTGACCGCGGGCTCGCTCGTCATCAGCTCGATGAGGTCGCGGAAGAGACGCTCGTACATCACGTCTATCTCGTCGTCGCGGTCGATGACGTGGCGGGCGGTCGCCGCGTCGCCCTGCGTGAAGGCGTCGAGCGCCGAGCGTAGCATCGAGGCGGCAACATCGGCCATGCGCGAGAGGTCTGGATAGTGTTTGAGCCGCGGCTCGTCGTTGAGGTCGAGCGCGACGCGCGCGATGTTGCAGGCGTGGTCGGCGAGGCGTTCCAGTATCGGCGTAATCTTGGCGACGGAGATGACGAAGCGCAGGTCGCGCGCCGCGGGCTGGCGCAGCGCGAGGATGTCGATGCAGAGGCGGTCGATCTCGACTTCGAGCTGGTCGATGCGATCATCGCCCGCGAGCACCTCGCGCGCGGTCTCGCTGTCGCGCTCGACGAGCGCGTACATCGAGCGCCAGAGCGCCGCCTCGGCCTCGCCGCCGAGCACAAGCACACGGTCGCGCAGCACGTCCAACTCCGTGTCCAAACGCCTGTGGTGATCCATGCGTGCTACTCCTCCCCTTGTCGCCTTCACCCGAAGCGGCCGGTGATGTAGTCCTCGGTCAGCTTCTCGTCCGGGTTGGTGAACATCCGTTCGGTGTCGTTGACCTCGACGAGCTTACCCAACCAGAAGAAGGCCGTGCGGTCGGAGACGCGCGCCGCCTGCTGCATGTTGTGCGTCACGATGACGATGGTGTACTGCCGCTTCAGCTCGACGATCAACTCTTCGATCTTCTGCGTCGCGATGGGGTCGAGCGCGGAGGCCGGCTCGTCCATCAGCACGACCTCTGGACGCACGGCCAGCGCGCGCGCGATGCACAGGCGTTGCTGCTGCCCGCCCGAGAGCCCGAGCGCGGAGGACTTCAGACGGTCTTTGACCTCCGCCCACAGCGCCGCGTCACGAAGCGCCTGCTCGACGCGTTCATGCAGCTCGGACTTCGACTTCGTTAGACGATTGATGCGCAGGCCGTAGGCAACGTTGTCGAAGATGGACTTCGGGAAAGGGTTCGACTTCTGGAAGACCATGCCGACGCGGCGCCGCAGCTCGACCACATCCACGCCCGGGCCGTAGATGTCCTGCCCGTCGATGAGCACTTCGCCCGCGGCGCGCACGCCCGGGATGGTGTCGTTCATGCGGTTGAGCGTGCGCAGGAAAGTTGACTTGCCGCAGCCCGACGGGCCGATGAGCGCCATCACCACGCGCTCGGGGATTCGGATGGAGATGCGGTGCAAAGCCTGCGCGCGACCGTAGAAGAAGTCGAGGCTGCGGACGCTTATCTTCGCGGGGTCGGCTTCCGGCCGCGGAGGCTCAGGCTCGCGGGCTGTCCTCGGCGCGAGGACTGGGATCGGTGCGGTCATCATCTTAAAACTTCTTCCTCGTCAGGAGGCGGACGGTGATGTTGATGACGAGGATGAGCGTCATCAGGACGAGCGTCGCGGCCCACGCCTGCGCGTGCCACTCGTCGTAGGGGCTGACGGCGTAGTTGAAAATCTGCACGGTCAGAGAGGCGATGGGCTGGTCGAGATAGACGTTGAAGAAGCGGCTGCCGAAGGCCGTGAACAGAAGCGGCGCCGTCTCGCCGGAGACGCGCGCGACCGCGAGCATCGCGCCCGTCGCAATCCCCGGCGCGGCCGCGGGCAGCACGACGCCCAACGTCACACGCCACTGCGGCGCGCCCAACGCGAGCGCGCCCTCGCGCAGAGATGCCGGGACGAGTCGCAACATCTCTTCGGTCGTGCGCGTCACGATGGGAATCATGATGATCCCGAGCGCGATGCCCCCCGCCAGCGCCGAGAACTTTTGCGTGGGCAGCACAATCAAAGTGTAGATGAAGACGCCCGTCACGATTGAAGGCACGCCCGTCAGCGTGTCCGAGACGAAGCGCACGACACCGGCGAACCAGCCGTGGCCGAACTCCGAGAGATAGACGCCCGCGGCGATGCCGATTGGAAGACCTATCACAGACGCGAGCGAGAGCAGGACGAGCGTGCCGAGGATGGCGTTGCCGATGCCGCCGCCCTCGCCCACGGGCTTCGGCGTGTCGATGAGAAATTGCAGGCTGATAGAAGAGACGCCGCGCCAAGCGATGTAGCCGAGGATGAGCAGCAGCAGCGCCACGCCGAGAAAAGCGCACGCGGCCGTGAGCGTCGCCATCACGGTGTTGACGACTCGCCGCCCGGCCGCGCCCCTGCCCCTCTTCGTTCTCATCTTTCCTTCAGACATCTCGGCCCCTCACGCACGCGCCACGCCGCTCGTCCCGCGCGTGACGCTCCACACGAGCAGGCGCGCGGCGCCGTTGACGACGAAGGTGACGAGGAAGAGCACGAGCCCCAGCTCGACGAGCGCGCTCAGGTAGAGATCGCCCGTGGCCTCTGTGAACTCGTTGGCGATGACGGAGGCGATGGTGTAGCTCGGCTGAAACAGAGAGGCTGAGATTTCCGGTCGGTTGCCGATGACCATCGTCACCGCCATCGTCTCGCCGACCGCGCGCCCGAGCCCGAGGATGATGGCGCCCGCAATCCCCGGCGCACCGTTGGCGAGCACGACGCGCGTCGTCTCCCACTTCGTCGCGCCCAGAGCGAGCGCCGCCTCGCGCTGCGAGACGGGGACGGCCGCGAGCACGTCTCGCACGACCGCCGTGATGATGGGCGTGACCATGATGGCGAGGATACAGCCGCCCGTGAAGAGCCCGATGCCCGTGATCGTCCCCTGAAAGAACGGGAGCCAGCCGAAAGCCTTCTGCAACGGCGGCTCGACGTACTCGCGCAGGAAGGGCGCAAGCACGAAGATGCCCCACAGCCCGTAGACGACCGAAGGGATGGCGGCGAGCAGCTCGACGAGGAAGGCCAGCGGGCGCGCGAGCCTGCGCGGCGCCTGCTCGACGAGGAAGACGGCGATGCCGAGCGAGATGGGCACGGCCAACAGCAGCGCGAGGAGCGAGGAGACGAGCGTGCCGTAGACGAAGGGCAGCGCCCCGAACTCGCCCTGTACGGGGTTCCAGTTGCGCCCCGTCAGAAAGGCGAGCCCGAACTCCTTGAGCGAGAGCCGCGCGTTCGAGCCGATCTCGACGAACATCAGCGCGACGATGACCAGCAGCAGCAGCGCGCAGCCGAAGAGCACCCCGCGGAAGACCGCGTCGCCCATGTTGCCCGTCGGCGAGAGAGCGCGCCGCCAGTCCCACGCGCGGAGGCGCGCGCCGTACTCGGTCGCGGAGCCCAGTGTAGTCATAAGAGCAGTAGGCAGTAGACAGTAGTCAGTAACCAGTAGGAGAGCATTCGCAGTCTAATCGCCAGTGTGTCAGAGTCAGCGCCCGCGGGCGGAGCTACTGACTACTGCCTACTGTCTACTGCCTACTTCAACGAAGCGTCTTGCCGCCCGAAGTTATCGAGTTGATCTTGGCCTCGGCGCGCGTGACGATCTCTTTGGGCAGCGGCGCGTACTGCAAGTCTTTGGCGAAGACCTCGCCGTCGTGGACGGCCCACCAGAGGAAGTCCACGAGCGCCTTGCCCTTGGCGGCGTCCTTCTGGTCTTTGTAGGCGAGGATGTATGTGTAGCTCGAAATCGGGTAGACGGTCGCGCCGCCCGCGTTGGTGATGGAGACGCGCAGGTCGTCGGGCGTACTCGAAAGACTCTCGGCCGCCGCGGCCGTCACGGCGTCGAGCGAGGGCTCGACGAAGTTGCCGGAGGCGTTCTTGATTAAAGCCACGGGCAGCTTGTTCTGCACGGCGTAGGCCAGCTCGACGTAGCCGACCGTGTTCGGCGTGTTCTTGACCTGACCCGTCACGCCTTCGTTGCCCTTCGCGCCGACCCCCGCGGGCCACTTCGGCGAGGTGCCCGTGCCGACATTCGTCTTCCACTCGGGGCTCACCTTCGAGAGATAGTCGGTGAAGACGGCCGAGGTGCCGCTGCCGTCGGAGCGATAGACGGGCGTGATGTTGGCGGCGGGGAGCTGGACGCCGGGGTTGTCAGTCTTGATGCGCGCATCGTCCCAACTCTTAATCTTGCCGAGGAAGATGTCTGCGACCACGTCGGGAGAGAAGCGGAGCGGACGGGCGACGCCTGCGAGGTTGTAGGTGAGGACGACCGCGCCGAGCACCGTCGGGATATGCAGAATCTCTGCGGGCGGCGGCGGCATGTCCTCGTTCTTCATCGGCGAGTCGGAGGCGCCGAAGTCGATGGTCTGCTCCTTGATCTGCTTGATGCCGCCGCCCGAGCCGATGGACTGGTAGTCAACACGGATGTCCGCGTGCAGCTTGCCGTACTCCGAGAGCCACTTCTGATAGAGCGGGTTGGGGAACGAAGCGCCCGCGCCGCGGAGGTTGACGGCGCCGCCCGCCGCGCCGCCCGGGCCCGTCCCGCCGCTGCAAGCGAAGACGAAGGCGAGGCAGAAGGTCGTCAGCAGCGCGGGCGCCGCGCGCAGGGCTCTGGAGGTATGGAACAAGGGGTTTTCGGGCTCCTCTTTAAAGAGTTTTCGAGAATCGGAGAGTAGGCAGAAGGCAGAGGGCAGAGGGCAGTTGAAAGCGCCGCTGTCGAAACCTCCGAATTATTCCTTCAACATCCATCACGCGGAGCGACTGCCATCTGCCATCTGCCATCTGCCATCTGCCTTCTGTTGAAAGGTGAAGGATGCATCACCGGTGTTACATCGGTCTGAACTGTCTGCTAAATCGGTGTTAACAATGTGAAGAGTGACGAGTAAGAGGCTATCTTATCTCGTCACTCTTCACTCGTCATTCGTCACTGCCTTTAGAAATTGACTCGCCGTGTCGCGGCCCGAGGGCGAGTGAGCTATGCTTGTCCTCAAACCAACGGAGGAGAGAGTCCATGTATCGCAAGACCTACTACGCCACGCACCCCGGCTCAGTAGATGGGGCGACGAACGAGGAGCTGAGAGACCGCTACCACATCCCCGCGCTGTTCGCAGAGGGCGAGCTGCGCCTCAACTATCTACACTACGAGCGCTTCGTCATCGGCGGCGCGTCGCCTGTCAAAGAGCCCTTGACGCTCCCCGTCCAGCAGGAGCCGGCATCGGCGAAGGGCAAGCCTTTTCTGGAGCGGCGCGAGCTGGGCGCGGTCAACGTCGGCGCGGGCGCAGGCGTGATAACGGTTGACGGCTCGCGCTACGAGTTACAGCCGAAGGATTGCCTGTACGTGCCGATGGGAAGCACTGAGGTCTCGTTCGAGTCGGCAGACGGTGGGACGCCCGCGAAGTTCTACCTCGCTTCGACGCCCGCGCACGCGCGCTTCGACGTGGTGCACGTCTCGGTCGAGCGTGCCGTGCCGCTCAACCTCGGCTCGCAGGAGACATCGAACGAGCGCACCATCTATCAGTACGTCGTGCCCGCCGTCTGCAAGTCTTCGCAACTGCTCTTGGGCGTCACGCTCCTCAAGCCCGGTAGCGTCTGGAACACCTGCCCGCCGCACCTGCACGACCGAAGGAGTGAGGTCTACTTCTACTTCGATCTGAAAGAGGGGCAGCGCTTGATGCACTTCATGGGCGAGCCCGAAAGGACGCGCCATCTGGTGCTCGGCGACGCGGAGGCGGTCGTCTCGCCCCCTTGGTCGATACACATGGGGTGCGGCACGTCGAGCTACTCGTTCATCTGGGCGATGGGCGGCGAGAACCTCGACTACACGGATATGAACGTCCTCGACATCTGCCAGTTGAAGTAAAGACCCTTTGAGATTTGAACCGGGCGAACGTCGAGCGTGGGCGGGCGCGTGACCTTCATGATGAAAGAACAGGAACGGCCGCTCTCCGTCGGCCTGCGCGCCGCGCGTGCGAACCTCATCCCGGCGCTGGTCATACAGGCGGCCGTGGTGGCGGTCGTCCTCTCGTACTACTTCTGCGAGCCGGCGCGCGCGTGGCTGGCGCGTCTCGCCGAGTTCAAGCGCGAGGGCGGATACCTGTTCTCGCTCGTCGCGGGCGTGTTGGCGGGCGGTCTGCTGCCGGAGCTTTTGGCGGTCGCGGTCTTTCAGCGTTGGCGGGTCAGGCGCGAGAATTTGAGCGGCCTCTTGTTCGGCGCGTGCTTCTGGGGGTTGATGGGGATGTTGGTGGACGCGCTCTATCGCGGGCAGGCGCTCGTGTTCGGCAACGGCGTCGATTTCGCCACCGTCTTCAAGAAGACCTTCATTGACCAGTTCGTCTTCACGCCGTTCGTCTCCATCCCGCTCACGGTCTTCGTCTTCGAGTGGCGGCACGTGGGCTATCGTCTCGGCGCGGTGTCGCGGGAACTCGGCCGAGGCTTCTACCGGCGCAAGGTTCTGCCCGCGGTCGTCAGCGGCTTGGGGTTCTGGCTTCCCGTCGTCGTCCTCGTCTACTGTCTGCCGCTGCCCTTGCAGTTCCCACTCTTCACGCTCGCCCTCACGCTCTGGGTCATGATCTTCACCTGGATAAGCCACGCCCACAAAGCGGCGCCGTGACGCCTGCCTCACCCTTCGACAATCTCGATCTCCACGCGTAGCAGCTCCGGCCCGCGCCGCGCGAGGATGCTGAGCGAGGCGGGGCCCTCGACGTTGAGCTTGCCCTCGTGCTCATACTGTCCGGCAGTGATGAAGGCGTCGTACTCGCGCCCTTCGACGCCGTCCACGACCACCAGAGACTTGCCCGCGCGCTGCGCCGTGTAGACGACGTGCCGGCCGTCTGGCGTGAAGTTGAGGTTGGCGACCGAGTCGTACGTCGCGCCAACTATCGCTCCGTCTAAGACGACGAACTCCTTCCCACTCTTGCGCCCGACGTAGGCCACGCGCCCGCCCTCACGGCTGAAGGCGAGCCGCTCGTCGCGGCTCCAAACGACTTCGCCCTTCTCGCCATCGGGCTCATACAGCTCCGACTCCGCGCCGTCCACCACCATCACCCAGCCGCGCCCGCGCTGTGCCTTGAAGACGGAGAGCCGGCTGTCGGGGCTGAACTCCACGTCTTTGATGTCGTCGTAGAAGTAGGCGCGGCCGTCCACGACCAAGCCGTCTTTGCCGCCCTCCTCCTTCCGCAGGCGGAAGTACATGCGCTTGCCGTCGTGGGAGAAGTGCATGCCGCTGGTGTCGGGCAGGTTGTCGTAAGCGGCGACCTCTTCGCCGTCGCGCACAAGGAAGCTCTTCCGGCGCGCACGGTCGTAGGCGACGTAGAGGAGGTGCGCGCCGTCGGGCGTGTAGGTGACGCTCGTAACGTAGTCGTAGAGCTTTCCCTCCTTGCCGTCTGTGACGACGAGGAACTTTTCCGAGTCGTCGCCAACGACCTTGCGCGAGGCTATGTAGGCGTAGTGCCGGCCGTCGGGGCTGAAGGGCTTCGCGTCGAAGCCCTCGATCTCGGCGTTCGAGTACTTCGGCCCCTCCTTGCCATCGAAGACGACGAAAGCATCGTCGTCGCCGCGCCGCGCGGCGTAGAGCGTGTGCGCGCCGCCGGGGCTCACGTAGATTTCGCCGACGTAGTCGTAGGGCTTGCCGATGATGCCGTCGATGACCGCGATCTGCTTCTCGCCGCGCCGCCCCTCGAACGTCACGACCTGACCGCCGCCCGCGCGCGGCTCTGTGTGAAGAAATGTCCCTATCTCCTCGTCGAAAGGCCCGACCTCTTTGCCTTCCCACACGACGAAGTGCTTGCCGTCGCGCACGACCTCGCGCGGCTCGCGCGCCTGCTCGGCGAAGAACAGCTCGCGCCCCTTCATGTCGTCGG
>JBJMGQ010000048.1:0-8609 GCA_045807845.1 Pyrinomonadaceae bacterium | reverse complement strand
CTTCGACGGAAGGAGTTTCGACAACAGTCTCTTCGTGAACGAGCGTCTCTTCGGCGACGGGCTCGACGAGCGCGGTCTCTTCCGTGACGGTTGAAGCAGCCGTTGCCTCTTCCACCAAAGGCTCTTCGACCACTGTCTCTTGAGCGACGGGCGCGGCGACTGCGGACTCGTCGGCGAGTTCCTCGGCGGGCGTGCCCTTCTTCTTGCGCTTGGCCTCTTGCCTTGCCTCTTTCCGCGACTGCTTCCTCGACTTCGAGACGGCCGCGCCGCCTGCAAGCGCCGTGGCGGCGACGAGCGGCTTGACGTTTACGTCCGACGCTTCCGCCGCGCTGACAGTCTCCTTTGCGCTGACGGTTTCGGCGGCGCTGACGTTTGCAGCCTGTGCGGCGGCCGAAGCGTCTTTGAGTGCTCGGGCCGAAGTCCCCTTCGCGCGCGTGGCGCGCGACTCGTCGAGCTTCACGGCGGAGTCGTCGTCCAGACCTTCGACCGGTGCGGGCGCGGCCGTCGTCGTGCGCCGCGCGTTGATGACGAGCCCAAGGCCGACGAGGGCAAAGAGCAGCACTAACGGAATCCACCAGTTTTGCAGCAGGTACGCGCCGAGCGTCGAGGCCGGTTGGGAGTTAGAGACCGGCTGGCTCGTCGTGATGGGCCCGATGCCCGTGGGCGGCTGCGCCTGAGCGAGCTGCGGTTCGGCCGCGGGCGTCGCCGCCGGAACAGGCTCCTGCGTCGGCTCTAGGGAAGTCGTCGCAGGGTTCTGCGCGGCCGGGTCAACGGGTGCCGTTGTCTGCGGAGCCGTGGTGACGGGTGCGGTCGTGTTGGCGGCGGCTGCGTTCGCGGCTTGAGCCCGCGCGGTCTCTTCGGCCGTGGGCTGTCGGCGCTCGGGCGTGGGGTTCGGGCTTGAAGCAGTGGTTGTGGACTGCGCCTGATTGTTCTGTTGCGCGGCGGTGTTTCTGCTCTCGGCGGGTGGTGTCTGCTGTTGTTGCTGCTGGCGTGCGTTGTTGTTCGCCGCGTTGGCCTGTTGTCCGGCATCGCCGGGTACGTCGAAGACCACGTCGAGGCGGTTGAACTTCTGCTCGACGCGCGGCTTGGCGCCGGGCTGGACGCGGTAGGAGAGCACGACCGAGTCGCCGCGCTGCTGCACCTGCATGTCGCTGTAGCCGCGCCCCGAGCCTCCGCCCCCGCGCGTGCCGGCCGCGGACTTCGGCAGCACGACGTAGAAGCGGTCGCCGCTGCGGTAGGCCGAGTAGTCCTTCAAAGAGTCGTCGGCCGTGATAGTCACGCGCGACCCCTGCCCCGTCTCGCTGCCGCGGCCGACGAAGACGCGCTTTGACTTGGGGCCGCTCGACGCGTTGTCGTTCGCCGGTCGCGCCGCTCGCTGCGCGCTCGCGCCGCCGGCCAGAAGTAGAGCGGAGAGCGCCAGCGCCGCGACGAGCGCGACGAGCAGTTTCGGTCGCAAGTGTGTGTGCATTTGTGAGCTGGACTTCAGGGGCATCGCTACAGTCCCGGGAAAAGGGTTGCGGGCGGCGCCATTATGCAATAGCGCGGGCGGGTTGTCACCAAAACAAATCCCGCGCGGCGCACGCACGCCCGTGGATCAGCCGGCCTCCACCATCTGCGAACGCATCGCGTGCTCGACCGCGTCGCGGACTGAGTGGCGCAAACGGTCGGGCGCTTTTGCGTCGCCCGCGACCTTGCGGAGCCGCGTGCAGACTTCAGGGCTCGCCCCGCCGTCGAGCAACTGGACGCAGGTCAGGCGCGTGTCGAGGTCGCGGTGCGACTCGACCGCTTCAAGTATCGGCTCGACCTCGCCGCCACAGGCGCAGAGCGAGAGCAGAGAGAAGGCTTCGTACGCCTGACGCCGGTCTTCGCTCGTCAGGCGACCGACGGCCTGCGCGGCCAGTCCCGCCTTGACGCACGCGTGCGCCACGTCGCGTAGCGTGCGCTGGTCGGCCGTCTCCGCGACGCGGACGTAGGCTTCCGCGCGCTCGAAGCTCAGGCGCGAGAGGGCGCGCGCGGCAGCGGCGCGGACTTCGCGCGCCTCGTCGGCAAGCGCCATGATGATGTTGGCAAAGACCGACTCGTGGTTGATGAGCCCGAGGCTGTTGACGGCGGCCGAGCGGACGGCATCTTCCCGGTCGTGGCGCGCGGCGTTGGCCAACGCCGTGACCGCACGACGCACCTGGAACTGCGCGAGGTGCTGCGCGGCATTGACGCGCGACTCGGCGTCCGTGCTCTCGATGCGCACGAGCGCCGCGACGAACGCTTCGTCTTCGACCGACTCGGGCAGCTCTTCGTAATCGGCCGCCGGCACGACTGCGCGCGCGTTCGAGCTCGAAGTCTCTGATTCATGAGCCTCGAACACCGCGCGCGGGACGGCCGGTGCGTTCCAGTCAAGCTCCAGAGACTCGACCGAGCAGGCGGTGAGCGCCGGGCCGAGCACGTTGGCGGGGATGTCCTGATGGCGGCGCGCCACGTCGAGCAGGGCGCCGATGGCCGAGGGCAGACCGAGCGCGCCGAGGCTCTGCACGCACTCGGTGCGGACGAGCGGGTCGTGGTCATAGAGCGCTTCGGTCAGGAACGGGAGCGCCTGCGCGCTCTTCATGTCGCCGAGCGCGCGCGCGGCACTGACGCGCTCGAAGGTTTCGCCGCCGAGCAGGAGCGCGGCGCACGCGCGAGCGACAAAGCCATAATCTTCAAGCGCCATGCGCGCGCGGTGCTTACCGTCGATGTCCGTCTCGGGCGCGCGCAGCGCCTTGAGGAGCGAAGTCTCGATGGCGCGGCGGTCGTCCGTCGCGCGCGAGGCGAGGACTTCGATGCTGTGCGCGCCGCCCGCGACGAGGCTCGTGACCTCCTGATCGATGCGGTACGAGCCGAAGAGGATAGAGGGCGCGGACGGATGCGACTTCGACTCGGACTGTCGTACGGGCTGAGCGCCGCCCGTGGCGTTGGCCTCGGCGGCCAGCTCGTGCGCGCGGCGCGTCGCCTCGTCCTCTGCGCCGCGCCCCGAAGTGCGACGCTCGAAGGGGACGGTGATGTCCGACTTGCGGCGGTCGCCCTTGGGATGCTCGAAGGACTTCTCAGACTTCTGACCGGCGCGTGATTCAGTCCGCGTGCTCTTCGTCTCGACCGCGCTGCTCTCATCAACGCCGCCCGCGCGCCTGCGCCTGACGAACATGCCGACCGAGCCCGCGAGGCCGACGCCGAGCACGGCGAACAGCGACGGGAGCGAGAGGAGATATGACAAAGGCCCGTCGCCCTTCAAGGTCTCGACCTGCACCTCGGCCGGCTGCGCAATGACCGGGTTGGAAGTCTCCTGCGGCGCCGGGCCGATGGTGTTGACCGTCTCGGCCTGCGTGTTCGACTGCGCGGAGGCGACGAGCTGCGTCTGGACGGGCGGAGGCAACGGGGTGGAGGAATGAACTGAAGAAGGCTGCACGGATTCGACCGTCGAAGAGTCGGCCGCGCCGCGGCGCTTCGACTCTGCCCTCGGCTGCTGCGCGCGTTCGGGCACTTCGTTTGAAGGCTCCTCACGCGGGGCCGACTGGCTGCGGCTCTGCGCGCCCGCCGGCTGCGACTGCTGCTCGACGGGGAAGTTCTCGACGTTCAGCGCGCCGCCCGTGACGACGAGGTCGAGGCGGTTGCCGCGCGGCTGGACGGTCACGTTCGAGCCGCGCTTGACGGGCACGACCAGCTCCAGAGAGTTGCCGACGCGTTGCGTCGTGACGCCGCGCGCCGCGCCCGCCGCGACCTGCCCGTTGACGAGCACGACGTGGAACTTGCCGTCGGGGTCTTGCCACGTCTGCGCGTGATTGAGCGAGCCGTCGGCGCTGATGGAGACGACGTTGCCCGACGAAGAGACGCCGGTGACGGTGACGGTCGGCTCCTTGTAGCGCTGCTGTGCAAGGGGCTGCTCGGGGCCGCTCAGTGCGAGCGAAACGCCGGCCGCGGCGACGAGACCCAGCCGCACGCAGCGCGAGCCAAGCGCACTGCGACTCCACGTCTTCAACAGCACGGCAAAGTCGTGTCCGGTCGATTCCTTGTTCATAAGTTTTACTTCCGGGCGCGCGGGCCCGCCGGAGGGTGAGACTGTTTGAAGTCTTTCGGGGTTAGGAAAGGTCGCGAGCCGGGGTGTGCCCGTCGCCTTTGCGGGAAGGCTCTGGCGGCCTTCTTCAGGAGTGGAACCCTTCAGCGCTGTTCGTCGCTGAACTTGTAACCGATGCCCCAGACGGTCAGAACCATCTGCGGGTTCTCGGGGTTGTCTTCAATCTTGGCTCGCAGGCGATTGATGTGCGAGTCAATCGTGCGGTCGTAGCCCTCGTAGGAGTAGTCCCAAATCTTCTCCAAGAGGTACTTCCGCGGGAAGACGCGGCCGGGGTTGGAGGCGAAGAGCCGGAGCAGCTCGAACTCCTTGGGCGTCAGCTCGACCTGCCGGTCGCCGACCGTCACCTCGCGCTTGGCCGGGTCGATGCGGAGCCGCCCCCTGAGAATAGGTGCGTCCTCGCTCGTCTCGGAGCGCGAAGCCGCGCGCACGCGCCGCATCACGCTCTTGATGCGCGCCTCAAGCTCGCGCAGAGAGAAGGGCTTGGTGATGTAATCGTCCGCGCCCATCTCAAGGCCGAGCACCTTGTCAACCACGTCGTCCTTGGCCGTCAGCATCAGGATCGGGATGTACGCGGCCTTCTCCCGCAGCTCGCGGCAGACGGCCAACCCGTCCATTTTAGGAAGCATGAGGTCAAGAACGATGGCGTCGGGACGGTCGTTCAAGGCCGCCTGGACGCCGGAGAGGCCGTCTTCCGCAGTCTGCACCATATAGCCCGTGCGCGAAAAATACTCGGTGATGGCTTCGAGAATCTTCTCGTCGTCTTCGATGATGAGGAGCTTGAGCTTGCGCTCGCCCACCTCAATCTTCTCTTCACCTGTTTCCTTCACGTCGGGAATGGCGGCGGCAGTGTTTGTGGTCATCGCGAAACGGTTAAGGGGGCGCCACGGCGGATGCATGCCCCGGGACATCAAGAACTATAACCAACCGGCCGACTAAACTCAAGCAATAAATAATCTTCCGTCGCGCCACTGTCCGGGACGGGACATACGGCGGAGCCATTCGCACCGAAGTCGTCGCCCTTTCAAAGACGCCGCGTGTGTGATATTTACAACAAAGCAACAGCGTTCACCGACACCCCGGCGACTGAAGGAGTCATATGACGAACGAAGAACGACAGGCGCTCATCGAGCAGTACAAGGCCGGTTACGAAGAGGTCGCACGCAGCCTCGAAGGCTTCGACGAAGAGTCTCTTTCGGCACATCCCCTCCCCGGCAAGTGGAGCGCGCGCGAGGTCGTCCAGCACCTCGCCGACAGCGAGATGAACAGCGCCATCCGCCTGCGAAAGCTTCTGACCGAAGACGCCCCGCAGATACAGGGCTACGATCAGGAGCACTACGCCGCGAGCCTGCGCTACAACGAACGCCCCATCGAGCCCGCCCTCGATGCCCTGCGCGGCGCACGCGCCACCACCGGCCAACTCCTCGACGCGATGACCGGCGCCGACTGGTCGCGCGCCGGCACGCACTCCGAATCGGGCACCTACACCGCCGAAGACTGGCTCCGCATCTACGCCGCCCACGCACACAACCACGCCGCGCAGATTCGCCGCCTGCGCGAAGCGTTGCAAGCGTAAACTGTGAACCGTAAATCGTGACGAGATGAGAACTGGTTTTAATCTGGTCACGATTTACGGTTCACGATTCACGCTTCACGGCTTTAACTCTTGACAACGATTGTGTGCCGCGAGCACAATCCCGCACGCTTAAGGGCGCTCCCGCTTTCAAGCAGACCGTCTCAGGCTGACTTTGAACAAAGATATGACCGGCACTCCGACAGTCGCCGAGACTTCCCTCCCCGGGCTCAGGCTCGCGCGGCGCGGCAAGGTGCGCGACGTGTACGAGGTTGACGAACAGCACCTCCTCATCGTCGCCACCGACCGCATCTCCGCCTTCGACTGTGTGCTGCCGACGCAGATCGAGCGCAAGGGCGAAGTGCTCACCGCCCTCTCCGCCTTCTGGTTCGCGCGCCTCGCACACCTCACGCCGCACCACCTCGTCACAACGGACGTTGACGCGATGCCCGAGCCCGTGCGCGCCTCCGCCGAGCTGCTTCGCGGCCGCTCGATGCTTGTGCGCCGCACAGAGGTCTTCCCCGTCGAGTGCGTCGTGCGCGGCTACCTCGCCGGCTCCGGCTGGAAGGACTATCTCGCCACGGGCGAGGTCTGCGGCCATCATCTGCCGGAGGGTTTGCGCGAGTCGGCCAAGCTCCACGCGCCGCTCTTCACGCCCGCGACCAAGGCCGAGACGGGCCACGACGAGAACATCAGCGAAGAGCGCATGCGCGACATCGTCGGCGAAGAAGTAACGACGAGCCTGCGCAACACCGCGCTCGCGCTCTATCACGAAGCCGAGCTTTACGCGCGCGGCCGCGGCATCATCATCGCCGACACCAAGTTCGAGTTCGGGCTCGACGCAGAGGGCCGCATCATTCTGATCGACGAGGCGTTGACGCCCGACTCCTCCCGCTTCTGGCCCGCGGCAGCCTACGAGCCCGGCCACTCGCAGCCCTCCTTCGACAAGCAGTTCGTCCGCGACTACCTCGAAACGCTCGACTGGGACAAGCGACCACCCGCGCCGCCGCTCCCCCCCGAGACGGCCGCCGCCACGACCGACCGTTACCTCGAAGCATACCGACTGCTGACAGGCAAACAGCTCTAAGCTGACCGCTGACTGCTTTCCCATGACCTTCTTCGACCTGTTCGTGCTCGCAATCGTCGGCGCGTCCGTTGCCGCGGGCGCCCTGCGTGGGTTCGTGCGCGCGCTCGTCGCGAGCCTCGGTCTGGTGGTCGGCTTCTTCGTCGCGTCGCACACATACGCGCAGGCCGGCGCCTTCCTGCGCGGCCTCGGCGCCTTCGAGTCGGTCGAAGCCGGTTACGCGGCGGGCTTCCTTACGATGGTGGGCATCGTGCTGGCCGCCGGGTTCATACTCGGCGAGTCTCTGCGCGCGGGTCTCAAACGTGCGAAGCTCCAATGGTTCGACCGCGTGCTCGGCGCGGGCTTCGGGCTCGTGCGCGGCGTGGCCGTCTGTTCGGTCGTCTATCTCGCGCTGACGGCCTTTCCCGTCCGGCTCGAAGCGGTCGCACAGGCGCGCACCGGCCCCGCGCTCGCGGTGGGCGCGCGCCTGCTCTCGCTCTGCACCTCTTCGGAGGTGCGCGCGCGCTTTCTCACTCAGTACCAACATCTTTTCGCCTGAGCGCCGACGGCCCCCAAGAAGTGGGCGCCTATTGAGACTTTATTTGAACGGACGGAGCGAACCCCCAATGCCTATGCGCGCCCGGCTCGAAGCCCTGATAGACGAGATGCTCGACGGCCAAATCATGCTCGACGAGGCACTCGAAGAGTTCGAGAAGCTCTATATCCAGAAGGCGCTCGTGCGCCACAAGGAGCACCTCTCGCGCACGGCCGCCACGCTCGGCATCCATCGCAACACGCTCTCCAAGCGCGTCGCCGGCTACCGCACGCAGGAGCGCGCCGCCGCCTCCAACAATCACCGCCCACGCAACACCGCGGCCCGCCGCAAGCGCTAAGCCTCTCGCCCTCCAGCCACAAATTTCGACGGGTTGACAAACAAACCGGAAGTGCTATATTTTTTAGCAGTCCTTCAAACGGAGTGCTAATAGTTTGCGTTTTTCTTAGCAAATCTACGGAGTTTTGGTTAGCAGCCGGAAGGCCATCAAACCGACTCACTCATCCACCAAGAACAGGAAAGGAGCATTATGGCTACCAACATCAAACCACTGCATGACCGTGTGATCGTCAAGCGCATCGAGGAAGGCGAGCAGGTGCGCGGCGGCATCATCATCCCGGACACGGCCAAAGAGAAGCCGCAGGAGGGCGAGGTCATCGCCGTCGGCGAAGGCAAGCGCAAGGACGACGGCACGCGCATCGGGCTCGACGTGAAAGAGGGCGACCGCGTGCTCTTCGGCAAGTACAGCGGCTCCGAGATCAAGCTCGACGGCGAGGAGTACCTCATCATGCGCGAGGACGAGATTCTCGGCGTCATCGAGAGGGCCGGCGCGGCCTCGGGCGGCAAGAAGGGCGGCAAGTAGTCTTTGAGACTCTTATCGCCCTTTCTGTGTGAAGCATCTTTGAAGTCGTGATATCGAAGGAGAAGAGAACTGTTATGGCTAAGCAAGTAATTCACGGTGAGGAGTCGCGCGCGGCGATCCTGCGCGGCGTCAATCAACTCGCCGACGCGGTCAAGATCACGCTCGGCCCCAAGGGGCGCAACGTCGTCCTCGACAAGAAGTTCGGCAGCCCGACCATCACCAAGGACGGCGTCACCGTCGCCAAAGAGATCGAGCTGAAGGACAGCCTTGAGAACATGGGCGCGCAGATGGTGCGCGAGGTCGCGTCGAAGACTTCGGACGTGGCGGGCGACGGCACGACCACGGCGACCGTGCTCGCGCAGGCCATCTTCCGCGAAGGCGTGAAGACCGTCGCGGCGGGCGCGAACCCGATGGCCCTCAAGCGCGGCATCGACAAGGCGGTCGAGCGCGCGACGGCTG
>JBJMGQ010000047.1:0-8026 GCA_045807845.1 Pyrinomonadaceae bacterium | reverse complement strand
GGATGAACAGCAACAGCATCGGCAAAATTCACCTCGCGTTTACCGACTACGTGCTTCCGAACCAGAAGCGCGTCGTCTGGCGTGAGGCCGCGCCGAAGGGGCTGGAGCAGAACCGGCTGGCCGGCGAATACTACAAGTTGTTGCACAGGCTTTGGGGCGATCCCCAAGCCGACAGGCGACAGATCATCAGCGACCTCGCGCTCAAGCGCGCGCCCTACGCCTTCGGCGACAGGCGGGGCGTCGTCAACGCGCTGCGGGAAGTGAACTGGGAGAAGATCGTCTACGAAGACGTGAAGGGCAAGCGGGGGAAGAGAGAGGAGGTGCGCGAACTGCTAAGGGCCCGGCGGGGGCAGAGGCTCTCGCGCGAGCAGGAGAACGACCTACTTCGTTTCCTGCTCGACCAGCGGCCGTTGGAGCTGGAGGACGTGGAGTTACTACGCGAGAGATGGGACGAGTCCCTCTGGGTTCCGACCTGCGAGCTGATCAGCAAAGAGCTACAGTACCCGGTCTTTCAGGAGGAGATTCTCTGGGCCTTGTGCCACGTAGCGGCGGAGAAGAAATGGCTCGAAAAATTCCTCGACGCCCTGCTCACGCCGGACGCAGTGAAGTCTCTGACCCCGACGCTAAGGCTGTTCTACCGGGCTATCAACGAGTTCAATTATGATCAGGTCAGGGTCAGGTATTTCATCCGCCGTGACCCGAGATTCTTTTACGCGTTACTGTTCATGGTCGGCGGGGAGCACGAAACCCACGGCGAGCTCGAAGAGCTGCTCTTGTGGCTGTGGAAGGACGAGGAGTTGCCCGAAGCCGAGCTGGCGGCCTTCAACATCGCCCTCGGCCGCCGGGACGAGGACGCCAGCCCCGAGATGTTAGAGTCGCTGGCTGCACGCGACGCGAGCTACGTCGAGAAGCTCTTTCGGATAGCCGCGACGCGGCTCCACCTCACAAAGGATTATTCGGCCGTCCGGCATCTGACGCCCGCCGCCAGTCAATGGCTGCTCGGGCAGTTGGGAAAGCTTGAGACGGGGGAGGCCGACAAGTGGAAGGAGCACTTGAGGCTGATGCGCGCCGAACCCTGCGACGCCGAGGAGCTGGCCGCGCGGCTCGACGTGCTGAGCCTGACGGCGCGGGCCGGCGACGACACACTCCTGATCGAAGGGCTGCTGGGCGAAAAGCCCGAGTCGCGCGTGAAGCAGTATGGTGAGGAGTTCGCGCGCAACCTCTCGCTCCCGGGGCTCGACCCGCAACGGGTCATCCGGGGGCTGGTCGATCACCTCAACCACCTACAGCTCGACGCGGCCGGGGCGAGCAACGACCTCGACCTGATAGCCAAGCTGCTGCCCGCCGTCAAGTGGGAGCACATCAGGAATCAACTGATCACACACCTCTCGCGCACCATCTCTAAGTACCCGGCGCTGCTCACGCACGACGCCTTCGAGCGGGAGATCAGGGGGCGCTTACTGGACTGGGGGAAGGAGGAGCGGCTGCGCAACATTCTCTACGGGGCCTTTGAGACGGCCGCCCACACGGGCGGCCCCGTCGCGCAGGTCGTGGGACTGTACGCGCAGATGTCCGAACTGAACATGCCGCAGCTCGAAGAGCGCGCGACAGGCATCTTGTCCGGGGCGAATTACCTTGACGACCTGAAGAAGATTGACTGCTTCGTCGAGGCCGTGCAGCAAAGCCTTGAGAAGGTAACGACGACGCCGGAGGAGGCGTGGGAGAGAATGCGAGCGCTGCAACAAAAATTGTTCAGTATCAAGTCCAAGCCGATGTCGCAGTACCTCGAAAAGCATATTCATCAATTGTTCGAAGCGCTGGAAAACACGGGCGAACTGCTGGCGTTAACCGCCGACTATCTGGACGAGGAGCGCGGCGACGAGATCAGGCAGATACTCGCGGAGATGCGCGAGGGCGTGCCCGCCTCGCGCCTGCTGGGTTTCAGCCGCGGGCGCAAGAGAAACGATAGGCCGAACTGAAGACCGGCGGCACGGAAGCAAGTCCAATCAGCACGGGGGCAATCTGGGGATATCTATGAGTCTCAACCTCGAAGGATCGGAACCGGATGGCTACCGGGTCGTCAAGCACATCGCGAATGGCGCTTACACGGAAGTCTATTTGGCCGTCGCACCGGACGGCCGTGACGTGGTCTTGAAGGCGCTCAACCCGCGACTGAACAAGGGCAGCAGGATTACTGACGAGCAGTTGCTATGGCACTTCACCAACGAGGTCGAGGCCATGCGGAAAGTCCGGCACAGCTACGTGGTCGAGCTGCTCAAGGCCGGCCGGAGCCGGAGCCTCGCCGGCGTCGAGTTCAACTACCTCATTACGGAGTACATGTACGGCGGCACCCTGAAGGACTATTGCCGGGGCGCGAGCCTGACCCTCCAGCAGACCCTTGACCTCTTCGGCCCGGTCTGCGACGCGTTAACCTACGTCCACCGGAACGGCATCATCCACTGTGACATTAAGCCGTCGAACCTGCTGCTCGACCGAGCGGAGAACCCGACCCTGATCAAACTCGCGGACTTCAGCGTTTCGAAGGTGATGGCGGGCGGGGCGGCGCAGGACAGGATTCCCGTCGGCACCAGCCCTTACGCCGCGCCCGAGCACCATCCCGAGGCGACCGACGCTGAGCGCGCGCAACCGCTAGACGCTCGGGCGGACGTTTACGCGCTGGCGATGACGATCCTGCACGCGCTGACAGGGGCGAGGCCCGAGTTCGACCGGCGGCAGATCGCGAACCTAGCTCCGCACCCGGCCTATCAGGAGTTCAAGCACGAGTTGGAGAGGGTGCTTGGGCGCGCCACCGCCATCAGCGTCGAGCGGAGATACCCCAGTGTCGAAGCCTTCTGGCGGGAGTTACACTCGCTCGGCATCGCTATCGACTCCGACCGGACGGTAACGCGGACGACGAGGCGGATGGTCTTCAGCGTTGGGGCAGCGCGCGCCGACGAGGCACACATCGTCGAGCGGCTCGCGCTGCCGGAGGGCCTCTTGATGGAGGTCGTGCAGATTCCGCAAGGCAGTTTCCAGAGGGGCACGGCGCCGGAGGAGATCGAACGCTGGACGGCGCTACTGCCCGAGTACATGCAGAGGCAAGCCCGCACCTGGCTCGGTTGGGAGACGCCTGTGCGTCCCGTGACGGTCGAGTCCTTCTGGATGGGGAAATATCCCGTGACGCAGAAGCAGTGGCGGGTCGTCTCCACGAACCTTCCGCAGGAGAGTTACTACCTGCCCGGCTCCCCTTGGGAGAGCCGCAAGGCTCCGGTCGCGCGTGACGACGAGCGCCCGGTCACAAACGTGACTTGGCTCGAAGCGTACGAATTCTGCGCGCGGCTCTCGGTCTACACGGGGAGGGACATTCGCCTGCCGAGCGAAGCCGAGTGGGAGTACGCGTGTCGTGGAGGGACGACGACACCTTTCAACTTCCCGTCGCACGAGGCGCTCGACGAGGAGATGTTGAACTACAACGGCTCCGTCCCGGACGCGTTGGGCACGCATCGTTGGCGCACGGAGAGAGGCCCGAGCATCGTGGGGCAGGTCGGCGTTCCGAATCCCTTCGGCCTATTCGACATGCACGGGAACGTTTGGGAGTGGTGCACCGACGCTTGGCGCGAGACTTATAAGGGGCTCTCCACCGACGGCACTCCCGTGCGGGGGCCGAACGAGTTGCTGCGAGTGGCGCGGGGTGGCTCCTGGTCGTCCTTCGCATTCATGTGCCGCTCGGCGAGCCGGGCGCGCTTCCTCTACAACGAGTATTTCGATGACATCGGTTTACGGATCGCCGTCTGATGCGCGGGGCACGCGCCCACCATAATAGAGAGATGAAGATTTGCCGCGAGTGCAGCCGCTGTTACGAAGACGCCGAAGTCGCCTGCGCTGAACACGGTCAGGGGGCGTTGAAACCCGACCGCGCGGGCTCGTGCGTCGTCGCAGCGAAATATCGGCTGGAGCGCCTGATCGGCAGCGGCGCGATGGGCGCCGTCTATAAGGGCACACATGTGGGCTCGGGCAAGGTCAGGGCCATCAAGCTGCTCACCTCTGACTACACGAGCAAAGACCCTACCGCGCTAGAGCGACTGCGGAACGAGTTTCAGGCCGGCGATCTGGTCGGCCATCGCAACATCGTTCGCGTCTACGATTACATCGAGCTGGGGAGCGGCGAGGCTTGCATCGTCATGGAGTTCATCGAAGGCATGTCGCTGCGGGATTACATGGGGCGGCCCGGAAGAGCGCAGCTCCCGGTCGATGAAGCGGTGAGCATTGCGTTTCAAGCGGCGCAGGGGATAGACGCGCTGCACAAGAAAGGGATTCTGCATCGTGACCTCAAGCCGGAAAACATCATGCTCACCAAGGACGAGCAGGGGCGGCTGCTGGTTAAGGTCGTAGACTTCGGCCTCGCTAAATCGTTCAGATCGTTGGAGCGCGCACGCGCCTACACCGACATTCCCGTCAGAGAGTTTGCCGGGACGATGCTCTACACCTCGCCGGAGAACTGTCGCGGCGAGGAGTTGGACGAGCGCTCGGACGTATACAGCCTCGGGATCATCCTCTACGAGATGCTCGCCGGCAGGCCCCCTTTCACGGGGAAGAGCAGTGAGGTCGAGCAGAAACATCTGTCGGAACTCCCGGCCCCGGTCACGATGCTCCGGCCCGACACTCCCGCCGCGCTGGCGGAGTACGTCGCGAAGACGCTGAAGAAAGACCCGCAGGCACGCCCCCAGAGCGCGGGAGACCTCGCCGACATCCTGAACCACATCCTGAAAAGCATACCCCGCTCGGTCGAAGGCGACCGCTCAGGGCTGAATCTTCTCGTGAGAGCGGGCGAACGGCAGGTAGAGGCTGCGCCGGGGGTTGTCGAGGCCAAATCTGCCTCGAAGTCCGATGGCGGGACGCCCGCACGCGCCGAGCCGGCCACAGCCGCCGATAGGACGGATAAGAAGGCGAACGATCAGAGAAAGCAAAGACGCACCGAGAAGCGCCAGCCAGAGCCTCAACCCAACAGCTACATAAGTATAGCCAACATGTCATCGCCAACCGGTAAGAACAGTCGTGCCCCCAGAGTCATCAACCGCCATAAAATGACCTACTCACGCCGCCCGGACATGCGCAGATCGGCCGCCATTCTGCTCGCGGTAATTGTGCTGTGCTTGACGTTGGCGGGTGCCTGTTACGTCTACCCGAACTACAAACTCCGGCGGTTCCAGGAACACCTCAAGCAGGGGCAGTCCCAAATGGACAGCGGGAAGCATGACGAGGCGATTGCGGAGTTCAGCGCAGCGATTGGGTTCGACCCCGCGCAGCCCATGCCCTATTACTACCGGGCCGTCGCCCGACATAAGAAAGGTGATTACGAGCAGGCCGTCAAAGACTACTCCGAGGTGATCAGGCTGACACCCGAATATGCGTTGGCCTATCAAAATCGCGCGGCTATTTTTGTCCAAAGGGGTGAGTATGATAAGGCGGTAGAAGACTATACGGCCTTGCTGCGTTTGGCCGCCGACTCCAATGCCTACAAGCTCCGTGGCGATGCTCACTTCAAGAATAAGAACTACAGTCCGGCGATAGCTGACTACAGCGAAGCGATCCATCTCGACCCGGCCAACGCGGGTGCACTAATCGGCCGCGCCAACGCGTACACGAACCGTGGTGAGGATGGAGACAAAAATCTGGCGAACGCCGACCGGAGACATCTAGACCAGTTGCGTAAAAAGAATCTTTGAGGAAGTCGCGGATGAAGGAGGCATTGCTCGACTACCTCACGGCGGCCTAATCGAGTCTCCTTTCGAGACTGGATGGTTGATTATCGCCACGCACACAGAATCTAGAAAGGGTTCGCGGGTCACGCAGTTAAGGTAGAGATCGAGCGCCCACCCGCCGCAGATGTACCAAGGGCGCTTCAACTCTGCAAGCAGCGCGCCTACCCTTTCAAGCTCCAAGCCAGACCGATTCAGCAAACCAACCTCACGCAATGAAGCAGCGGTCTCACAACCGGCCTTGTATGTTGACTCAAGCGCGCGGAAGCGGCAAACTTTTGCTGCACATGCTGAAAGAGATTATCTGCCTACTCTTCGCCTTCTCTTTTCTGTCCCCGGGCTTTTCCTTCGGCCAGCAATCTGCTTCGCCGTCTTCAGACGACGCCGCGACCGCGGAGCTTATCAGCAGGGCCGCCGCCCGCATGGCCGAGTACAGGGAGAGGTTCAAAGACCTCATCGCCGAGGAGACGCAGCGAATCGAGGAGTACGGGGCCGAAGGGTTGAAGCGGCGGCGGGAGGTCGTCTCTGACCTGATTATCTACCAGTCCCAACTGGACAGCTCCGTCACGGCCGAGTACCGCAACGTGCGCATGGTCGATGGCAAGGAGGTGGCGGGGCGCGACCGCAGGGTGGAGCAGCTCTTCGGCCGTCTGGCTAAGGCCGACTCCAGAAAGAAGGAGTTGGAGCGCATCCAACGGGAGAGCAAGAGGTACGACCTCCGCTACAGCGCCTACAACCATACCCTCGATCAGGGGATTACGCTCCACGAGAACCTTCGGCCGTCCTTCCGGTTCACCGTCACCGGGGGCGAGCGGATCGACGGGCACGAAGTGATCGAGGTTCGGTACGAGCAGGTCTCTCAGAACCCTGAGATTAACATCAAGCTCTCGTCGCTGCCCGAGAGGTTGAAGGGCGCCGAGCCGTTTTTCCGGGGGCGGCTCTGGCTCGACCGGGATACGGCCCGGCTCCGGCGCGAGGAGCGGGAGCTGACGATCAGGCACGCTTCGCTGCCGACCCCGCTGACGCTGATGAAGTTCGAGTTCAGTTACGCGGACAGCCGCTTCGATATCCTCACGCCGACGCGCATCATCTTCAGCACCTACGACCGCGGGCGCGACTTGCCGGGCGGCGGCGCGCAACTGTCGCTCGGGGGGAGAGTCGTCTTCGAATACGGAGAGTTCCGCCGCTTCGGCGTCGAGGCCCCGGACTCTCGACTCGACGCCCCGAAGAACAGGTAAGGCGACGGCCTGAGTTTTCCAGTTTAGTCACCGGGCAGGTTTAATAAGAGATTCAACTTTAAGCGGCGACGGGAACAGCCCCTGCTCGCGCACGTGCTCCTCCTCGTGCTGCCTGACCCGCGCCGCCATCACGCCCGCCCTCCCGAGGTAGCCGACCAGACGCCGCGGGTCTTTTCGTTCGACCACGGGCAGGCGGCCGATGTCGGCGCGCAGCATCTTGACTACGGCCTCCTGTAAAACCTCGTCCGGGTAGGTGACGATCAGGCTGGCGCTGCCCGCGTCCAACACCGTCGTGTCGCCGTCCTCGCCCCGTTCGAGCGCGCGCAGCACGTCGCCGCGCGTGATGATGCCGACGAGCCTGCCTTCGTCGTCGAGGACGGGGATGCCTTGACGACTCGTGAGCCGCGGGTCATGTCGCGCAATGCGTTCGGAGAGTTCCGACACCTTCATCGAGCCCTGTACCGTGGGCACATCCCTGTCCATCACCTCTTCGACCCGCAGCGCCGTCAAAGGGTCTACGCTGTACTCGCGCGTGACGTGGTAGCCGCGGCGCGCCACCTTCTCCGTCAGGATCGAGCGACGCAGCAGCAGCACCGTCAGCGCGTGCGCGGCAATACTCCCGACCAGCAGACCGGGCAGCAGGTTAAGGAACTGTTCTTTGACACGAATGTTCAGCGAAGGCTTCTTCTCGTGCCAAGTGTAAGGCGATAAGCCCACCGCCACCTTACCGAGGAAGTTCAATAAGGGGACGTTCTGCGCTGAGATGGGATGCGTACGGTCTCACTCGACGACGATAGTGATCGACCACGCCGGGTGATTCACCTCAGTCAGCACGTATCTTCCCGTTGACAGCTCCAACTCCTCGGCACAGCCCCTCGCCCCGGCGTTGCTAAACAAAGGGCGAACGCCAGCAATACGACCTTACCCGCGAGCCTCTGCGCCCGTCTCCCTTGAACGCGGCACGGCGCGCGTGACGAGATAGACACTGCTTGAGATGAGAAGTTCAGCACGACGCTCCGCGGCCCGGGG
>JBJMGQ010000046.1:0-12946 GCA_045807845.1 Pyrinomonadaceae bacterium | reverse complement strand
GCCGGTCGTCAAGCTTCTCGCCCTTGTACGCCGTGGGGATGAGCTTGCGCAGCGCCGGCTCTTTCCCCTTCGCCATGTCGAGGAGGAGCTTCGCCCAAGCCTCCTCGCTGTAGAGCCCCTTGTCGGCCAGCGCGCCGAGGTCTTCCGCCCGGCCTATCTCACGTTGCAGCGCCTCGGTCAATCCGGCGTTGTTCAAAGTGAGATAGGCCAGCTTCCCCTGAAGCTGCAAGCTCTCTATCTTGTCGCGAGAGATGCCCTTCTTTTCGGCGGCCCGCCACAGCTCGTCGGCCGTGCCCCTGTGCTCGAAGTAGAGATTCTCGAAGACCACCTCCTCCGAACGCGAGAGCCCGCCGCGCTGCAAAAGCTCCGCGAAGCTCGACGCCGCGCCGCTCGCCTTCGTGGCACGCCGGGCCGCGCGCGCAAACTTCCTGAACGCCGCTTTCGCCGCGGTTATCTGCGCGTTGCTCAGCCCCACGATGTTGGCCTCGACCGCCTTCTTCAGAGCGCCCGCGACCGCCGTCTGGCTCGCGTGCGCGAGCAGCCTTGCGTTGGTCGGCAGCCCGCAGCGGAACAGCGCGTAGAGCGCCGCCTCTTCCATGCGCGTCTCCGCGACGCGGCGCGCGGCCAGCGCGAGCAGCGCAATCAGGCGCGCGTCCCAGTTCGTCGCGCGATGCAGGAGCGAGATGTCCTGACAGGCCGCGCCCTCGTGCGCCTTCGCCAGCGACGCTTCGCGGCCGAGGTGTCGTTCGAGGTCTGCCTTCAGGCGCTCGTACTCGGGCGCGACGCGCCGCAGGCCGACGGGCGCGACGAGGTTGAAGACTTCGCGGGGCCCCGCGTTGTACCTCACGGCGGAGAGCGAGACTTCACCCTCCTTACTCTCTTTGTCGTTCGCCGCGCGGACTTCGAGATGCGTGGGGGTGGCGGCCGGCATGTAGGAGATGAAGTAGGAGCCGTCCGCGCCGGTCGTGGTCTGGCCGAGCGGCGTCTCGGCGCAGCCGTAGCTTCGGTGGTAGAGGTGAATCGTGAGGCCGCCGGCGGGCCGCCCGTGCGAGAAGAATATCCGCCCGCTGACGCTCCACTGTCCCGTCTCTGCCGCGGCGTCGGGCGCGGGCGCTTCTGTTTTCTCCATGAGACCTCCGGCTGCCACGGGTGTTGATGGGCAGCGGTTCACACGTTCGGATAATGCTCCGGGCGCAATGCTGTTGGCGCGGAGCGGTGCGGCGGGCGGCCCGCTCATTTTAAAGCTTTGGCGAGCGCATTAATGTCGGTCTGTACCGCGTCCAGAGACTTCAACCTCTTCTCGGTTTCGGCCAAGTCGCTCTGCATCGCGGCGCGTTGCGCGTTCAGCTCGTACAACTCCTCGCTGCCCTTCCCCGTCTTCTCGAACTCGGCGTACTTCTCTGCGTACTTCTCCTTGTTCGAGGCGATCTCGGCCGTCAGGTAAGCGACGTAGTTCTTGTCCGACTTGATCGACGCCACAATGTTCTTCTGCTGGTAGAGCACCCAGTCCGTGTACTCTCTGCGCACCTGCGAGAATCTCTTCTGGATGAGAATCTCGTCGTAGGTCATCAACTTCTCTTCGGTTATCTTCTCTTTCTTCTCCAGCTTCGCTTCTCTCTCCGTCTTCTCCTTATCCTTCAGCAGGTGGCCGTAGCTCCGCAGCGCCGTCGCGTACTGCTCGAAGGTGCCTTTCGAATCTTTGAGCACCTTGTGGGCGGTGGCGAACCTCTTGTCAAGAAGTTCGAGGTGATGCGTGACCGAGGCTTCAAGGTTGTCGTAGGTGTAGGTCGGGCTGCTCAGCATCTCCGGATGCTCAAGGTCGGTTGACTCGTTCTGGGATATTCGCTTGAGGTGCACGCCGCCGCCGAAGTCCAGAGTCTCTTTGGCATCCAGCTTCTTGTTCATCTCGCCCACCTTGTCCGCGCCGAACTTCTCCGACAGGTCTTTGTCGGTGCCGTGGTGGTTGAAGATGCGGTTGTCGCCCCGCGACGGCACGCCGGTGCTCGGGCCTTGCTCGGAGTAGGCTTGCGTGACGAGGAAGACGGCCTTGTTGAAGTTGATGTCGTTCTTCTTGAGGATGGCGAGGATGGCCGGCGTGATGTCGTTAAAGTAGTCGGAGTTGGCCGGCGGCGACCCGGCGCGGCCGTCGGTGTCACGGAGTGAGACGGGGTTGTCGTGGACGAAGCAGTAGAGGTTCACGCCGTCGCCGACGCCGGCCGGATCGCAACTGCTCCACCTCCCCAGCCAAGGCACGTAGTAGCGCGCGCCGTGATAGTAGAAGCCCGTCTCGCGGTCGCGCTCCTTGCCCGCGTAGCGGTAACGCTTGAGGCTCACCTCCGCGGCCGAAGGGCCGGCCTGAAAGGACGTGCCGCCGTAAGGGTAGTACTCCTCGTAGGAGATGACCGCGCCCGCCTCGTCAAGCTCAAGGGTCGCTGAGCCGAGGTGGTCGCCGAACTGGTAGCGTGCGACGACGGCGGGCGGCGTGTTCGGCGGCTGCACCGCGTCGTGCGTCTTCGTCTCGACGAGAGCGACGCGCCGCTCTTTATCCATCAGGTTCAAAGTCTCGCGTTCGAGCGTGGTCGCGCCGCCGCCGTCGAACTCTCGATAAAGCTCGAACGCACCGAGATAGACGCGCTCCTGCTTCTTCGTCCCGCCCGCCCCCTCCGTCACCTTGCGCACGCGCGCGCCCGCTGCATCGTAGACGTAGAAAGTCTTCTCCGCCGCGCCGCCGTTCACCACCTGCTGCTGCGTGACGCGCAGTTGATCCCTGAAGTCCCATTCGAGCGAAGGCAGGTGCGGCATCTGGACGATGTTGCCGTGCGCGTCGAACGCGTACTGTTCCACGGACGCGCCGACGGCGGTGCTGGTCAGGCGATTGTTGGTCGCGCTCGGTTCGTCGTAGTTATAGACGCGCGTCCAGTTGCCGTTGACGGCGGCGTGAATCATCTTGAGGATGTTGCCCGCCGCGTCGTACTCGAACGACTCCGTGTAACGCCGCATGGCCTGCCCGTCGTGCGGGTGCGGCTGGTTGAGGCGAAACTCGTCGTCCCAAGTGGTCTGCGGCTGCGCCGCCTGCCCCACGTGCTCGCGCCCCTGCGCGCCGACGAGACGGTAGACGGCATCGTAGACGTAATCGCGGCCGGCGGAGACGACTTGGTTGTTGAAGTAGACGGTCTGCTGCGCCGCGTCGCGGGCGTTGGTGATGTTGCCGACGGGGTCGTAGGTGTACGACAAGTCCTGCAAGACTACGCCGTCGGCCGTGCGCGTCGTCTTGAAGTTGACGAGGCGGAACGACTCGGGGTCGTAGTCGAACTCCGTGATGGTGCCGTTGCCGTACTCGACGCGCTCGCGCTGGCCGCGCGCGTTGTAGTCGATGTTGTTGACGTACGTGACGGCGTCCGCCGCGCCGCGCAGGTTCACGGCGAGCTGCTCAAGCAGGTTCGCCTCGTTGTACGTGGGGCGCGTGATGCTCGTGTCCGGCGTGGTCAGAACGGTGGGGCGGTTGAGCGCGTCGTAGACGGTCTCGGTCGTGAAGAGTTCGCTTTCGAGCGCGGGCGAAAGGTTCCAGTCGGGCTCGGCCTTGTAGTCCTGAAGCAGTTGCCGCGTATTGCTCCGCAGGTTGCCTTTGAAGTCGTACTCGTTGTTCGTGACCACGCCGGCCGCGTCGAGCTGCTGGAAGAGACGGCCGCGCAGGTTCAGCGTCGAGTCTCCCTGCTGCCCCTCGCCGTAGATGACTTGCTGTGCGAGCCTCTCCGCGCCGCCGCTCGTCCGCACGAAGAGACGCACCGTGCGGCGCAGCTCGTCGTACTCGTGACGGATGTTCTGGTCGCGGCTGTCCCAGAGGCGCAGCGGCTTGCCGACCGCGTCGTTGAGCATCCAGCGCGCGCCCGCGTCCACGCTCTGCTGGCCGATGCGGATGCCGAGCATGCTGTAGTCATACGACATCACCTCGCGCCCGAGCGCGTCGGTGAGTGTGCGTTGATTGCCCTCAACGTCGAACCCGAAGCGGGTCGCGTGTTGCTCTTCGACCGGAGAGCCGCCCACCTCGAAACGGTTGTGCGAGACGGCGAGGAAAGTGTGGCCGAGCGCATCCGAGAAGGCGAGCCCCGGCGTCGCGGCGTGGACGGCCGTCCTGTGCGCGGCGGCCTGCTCGTCCGCGCCGAGTGCTCCGCCCGCGCGCCGCGCGTGCCACGTCGGCAGAAACTCCGGCTCGGGCAGGCGCGCGAAGAAGCGTCCGACCGCGGGGTCGTTGCGCGGGTCGTCCTCAAGCACGTTGTCGTTCACGTCCCACTTCTCCTGCCGCCACGGGTCGAGCACGATCTTTTCGTAGGTGTGGTCGGCGCGCAGCGTTGCGACGACGCGCTCGACGGGGTCGTAGAAGAGAATGGGACTGACGCCTAACCCGGCGGCGAACTCGAACTCGTGCGTCGCGCTGAAGAAGGGTTCGTACTTTCTGACCGGCTTGTTCTTGTTGTTGAAGATCGTCCAGCCGCTACCCACCCAGCGCGGGTTCGACGTGGGCGCGCCGCCGGCGACGGGGCCGGGCTCGGCCTGAATCTTCTGTTGAATCTCGCGCCCGAACCCGTCCGAGTAAGAGAAGCTGTGCTGGACTTTCGTGACTTCGCCGGGGGCGAGGTCGGAGACGTGCGTCTCGCGCGCGAGCCTGTAGACGGCGTTGGGCTGCGGGTCGGACGTGCCGCTCGTGCGTTGGTAGCGGTGAAGGTCGTAGACGATGCGCTCGCTCGCGCCGCCGAGGATGGCGTGCGGGTCGGCCAGAGGGTTCGAGAGGTGCTCGATGATGGTCTGCTCGTCGAGGTCGGCCGCGAACCCGTCGAGCGAGTCGCCGGCGTTCTCCGCCTCCTTACCCATGAAGGCCGTGGCGACGACCATGCCGAGCGCGTCGAAGCCCGCCGCGCTGCGGTTGCCGTTAGCGTCGGTCAAAAGCTCCGGCTGCAACACGCGATAGTTGTTTCGGCCGCCGACTTCGTTCCCCAACGCGTCGCGGACTGAGCTTGTGAGCAGGTCGTAGGCCAGCCCGTCAGGGTCTTCGTCGTAGGAGACGAAGGTGTTGCCGAGGAACGGATTCTGATAGCGTCGCGGCAGGAAGAAGTGCGCGCGCGCCTGTGCGAGCTCCTGCGCGGGCGTGGCAGCCTCGCCGGGGTGATAGTAGATGCGCCCGGAAGGAATCCACCAGCTGCCGTCGCCGTCGAGATCGACGTAGCCGCCCTCGTCACCAAGGACGGCGGCCGGGTCGGGCAGAAGATTCTCAGGCGGTTGATTCACGCGCGGCCGTTGGTAGACGGACGCCAAGAGCCCGGGCGTGAACGCGAGCCTGTATGTGCCGTAGCCGAGCGCCAGCGATTCAAGCTCACCGGGTTGCAGCGGCACCGTCAGGTCGTCGCGCCGGTAGACGACACGCTTGTGCTCAATCACACGCCTGCGCGGCACGTCCTGCGGCACGCTCACGGCGTCGTGGTTTTCATAAGGTACTTCGTGCTGGCCGTCGCCGGCTGCCGCGACCCCGGCCGCGACCTCTTCGAAGCTGAAGAGGTTCGTCACGTTCGGCCGGTTCGAGGCGGCCTTGACGTTATACAACTCGAACGTTCGCGTCTCGCACATCAGAGGCATGCGATAGGCGTCGGGCTCTTCGACCGGGTTGGTGTAGCTGCTCTGCGTGTAGGTGACGAACGTGCGGCTCTGCTTCTCTCTGTCGGCAGTGTTGAGCAGCGGGTCGGGGTTGTCGCGCCGGCGGCCGTAAGCTATCGCCGCCGACTCAAGGACGTTGCCGAAGCTGTCTGCCGCGAGCGTCAACGAATGCGTGACGCGCGGGTCGGCGAGCTTGCCGTTGGGCGCCGCGTACAGTTTGCGCTCGTAGTGAAAGTCAACGGTCTCGCGGTGCTGAACGAAGAAGACCCCGTGCCGGTTTGCTCCGCGCGGCTGTAGCAGCTCGACCGTGTAGCTCCGTTCCGAGACGCTGTAGGGGCGGTCGCTCTGCTCGCCGCCGTCGAGGGCGTAGACCTCCACGCGCAGGATGGAGCCTTTCAGCGCGCGCCGTGCTTCGGCCAGCTCATCGGGCGACAGCTCCCAAGGCACGCGGCTCCCGTTCTTGAGCTTGACGGAGCCGGGCAGCGCCGTCCCCTTCAGGCGCATGGCGTCCAACTGCGCCTCGCTCAGTTGCGCCGCGCCCGCGCCGCCCTCTCTGTAATACTCGTGCTCGAACTGTTTGCCCGCGGGCCGTTCGTCGCTTGGCGCGCCCACGTCGAACCAAGTCCGCGTGAGCACGGGCGGGACGTGCGAAGCGGCTTCGACGTTGCTCGCGGAAGGAAGGAGGCCGCCGCCGCTCAGCGCCGCGAACTCCTCCGTGTCGTAGCGTTCGACCATGCCGAACCCGCGGAACTCGCGCTCCGACCCGTCGAAGTATCCGTGGTGATAGCTGTAGCGTGTGACGAAGCGGCTGCGCGAGATGAGGTCTACGGACTCGGTGCGCTCGACGACGTGGACGGGGAACGGCAGTCTCGTCACCCAAGGCGTCCCTGCGAGTTTGTCTTCAAGATAGAAACGGGTCGAAGGCGCGTACTGAATCAACGTCTCGGCGCCCATGTTGTTTCTGACGCCGACGAGCAGGTGCGGCTTGCGACCGCCCATCAAATCTATGTAACGCATCGGCCGCCGCGAAGCACCGGGCAGCGGCGACGACCAGATGAGACAGGCCGTGCCATTGCCGAAGAGGTCGGCCGTCGTCGCCGTGATCAAGTCATCGACCGGAGGGAACTGCGGCAGGCGCCGCGGCGCACTCCAACTGTTGCCCGCCTCGTTGAAGTAGATGCGGAGGCCGTCGCCGCCGAGATAGAGGATGTCTGTGACGCCCGAGCCGTCAACGTCCACCAGACGGATGCGACGCTGGTCGAATAACTCCGGTCGGTCGAAGACGGGCGCGCCGTCCATCGAGACGCGCGCGCCGAAGCGCCCGTACCCGAGGTTCGGCCAGTAAGAGACTTCGCCGTTGAGCACGCGGACGAAGTCCAACAGGCCGTCACCCGACATATCCGCGAGGTAGACCGACTGTGTGCCGTCCGCGAAGACGAGGCGCGGCCCGCTCTCTTCGTCGAGCTGCCGGCAGACGCGCTCGGCCGGGCCGAAGCCATCTTCGGCGAGCGACGGATACCAAGTGAGGACGCTGTCCTCTGTGATGCAAGCGTCGGCGTGACCGTCGCCGGTGAGGTCAACGAACCGGAGGTTTGGGTCGCGCCAGGAGATGTCGGGGATGGACTGGAACGGCTCGAAGTCTGACCAGCCGCCGTCGTCCACGCGCTCGTAGTAACCGGCCAGAGGGCGCTCGAACTGTACGAGGTCGAGCTGCCCGTCGCCCGCGAGGTCGAGCAGTTGTCGGCCTGCCGAGTCCCCCGCCGCCGGTTGAAGTGCGACCACTTCAACCGGCCCGAAGCGCGCTTCGGGACGCTCGTTTCCGCCGTCGCTTTGCAAGCCGACGGGGCTCAGGTTGCGTTTGTAGAGCCACGCGTTGGCCTGCCGCGTGAGGATCCCGGGGAGCCCCTCGCCGTCGAGGTCAACCCACTGGTAGAGCGAGCCGTCCAGCCCGACGGGCAGGTTCTCCAAACTCTCGCCGTCTACCTCGCGAATCTCCTCTTGAATCTCCGGCTGGCTGTACTCGAACTCAACGGGCGGCATCGCGCGCTTCAGATAACCACCCGGCGTGCGCTGATAACCGGCGTTCGTCACGGAGGCGACGAATGAGGCGATGGGGTTTCCACGCTTGAGGTCTTCGGAGTTGTCGCGCGTGTTCTGATAGACGAAGTCGGTCGAGCGGACGAGACAATCGTTCCCGACCCCCACCTCTTCGGGGAAGTGATGGAACATCAGGACTCTCTGACAGAGGCGATAGGTGCGCACCTCGAACGTGGCGCGGTGGACGGAGAAGGGATCGTTGCGACAGAGCCATTCGCCGTCGTCGTCCGGCTGCGGCGCGTCCGCGTCGTGCTCGCCGTAGTCGAAGACCACTTCAAACATCCAGCCGGGGTCAGACGCGTCCGGCTCGACGAGACGCGAGACGCGGTTGCCGTACTTGATTCGCTTCAGGTAGCGGTTGGCCGTGCGCGCCTGACTCGTGCGGTTCCGCTCGCGCGCCTGCGAGAGGTCAACGCCCTCCGCGTTCTCGGCCTTGTACTCGTAGACGACGGCGTTCCCCTTGCCGTCGAAGCTCTCGCAGATAAGCCAACTGAAGATGCGGCGCGGCCCGCCCGGTTCGGACTCGGCCGGGTCGTATATCCTCGAATTGTCGTCCTTGCCGTAGAGGGTGGTGACGTTCTCTTTGGTGATGGAGCGCCAGTGGATACGGCCCGTCTCGATCTGCGTCCAACGCTCGACGCGCGCGAACAGCCCTTCGACCCGCGGCCGGTAAGCCTGCACGCGATAGTCCACGCCCTCGAACGTCCGCGTGAGAGGCTGTTGACGCCACCCGCCGCTCGTGTGCGTCAACAGGGGCACGAGGTCTTCGCTGCCCGCGATGAGGAACACGTCCGACTCTTCGTCGTCGCGATACTGCGGCAAGCCCTTGTCGGTCTTGCGCGTGATGGAAGGGAGTGAGAGCGACCAGCCCAGCCCGAACAGACCGTTGCCCGCGCCCGAGTCGTAGGAGAGTGTGAGACTGGGGTTGAAGCCTTCGCGCCCGGGCGAGACGTAGATGGGCACACTTAAAGAGCCCGTGCCCGTGACCGGATTCGCCGCGAACTTTTCACCGATGCCGCGAATCGCCCCGCCCCCTTTCGGGAGAGAGAGCGAGGGCGCGACCGGCCCCTGAGCCCCGCCATCAGACTGCGCTTTTTGGACAGACTGAGACATTCGCTATACGTGTGTCGGCACGCAGCCGCCCGCCTTTACAGTAAATCGTGAGAGAGCGTAGAGATATTTTGAAGAAACAGGCCCTCACCGGCGCCGGTTGGTTCAGCGTGGCATCTTATACGTGTCGCGCCGTTTGTCAACGAAAAACTATCAAGCGCGTGGAGTCAGGCCGAGTTCGTTCGAGCCAAAAATATTTTGACGGCGGAGAAAATTTGGTTCGCGTGCGGGTGCGAAATGGTAGTATGTGCCGCCGCCCGAAGGGACTCGCCGAGGGGCGGCGTCATCTCCAACATTTCTCCGGCAGACCCGTTTTGAACACGAAAGGAGTTAGGATGCGAACAGCGAAAGGGGGACTGTTAATCCCCTTGGCACTTCTGGTCTTCGCCGCCGTGGCGTGCAACTTCAGCGCCTCGACGGCCAACATCAGCGACTTGAAACTCGGTAAGGACAAGGCCCTCACACAACCGACGAGCAGCTTCGCGGCGACCGACACGATCTACGCGGTTGCGACCGTTTCCAACGCGCCCGGCGCGGTCAAGGTCAAGGGGCGCCTCGCCATCGAGGATGTCGAAGGCGAGCAGAGCGGGCCCATCCCCGGGCTCGAAACGACGGTTGAAGTGCCGGGCAGCGGCACGGCGACCTTCAACTTTACGCCGCCCCCCTCAAGCGGCTGGCCCAAGGGGAAGTATAAGCTCGAAGTCTTCATGCTCAACGATGCGGGCGAGCAGAAGGATCAGAAGTCGGCCAGCTTCACCGTCAACTAATTCCCTCCTCCTCTCAATCCCGGCGCGCGCTCTTAGGCGACGCAGGGAAGCTCAACACCGCAGACACCGCAGACACGGCTTGAAGTCTTATCAACTTCAAGCCGTGTCTGCGGTGTCTGCGGTGTTGAAAGCCTCTTCTTTGCGGGCGCGGTCTCGATGAGGCGCAGCTCAAGGCGACGGCTCTTCACGGTACACGTCGGTGCTGACGTATTTGATGCCCGAGTCCACCATGAGTGTGACGACCGTTGCTTCGGGGCCGAGCCGCTGTGCGACGCGGAGGGCGGCGATGACGTTGAGGCCCGAAGAGGTGCCGGCAAAGAGGCCCTCTTCGCGCGCGAGGCGCCGGCACATCTGCACGGCCTCTTCGGTCGAGCCCGTCAGGATTTCATCAACTTTATCGGGATGCCATCGCGGAGGGACGAAGCCGATGCCGATGCCCTCTATCTTGTGTGAGCCCGTGGGACGGCCGGAGAGGACGGGCGACTCGGAAGGCTCGACGGCGACGACGTGCAGCTCGGGCTTGTGCCGGCGCAGAGCCTCCGTCGCGCCGTGGAGCGAATGCGCCGTGCCCACCGACTGAACGAAGGCGTCAACCTTACCTTCCGCCTGCTCCCAAATCTCTTCGCCGAGCGAGTGATAGCCCGCGGCGGCGTCCGCGTTGCCGAGCTGGTCAACCCACCAGTGACCCGGTCGCGCGCTCAAGCGGCGGGCGGTGTCAATCATCTCTTTGATGAGCTTCTCGGTAATCTGCCCGTTGTCGCTCGGGATGAGATGGACGTGCGCGCCGAAGGCACGCATGGTAACGATCTTCTCTTCGCTGAAGGCGTCGGAGGTGACTATCTCAAGTCGGTAGCCTTTAGCAGCGCAGACGAGCGCCAGCGAGACTCCGGTCGAGCCGCCCGTGTACTCGACGACGGTGCCGCCCGGAAGCAGCCGCCCGTCCCGCTCAGCCGCTTCGACGGCGGCACGCGCCATACGGTCTTTCATGCTGCCGGTCGGGTTCGCCCACTCCAGCTTAACCAGCACGCGCGCCGCAGCCTGCGGCACGACCCGCTTCAAACGCACGAGCGGCGTGTTGCCGATTGCTTCGAGAATGTTGTCGGCGACAGTCATAAATTTAAGAGCCGCCCGGTTGACGCCCGCGGTCAGCCTTCTATTGCCTCGCGCGCGAGGAGGACTTGATGTGCTTCGAGGTGGAACTGCTCGACCGTATGCGGCTCGGCGGAGTGGCAGGTGATGGGATTGCGGAAGTCGGAGGTGCGGCGGGCGACGTGCGCCTCGTGGACGCGCCCGCCGGTGCGCTCGGTGAACCGGACGCGCCACGCGTCTGCGCCTTCCGAGTGTGCGGAGACGAAGTGCAGGTCTTCGACCCCGGCGATGCCTGTCTCTTCGCGCACGAAGGCTTCGGCGGCCTGTATGAACTGCGAGTAGCAGGCGCGGCCACGGAACTCTTCCGTCAGGACTCGGCCCGCGCGGTATGCGTCCACGATGCGGCGGCCGGCCTCGGGCGTGGCGTGCGCGTAGAAGAGGCCGTGCGGGAAGCAGACGAGATTGCCGGCGAAGCGGTCGCCGCCGACGTGCGAGGACTGCCAGACGTAGTCGCCCGCGTGCTCGCGCAGGGCGTTGTACAGAGGCACTCCGAACTTCGCGCAGCACTTGTCGCGGCGGCCGTGCGTGCAGACGAGAAAGAGCGGGCCTTCAAAGACCTCTCCGCCCTGTAGGTCGCGCCCCGACGCGATGGCCGCGAGGTCTAACGAGAGCGCGTCGAAATATTTTTCCAGACGCAGACGCACGACGAAGGGCGAGCGCTCGCGGCAGCGCACGACGAAGAGATTCATGCGCGCATCGCGTCGGCCGCGGTCGGTCTTGATGAAGAGGATGCGCGAGTGGCGTATGCGCGCCAGAGAGTCTTTGAAGAACTGCTTCACCTCGGGCGCGAGCGCGCTTTCGTCGAACGCGTGGCGGCCCCAGCCGTGCGGGTATTCGAGCAGAAGCCAGACGGCGCCCGTCGAGGCCGTGCCCATGCTGCGCTCGCCCGCGCGCTTCGACAACTCCGAGCAGAAGAAGCGCG
The DNA here is from genome assembly GCA_045807845.1 of Pyrinomonadaceae bacterium. Taxonomy (GTDB): domain Bacteria; phylum Acidobacteriota; class Blastocatellia; order Pyrinomonadales; family Pyrinomonadaceae; genus QHXN01. Next base: position 1,255 of record JBJMGQ010000046.1, on the reverse strand, counting down.
ACTGCCCTTCGTCGGACTGCGTCACGCGCCCCCTTGCCCTTCAACGTCGAAAGCGACGAACCCCTTGCGCGCCAGCTCGACGAGGAATGCGCGCACCGTCTCAGGCGAGACGCGCCCGCGCGCCGACTCGCACAACTCCGCGACCGTGCAGGCGCGGCGCTCGGCGAGCGCGCGCAGGACGGGCAGCGCGTCTTCGGCGAAGCGCCAGTGTTGACCCATCGAGTCGAACTCGACGACACCGCCCACGGCCTCTAACTTGAACGGGCGCGGCGCGAGCAGACGGGCGACCGTCGAGACTTCGGGCGCGTCGGCATCAGGCGTCGCGAGCCACGGCAGCCCGACGCGCGCGCGCGGCTCGGCCCGCGCGTCGAGGTCTTCGTAGAAACGTTCGGGCGTGGTGTCGTCCCACGCGGCCAGCAGTTCTTCACGCAGGAGCGCGGTGTGCGCGACGCGCTCACTTGCCGACGCGAGACGCGGGAGGTCGCGGCGGAAAGCCTCGGACGCGCGCAGCGCTTCGGAGAACCAGCGCAGGAGGTCGAGCCCTGTGCGGTTGTGCACGCCGACCGTCAGGTGCAGCGTCGGCTCGGCCAGAGGCTCGGCGACGTGCCACCAACCGCGCGGGATGTAGAGCAGGTCGCCGTCTTCAAGCGTCCCTTCCCACAAGGGCGCGTGCTCAGGCTTCTGCGCCTTCTCGATGTCGTTGACGAGAGGGTAAGGGCGCGTCTGCCCGTAGACGCTCCAGCGCTTGCGCCCCGTGACCTGTAGGATGAAAACGTCGTGGTCGTCCCAGTGCAGGTCGAAGCCGCGCGAGGTCTGCCAGCCCGCGTAGAGGTTGACCTGCACGCGCTCGTGGAAGAAGAGTTCGAGCCCCTTCGACAGCTCTTCGATTGGCTCGGACAACTCGTCAACGGCGTCGAGCACGAGCGTCGCGCCCTCGCGCAGCTCGCGCGCGAGCCCGGCCGACTTTAGCCTCGGGATGGATGCCTTCTGCTTAGCGGTCGTCGTATGGCGCAGGTAGGACGTGACGGGCAGGGGCTTGCCGTCACGCACGAGCCGCAGTCGCGGGAAGTCGAGCCGGTGGCGGCCGAGTATCTCGCTCAGCCGCCCCCACGGCATCAGGTGCGCGAAGCGCCCCGCGCGCCCGCGCACGTGCAGGAAGTTAACGCCCCAGGTGGAGTCGAGGAACTCCCCCGGGGCGTTTGGTTCCAGTATCCCCGCGAGGCTCTCAAACCCCGGGGGCGCCTGTGTCCGCGCG
>JBJMGQ010000045.1:0-6390 GCA_045807845.1 Pyrinomonadaceae bacterium | reverse complement strand
TCAACGGCGCCGAAGGCAAACTATCAGGGGCAGGGAAGCAAGCGGAAGGACAGTCACACGGCGCGGGGTGAGGAGAAGGGTTCCACTAAACGAAGCGTCGGCAGCGCGCCGAGCTACGGCGACGAGTCTTCGAGCTACAGCTCTCCGAGTAGCTACGATTCATCGTCGAGCAGTTACGACTCCGGCTCGTCGTCGAGTTCGGATTCCGGCTCAAGCTACAGCGGTGGTTCTGATTTCGGCGGGGGCGGCTCCAACTCAAGCTGGTGAAGCCTCCGCGGAAGGATTCTGCATGACGGCGCGGGGCCGGGACTTTGCCGGGAACGTGTTCGAGGAGAGGCAGGGAATCGATGGAGCAGAGAGAGCGCGTGCGCGCGTTTCGCTGGGACGAGATGGAGAAGGAGTTCGTGACCGAAGGGATCGAGCGGCGCATCATCAACGGCGAGCGAATGATGCTGACGCACGTCTACCTCAAAAAAGGTGCCGTCGTCCCTCTGCACTCACACCACAACGAGCAGCTCACATACATCCTTGAGGGCGCGCTGCGTTTCTGGATCGGCGACGAAGAGTCGGAGCCAATCGACATCGGCGCCGGCGAGGTGCTGCACATCCCCTCGAACGTCCCGCACAAGGCGGAGGCGCTCGCAGACACGCTCGACGTGGATGTCTTCAGCCCACCGCGGCAGGACTGGCTCGACAAGACGGACGATTACTTCCGGCGAAAGTAGCCTTTGGACTCGGGGCTCAAGGCCAGTTGTCCATCTAGGAGGGCCTCTGTCGTTAATTCCGGAGCGTCGTTTGGAGCCACCACTAATTGTGTTCGGACGCGCCTTTTCAAAATGGCCGCGGTACGCCCCTCGCCCTCCCATTCTGCACACCGCTTCAGCCTACATCTTGTGGTCAGGGCAGGGAATCGCCCGCGCTTCACGTTATCAGGTCGGATAATAGCTCTGTGAAGCGGCGTCCCTGCGTCAAGCTATTTCTTCTTTCCTCTCACTGACACACGTGTCCTTCGACTCGACGAGGCTTGTCTCACCACTCTGTTCGCGCTCATCTGGGGCGGTCGTTTAGCCGCGGCGCATGATGGGGTTCGGTAGGCCGGCGGCACCATTCAATTAACGACTCTCGAAAGAGGTCAGCCGTTATCACGTGCTCGCCGGCCCTTCTGTTCAGCCTGCCGAGTGAAGACTGCTATGTGTCGATGGCTACGACGCCGCGGCCGCCGCCTCCGCGACGCCGTGCTTGAGGGCCTCTGGATCGAACTCCGTCCCGTCCCTCCACATGGCATAAAGTATCCCGGCCAGCTTCCTGGCGAGCGCGACGCAGGCCCGGGCCCGGCCGCGCCTGGCGGCGATCCTCATCGCCCAGTCGTAGAGCGCCTCGTTCTTAGAGTTCCGCCACCGGAGCAGCGCCCACGCCGCCTCCACGAGTAACGTCCGCGCCCGGCTGCCTCCGGCCTTGCTGATACGCCCGCGGTGCTGGCGCTCACCCGAGCTGTACTCGCGTGGCACCAGCCCGAGATAGGAGCGCACCTGCTTAGCGGCCCCGAACCTGGAGGCGTCGTCGATGGTGGCGGCGAAGGTCGTGGCCGTCACCGGCCCGACGCCCGGCGCGGTGCAGAGCCGCCGGACCACCTCATCTTCTTTGACGATCTTCTCCAGTTCCGCGTCGGCCTCGGCGATCTGTCGGTTGAGCATCTTCAGGCTCTCGAAGAGCGGGGCGATGGCCGCCAGCACGTGCTCAGGCAGGTCGGCCGCCTCGGCGCGCTTGACGAAGTTGTCAGAGCCGCCCGTCGCGATGCGGCAGCCCTCGCGGCGCGCCAGCGCGCCGATGAGCGAGATGTACTTCGAGCGTGTGCGCACGAGCGTTGACCTGACGAGGAGTTGCGACCTGATCCTCCGCTGCCGCTCAGATGTCCTGTGGGCGGGGCGGTAGGCGCCGAGGCGGCAGGCTTCACACAGGGCGCGGGCGTCCCGCTTGTCGGTCTTGATCTTCTTGTCGCGGGTGGCGTACATGGGCGCGAAGTTCGGGTCGGCGACGATGACCTCGTGGCCGAGCCGTTCGAGGTGCTGCGCGACCCACTCGCTCTCCGTCGAGGCTTCGACGAGGATGCGCGCCGCCGGCCTGCCGGCGAACACCTCGTCGAAACTCGCCCTGGTGGACTTGATGCGACGCTCCGTTATCTCGCCGCCTTCTAAGAGGGTGCAGATCTGGCTGGAAGTCTTATGCAGGTCGATGCCGATGAAGTCCATCGCTGGCCTCCTCTGTGCGGATGTAATCCGCGTGTTCAAAGAGCAGGGCATTATGCCGCAGCGCGTCGGCCAGCCGCTTCATCCCATTCAGTTACGTAAAACTACAAGCTCTTTCCCGCATGACATCTATCATTACGTAAAGCCCGAGTCTATAATGCGCGCGCATCATTATGGCCGGAGGGGTGGAGCCGCTGATGTCTTGGTGCGGCCTCATATTCCCCGTCGCGCCTCCTAAGTTTACGTCGTTAAATGTCAATCCCCGAGACCACACCTGAGACAACGTCGGCCGAAGCCTTCTGGCATTACGCGGGAGGCGAGTGCCTGTTCGAAAGCCGGGGCGAGGCGTGGCGCGACATCAAGGCGTGGGTCGCGGCACTCCCGCCCGCCGTCGACACGCTGCACATGCCTTCGGTCAGCGAGCCGTTCCTCGCCTGGACCACCTCGGGCGAGGTCGACTTCCAGGAGCGTGAAGGCGACGGGCCCTGGGTCACCAACCGCATCAGGAAGGGCTCCTTCTTCCTCACCACGGGCGGGGCACCCTACGACGTACGCTGGAGGGCGGTGAGCCCGGAGCCGTTCGAATCCATGTACGTGTTCATCGAACTGCCGGTGCTCCAGCGCGCCCTCGAGGACGTCTTTGGCGCGGACGCGCCCCACGCGCGGCTGCGGGACGCTTCGGCGTTCGATGACACGGTCCTGAACTCGTTGTTGGGAGTGCTGCGCGAAGAGCTCATGCGCCGGGAGGCGAACCCCAGCTTCGTAGAGGGCATAGCACAGGCCATCGCCATCCACCTCGCTCGGGAGTATGGCGAGACGGGTGAAGAGGCACACAGCGCCAGCCCCTCACTCCCAGGCTACAAGCTCCGGCAGATCAGGGACTGGATGGCCGAGCACGCCGGAGAAGAGTTTAACCTCAACAGGCTGGCGGAGCAGGCGGGCCTCAGCCGGTTCCATTTCCAGCGCCTGTTCAAGGCGGCCACAGGCGTCGCGCCCTCCCGCTACCACATGGACCTGCGCATCAACGAGGCCCGCCGGCTGCTGCGCGAGACGAAGATGAGCGTGGTGGACGTGGCCCTCGAAGTCGGCTACGCCAACCCCAGCCACTTCGCGCGCCTCTTCCGCAGGGAGACCGGCCTCTCGCCGAGCGACTACCGCCGCCAGCGTTGACCTTCGCCCCGCCGCCGCTTTACCGGGCAAAAATCCCACCTCCCCGATACAAAAATTCCACCCCATAAGTACGCGACCGCGCACGTTTACACGCCTCTTCGCAGGACTATTGTTCTCCCGCGGCCCCCAAATAGGGTTTCGAGCAAAATCGGAACATGTGCAGCAAAAGTGCGCGCGACGGCCGACCGCAAGCCGACTACACTCCTTCCAGCATCAGTTAAGCGGACAACCGGGCTGATTAAATTAAGAGAAGAAGGTCGTAGGAAGTATCAGTGAGCAGTAACGGAAGCTACATCGAAAAGGTCGCGTTCGTCACCGGGGCAGGAGGCGGAATCGAGCACCCCGCCACGCACGTGTCTACAGGCGGAACAAACATTTGGGGTGCGGTCGGCTCGATGGCGCTGTGCGTGGCGCTTTTGATCGCCGCGGAGTTCATGCCGGTGAGCCTGCTGACCCCGATAGCTAACGATCTGGGCGCGACCGTCGGGATGGCCGGGCAGGCGATCTCCATCTCCGGTCTGTTCGCGGTGATGACGAGCCTCTACATCGCGACGTTAGCCGCACGCTTCGACCGCCGGCACGTCCTGGTCGGGCTGACGGGCGTGATGCTCTGCTCCCTGGTGCTGATCGCGTTGGCCCCGAACTACGCGGTGTTGATGGTGGCCAGGGCTCTCCTGGGGGTTGTGATCGGCGGGTTCTGGTCCCTCGCGACGGCGACAGTCATGCGCCTGGTCCCGGAGGAGTCAGTCCCGAAAGCTCTGGGCATCGTCTACACGGGGAACGCGGTGGCCACCGCCTTCGCCGCGCCCGCCGGCAGCTACTTCGGGGGAATCATAGGCTGGCGCGGCGTCTTCTGGGCGCTCGTGCCCCTGGTCGTCGTGAACCTGATCTGGCAGTGGAGGAGTCTCCCCGCGATCCGGCCGCAGGCCGCCAACCCTGTCGGAAAGCTGTTCGGGCTTTTGAAGCGGCGCAACGTCGCCTTCGGGATGCTCGGGGTCATGCTCACCTTCGCCGGGGCTTTCGCCGCGTTCACCTACCTGCGCCCCTTTCTTGAGACCCGCACGCGGGTGACGGTACCTCAGTTGTCGCTCCTCCTGCTCGGGCTCGGGTTGGCGGGATTCGTCGGGACGTACGGCGCGACCGCGTTCGCGCGTCGGCGCCTTCACCTTTTAATCGTCGGTCTGCCGGTCGCCCTGGGCATCGCGACGCTTTGCCTGTTGTCAGTCCAGCATTCGGTGTGGGCGGTGGGGCTGGCCCTGATCGCCTGGGGCACGCTGAATTCGGCGATCCCGGTCGCGTGGTCCACCTGGCTGACGAAGGCCATCGGCGACGAGCCCGAAAGCGGCGGCGGGCTGATGATCGCCGCGATACAGCTCTCGATCATGTTGGGCGGGGCCCTCGGCGGGTACCTGCTGGACTACATCTCCGTCGGGGCGACATTCATCGGCGGCTCGTTGCTTCTGTTCGCCGCCGCCGCCGTCGTGAAGGCGGGCGCAGTCGTACCCAAAGATATTCCGGAAAACGCCATTTAGGGCGGCGTTCCGGTCGAACCGAAAATTGAAGGAAAGTCTCATGAAAAAGCTCATCACGTTGTTAGCACTTATGATCATGTCGCTCCCCGCGACCGCTCAGGACATGTCCGACGGGGCGGCCAACTTTTACAAGAGCGACAAGGTGACCGTGCAGAAGGTCACCTTCAAGAACCAGTACCAGATGAACGTCACGGGGAATCTCTTCGTCCCGAACGCCATGAACCGGAACGCCAGGAACCCGGCCATCGTCGTCGGGCACCCGATGGGCGCGGTCAAAGAGCAAAGCTCGAATCTGTACGCCCAGAAACTGGCCGAGCGGGGGTTCATCACCTTGTCCCTCGACCTGTCCTTCTGGGGCGAGAGTGAGGGGCTGCCCCGCAACGCCGTCTCGCCGGACATCTATGCCGAGGACTTCAGCGCGGCGGTGGACTTCCTGGGCACCCGGCAGTTCGTCGACCGAGACAGGATTGGTGTGCTCGGGATTTGCGGCAGCGGGAGCTTCGTCGTCAGCGCCGCGAAGATCGACCCCCGCATGAAGGCCGTGGCGACGGTCAGCATGTACGACATGGGCTCCGCCAACCGCAACGGGCTCAGGCATTCGACAACCCTCGAACAGAGGAAGAAGGTAATCGCGGAGGCGGCCGAGCAACGCTACGTGGAGTTCACCGGCGGCGAGACCAGGTACACCAGCGGGACCGTCCACGAGTTGAACGAGAACTCCAACGCCATCGAGCGCGAGTTCTACGACTTCTACCGCACCCCGAGGGGCGAATACACCCCCAAAGGTTCGTCGCCGAAACTGACGACGCACCCGACCCTGACGAGCAACGTCAAGTTCCTGAACTTCTACCCGTTCGAGGACATCGAGACGATCTCGCCCCGCCCCATGCTCTTCATCACGGGCGACGAGGCACATTCCAGGGAGTTCAGCGAAGACGCCTACAAGCGAGCCGCCGAGCCGAAGGAGCTAGTTGTTGTTCCGGGAGCCGGCCACGTCGACCTATACGACCGGGTGCAGTTGATCCCCTTCGACAAGCTGGAGGCTTTCTTCAAAACGAATTTAAAATGACGCGGACGCTTCAGGACGTTCGAGTTCGTGAGGCAACAACGAGAGCAGAACGAGCGATTTGAGAGGAGGAGCCGAATGCGTGGAGTTGTGATGTACACCGCCGGCGACGTGCGGGTGGAGGAGCGCGAGGACCCGAAGATTATCGAGCCTACCGACGCGGTCGTGCGCCTGACGGCGACCTGCATCTGCGGGTCCGACCTGTGGCCGTACCGCGGGGTCGAGCCCGCCGACCATCAGGTGATGGGCCACGAGTACGCGGGCGTCGTGGAGGAGGTCGGCCGCGAGGTGAAGAACGTCAAGGCCGGCGACTTCGTCGTCGGGTCATTCGTCATCTCCGACAACACCTGCGAGATCTGCCTGTCCGGCTACCAGT
>JBJMGQ010000044.1:0-1961 GCA_045807845.1 Pyrinomonadaceae bacterium | reverse complement strand
GCTGGCGCGCATCCCCGTCCACAACCCCGAGTGGACGAACTTCAACCGCAGCGACCCCGGCGTCACGCTCATAGAACTCTTCGCCTTCATGACGGAGAACCTGCTCTACCGCAGCAACCAGATACCCGAGCGCAACCGCATCAAGTTCCTCTCGCTGCTCGGCGTCCCGCTCCGTCCGGCTTCGCCCGCGCGCGGCCTCGTCACCTTCGCGAACGAGCGCGGCCCGCTTCAGACCTTCACGCTCAACGCGGGCGTAGAGGTGCGCGCCGGACAGGTTCCGTTCCGCACCGACGAGGGGCTCGACGTGCTGCCCGTCGAGGCGCAGGTGCTCTACAAGAAGAAGCTCGCCGCGCCCTCTCAGCAGGTCGCGGAATACTACCGGCAGCTCTACGCGTCGTTCGACAGCCAGAGGACTGTCGCCGGACTTCAGCTCTATCAGACCGTGCCGCTCAGCGGGCGCGCGAACGACGAAGTTGACCTCGGCGCCGACGCCGTGGACGGCTCGCTCTGGATTGCGCTGATGCTGCGCGCGGGGGCCGACAAGCCCTACGACCGAAACATGGAGCGGGCGCGCGAGGCGCTCGGCGGAAAGACCCTGAGCCTCGGCGTCGTGCCGTCGCTCGCGGGCGCGGGTCGGAGCCTTCTGCCGGTCGGCGCGCCCGCCGCCGACGGGGCGGGGCTTATCGAATACTCGATACCGAAGGTCGCGCGCGGCGGGATGCTTGAGAAGGACGCGCAGGGCACGCCCGCGCCGCGCTATCAACGTCTCATCGCATCCGCCTCGGCCGACGTGCTGGTCGAGCCGGGTGTGGTTCAACTGACGCTGCCCGCCGCTTCAGAGTTGAGATTGTGGGACGACCTCGACCCGCTCGAATCAGGCGTCGGCGACCTGCCGCCCGCGCTCGAAGACACTGACCAGCACGAGCGCATCATCACGTGGATTCGCGTGCGCTCGTCGTCGGCCGCGCAGGTGAAGATGCTCTGGGTCGGCGTCAACTCCGCGCCCGTCACGCAGCGCGCGCACGTCGCGGGCGAACTGCTCCCCGTGGGCACGGGCGAGCCCGACCAGTCGGCGCGACTCGCCAACACGCCCGTGCTGCCCGGCTCGGTTCGCGTGACGTTGACGGTGAGCGGGCGTCTCTCGCGTTGGGTCGAGATTGACGACCTGCTCGGCGCGGGGCCGGAGGTGCCCGTGCCCGACCCGCGCCTGCCTCCCGGCGCGAAGCCCGAACTCAACCCCTTCACGGATGTCTTCACGCTCGATGCCGAGTCGGGCGAGATTCGCTTCGGCGACGGGACGCACGGCCGTCGTCCGCCTCTCGGCGCATCACTGCGCGCCGAGTACGACTACGGCGTCGGCGACGCGGGCAACGTCGGCGCGGGCTCTATCAACACGGGCGCGGCGCTGCCCGCCGGAATCAAGGTCACGAACCCCGTCAGGACTTGGGGCGGCGCGCGCGCCGAGACGGTCGCCGAGGGTGAGAAGCAGATCGCGCGCTACCTGCAACACCGCGACCGGCTCGTGACCGAGACCGACTTCGAGACCATCACGCTGCGCGCGCCGGGCGTGGACATCGGGCGCGTCGAGGTGATAGCGGCCTTCAATCCGGAGTTGACGCCGAACGAGCCGGGCGACGCGCCGGGCTCGGTGACGCTGATGCTCATCCCGCGCTCCGACCCCGTACAGCCGGACGCGCCCCTCCCCGACCGACTCTTCCTCGACGCCGTCTGCGACTATCTTGAGCCGCGCCGTCTCGTCACCACTGAAGTCTTCCTTCGCGGCCCCGCATACAAAGGCATATGGGTCTCGGTCGGCATGAACGTCGTCGCGGGCGCGAGCGTGGCCGAAGTGCGCGAGGCCGTGAAGACCGCGATACTGCAATTCCTCGCGCCGCTGCCCGCGGACCCGGCCGTCATCCTCGACACGCAGGCCGCACTCAACGTCGCACCGAGTTACGCGG
>JBJMGQ010000043.1:0-10310 GCA_045807845.1 Pyrinomonadaceae bacterium | reverse complement strand
GGGCGCGCGGTTCATGAGCGGAACGGCGGCGACGGCGCAGGCGAGCACGACGGCCGCGGCCACACCCATCAGCACAAACTTCTTCTTCGACCCACCGGCGGCGCCCGCGCTCTCGACCATCATCGAGAAGGGCTCGGGCGAGCTCTCTTTGACGGAAGACTCTTCGGCGGCCGTCTCCTCATCCTTCCGGGGCGCAGCGGCGCGCGCGGCACGCTCCTTCTCGCGTGAGCCTTTCGACTGATTGACCGCGTCGAGGTGCTCGACTTGATCGAGCATCTGCGCCAGCTCCGTCTCGCTCGGCGACCAAGCGCCGAAGGCGTCGGCCTCGGTCGGCGAGAGTCCCTCGTCCAGACGGCGCAAGCCTTCGAGCACGACCTGCGTCCAGGCGTTGTGGATGGTGCGGCGCGTGGCCTGCACGTCGGGGCTGAAGTCGAAGGCCGCGTTCGGCAGCGTCAAAGAGAAGTAGACGGCCTCGGAGCCGGAGAGCGCCCCGACCTTCGCGTCCACCAGCTCGCCCTCCTTGATGAAGAAGACGCTGTGGCCGCGTGGGTAGTCGATCTTGAGCCGGCCCGTCTTGCGCTGGTTGCAGAAGAACTCGATCAGCTCGGCCAGCGACATGTCGCTCAACTGTCCGGTAAGTGCCATGAATGATTCCTCGTTTCGGTGTGGAGGCTTAGCTTATCTGTCGGGTCGGCGCCGCGCGTGTGTCGCGCGGCTGAAAGTCGGCGGGGGGAACCTGAGGGGGCTTCGTCGTGCGTGCGGCGCGTCGCGTGGGCCCGCGCCGCACGCCCCTTTGAGCGCGCGGCCTTTACCGCTGCAAAGTGAAGTTGTAAGAGATGACGCCCGAGACCCTCATCGGCTGACCCGAGAGGAGCGTCGGGTTGAAGCGCGCGAGCCGCGCGGCCAGCTCCGCGGCCTGCCGGAGCACCGCCGGGCCGTTCGTGGCCTTCGCCGAGATGACCTTGCCGTTCTGGTCTATTATCACCTCGACCTCGACCACGCCGGCCGCGCCCGCGCGACGTGCGATGTCGGGGTAGGCGGGCGCCGGTAGGCTGATGGCCTTGCCGTTCAGGACGCCGCCCGAGATGGGCTTGAGCGGCCCGCTGCGGACGGGCGTCGCCGCGGGAGGCAGCGTGAGCGCGACGACAGCGGCAGGCGCTTCGCCGTCGGTCTTCACCGAGGGGCCTTCGGTAAGGGGCACGTTGGAGGAAGAGGCGTTGGGGACGTTCGGTGCGGACGCGCCCCTGTCGAGCGAAGCGACGAGGAGCGGCGCGGCCGTGTTGCGCGCGGGCGCCGGCTTCGCAGTGTCGGCCGTCGAAGGCTTGGGCTGCGCGGCCATCGTGTTGTTGGCGGGCGTCTGCGGCTTCGAGACGGGCTGCGGCTGCGTGTTGGCGGCGCTCGTCGGCACGGTGCTCACGGGCACGTTGTTAGAAGGCGCGGGGGTCTGCGTCGCGGCCGTGGCCGGCGCGGCGGGCTGCGACATCTTCGCCAGCATGTTCTGGTCGAGGTAGTAAGAGATCGTCCGGTAGGTCACCTCCGAAGGCTCGAAGGTGACCTTGCCGCCCTCCATCATCGCCACAGAGGTCGTCATCTTGATCCAGTTGCCCACGGCGTCGAACTCGTAGGTGTAGACCTCCTTCGCCAGCAGCGTGCCGTCGTCGTTGTGCAGAGTCATCTCGACGATGTTGCCGCGCGCGTCGTACTTGTAGACCTCCTTGCCCGTGAGCGAGCCGCCCGCTTCGAGGAAGTATGCGTTGTCAACGCGGTTGCCCTTCTGGTCGTAGGTCGTCGTCTCCAGAACCTGCCGCGGCCCTTCCGCGGGCTGGCCGCCCTTGACGGTAATCTTCGCCGTCTCGGTCTTCACGCGGCGCACGGGCCCCGAGAGCCCGTCCTGCTCGCGCTCGGTCGCGGCCGTGTCGAGCGCCGCGCCCGCGAATCCAAGCCGCAGGGCACGCGCATCACGCGGGACGCCCGCACCGGCTGAAACGGCGCCGAGGGGGAGAAGTATGAGCAGCAGTGTCAGGTTCAAACGTTTCGACATGGCGGTCACTCCTGAAGATATGCGTGGGCAGAGCTTGCCGGGCGGCCTTGGCGGACGGGTGTGTGACGTTCCCCGTATTCGTCCGTGTGTGCGCCGGGCGGCGCGCGGGACAAACTCTCGTCCGAGGTCGAAACGCTCGACCCGGACACGTGCGAGGCTCGGGGCGACGGACGCGTCTGCGGGGTCGCCCCGGCAGCAGAGTTGAGGCTTGCGGCGTCCTTTTAGAGACTCGGGGCGGGAATGTCAGTCCAACTTCTAAACGGTAGGAGCGTCAACGTTTAAGTCCTTCTGCGCCCCTCCGCAAGCCCCCTTCCGAGGGTCTTGCACCCGCCGCCCACGGACGAGCCCGGGCAGCGACAATATTATACACACTGGACATTGTTTGTCTATACAAAACATTTGCCAAACTGCGAAGATGCAAAGAGATTGGCTGGCGGCTATCTTCAGCCCTCGAAAAGAGAAGAGGCGCGCTCGGTCGTGAAGGCGGCGCGGGCGGCCGTGTAGGCGAGGTCGGAGGTAATCTCGCCGATGGTGCGCGCGGCGACGACGCGGTGGCGTTCGCCGGGGGGGATGTAGCAGTTGAACATCGGGTGGTGCTGCATGAGGATGACGACCGGCGTGCCGACCGCCGCCGCGACGTGCATCGGCCCCGTGTCGTTCGAGACGAAGACGGAGATGCGCGCGGCGGCGGCGGCGAGCTGCGGCACGGTCAGGCGGTCTAAGACGATGGTCGAGGGAGGGAACTTTGGGAGCGCTTCGCGGACGAGCCTGCGCTCCTCGGGCCCCGCGAAGAGGACGGAGCGCACAGAGTCGTTGCGCTCAAGCATCCAGGCCAGCTCGGCGAAGCGCTCGACGGGCCAGCGACGGCTCGGGTGGCCTGCGCCGGGGAAGATGCCGACGAGCGGGCCGTCGCCCGTCGTCGTCGCCCTCTTGCCTTTGGTCTTCCCGCCCGCGAGCGCCTTGCGCAGCATCTCATCGACCGCGCGCCCATCCTCTTCACGCACCGCGAGGCGCGGCACGCGCGAGACTTCGCCCACGCCGAGCGGCGACACCACGTCGAGGTAGCGGTCGATGGCGTGCTTCGAGCGGTCTTCCACCGGCGGCGCGGGTCGGAAGTTGGCGAGGTAGTCGAGCGAGCGCCCCGGCCGACGCGCGTAGAGCCTCTGCCCGGCGCCCGAGAGGAACCCGAGCAGGTTCGTCTCCGAAAGGCTGTGCAGGTCTATGACGAAGTCGAACTTCCGGCGCCGCACCTCCATCACGAGCTTCCCGATCTGCCACACAGACAGATGCTTCGGCCCGTCGCGCAAAGCCACGCGGTCAACGGCCAGCGCCTCGTCGGCCACGCCCGCCATCTCGACGACGGACGCAGCCGCCCCGCCCACCGCCACCGTCACACGCGCCCCGGGGAACCTTCGCCTAATCGCGGACAGCGCCGGCAGACTCAAAATCACGTCCCCCAACTGCCCGAAATCAATCACCAGAATGTTGCGCGCCTCTACACTCATCACCACCCAAACGATACAACACGCCCCACTGTTTCGCACGAAAGGACGGCCCATCTCGACTGCGGCGGTCGTTACCGAATCAGTCGCGGTTCATGCAGCGATATCATCGGCGCTCCAACGTCGAGACCACGTTCAGCATGATTAAAGGCAAGTTCGGTGAACGGCTCCGCAGCAAGACGCACACGGCGCAAATCAATGAAGTCTTATGCAAGGTGCTTTGTCATTAACATCTGTGTGCTTATTCAGGGCAATAATATATTTGACTCACCTCTTAGTGCTGAAACTCATCGCCCCATACGGCTGTCTATTGTCGCCGCTGAGAGTGTGATACATTCCGTGATGTTCCCCTAAAGGAACTGGGCGGAATCAGGTCAGTGAATAGAGACCGGCCTTCCCTCGCTGGTCAGGACAGCTTCGCGGCCTGTTCCGCTTTAATCGTCCGTCGTCTGTACCCCTCGCCTGTGACTGAGGTCACATCCATTTGGCTCCTGCCGGACGTACCCTCGCATAAGTTCTCATCCAGAGTTAACCGGAGGTGTGCGCCTTGCCCCCGACAGCGAAGCGCGTCCTGTGCGTAGACGGTAACAACGATACCTGCGAGATACTGACGACGCTGCTCGGCGTCGAGGGCTACGAGACGCGGACGGCGGGCGGGGTGGGCGCGGCGCTGAAGCTGGCCTCGGCCGAGCAGTTCGACCTCATTATCGTTACCACGCCTTTACCCGACGGGGAAGGGCTTGAGTTGTGCAGGATGCTGCGCGCGAGCGCCCCCGGCGCGTCCGTCCTCATCTACTCCCTCCACCCCTACGAGCCGACGCGCGCCGAGGCGCTGGCGGCGGGCGCGCAGGAATATCTATTCAACAACGGCGACACGGAAATATTCATGGCGGCCGTGCGCCGCCTGACTCCCGACCGGGTGCTTAGCTCACTCCCTTACTAACTCTCCCCCTGTTATTTTGGGCTACCATTCGCCCCGGCGAGCGCCTGCGCTCGGTGATGGTGAGCTTACTAACTCTCCCCCTGTTATTTTGGGCTACCATTTACCGGCCTTACGACGGGAGGTGAGTCAACTATTATTGCCAAAGTCTGACTCTTAAGTGACTTTAGGGGCAAAGCCGTGCCGAAGCGGTGTGCGTGTCCGCCGAAGTCGGATTTTTCATTAGTGGAATTTATGATGCGGTTGCTGGCATAAACTCTACACGCGGAAATGTCATCTCTACATCTGCCGAAGTCATCTCTACACGCGCCGAAATAAACTCGACAGGTGGAAATGCTATCTCGATAGGTGGAGATGGCATTTCTACACGTGCCGACGCCATCTCGACACGTGCTGATGGACTCTCTACAGGTGCCGGAGGGGTTTTTGCACTTGCTGATGGAGATTTCACAGGTGCCGGCGCAGTCTCTACACGTGTGGGCGTCTGAGAGTTAGAGGTCGCGGAGGTCGCGGCCGGTCATGTCGGGGGGTTGGGGGAGGTCGAGGAGGCCGAGGATGGTGGGGGCGATGTCTTCGAGGGCGCCGTCTGAACGTAACTTTACGCCGAGGGAGTCGGGGTCGATGAGGTGGAAGGGGACGGGGTTGGTGGTGTGGGCGGTGTGGGGTTGGCCGGTGGTGGGGTCAATCATCTGTTCACAGTTGCCGTGGTCGGCGGTGATGAGGCAGCGGCCTTTGGCCGTGCGGAGGGCTTTGGTGATCCAGCCGAGACAGGTGTCGATGTATTGGACGGCTTCGATGGTCTTCGAGAGGTTGCCGGTGTGGCCGACCATGTCGGGGTTGGCGAAGTTGACGATGAAGACATCCGTGTCGCGCTCTTCGATGGCGCGGATGATCTTGTCGGTGACTTTGAAGGCGGCCATCTCGGGCATCAGGTCGTAGGTCGCTACTTTCGGCGAGGGGACGAGCAGACGCCGCTCGGATGGATACTCGCGCTCGGTGCCGCCGTTGAAGAAGTATGTGACGTGCGCGTACTTCTCCGTCTCGGCGAGGCGGTAGTTGCGTACGCCGACGGCGGCGAAGACCTCTGCGAGAATGTTCTTGTGTTGGAGTTGCGCGAAGGCGATTGGCAATCCGAAAGTCTGATCGTAGAGCGTGAAGCAGACGTAGTCCACCTTCGGCCGGTCGGGCACGGGGAAGCCGTCGAAGTCATTGATGGCTAAGGCTCTGGTGAGCTGGCGCGCGCGGTCGGCGCGGAAGTTGAAGAAGATAACCGCGTCGCCGTCCTTAATCGTCGCGACGGGAGAGCCGCCGGGGCGCGTGAGACAGATGGGCTCGACGAACTCGTCGGTGACGCCGCGCTCGTAGGAACGTTTGATGGCCGCGAGAGGGTCAGAAGCTTGCTCGCCCACGCCCGAGACGAGCAGGTCGTAGGCGCGCTTCGTCCGCTCCCAGCGGTTGTCCCTGTCCATCGCGTAGTAGCGCCCGCAGACGGTCGCTATCTCGCCGAAACCTATCTCGGCAATCTTGTCCTGCAAGGCTTTGACGTAGAGCTGCGCCGAAGCAGGCGGCGTGTCGCGGCCGTCGAGAAAGCAGTGGACGTACGCGCGCGCAAGCCCGCGCTCCTTCGCCATGCGGAGCAGCGCGTAGAGATGCTCTTGCGAAGAGTGGACAAGGCCGTCGGAGAGCAAGCCCATGAGATGGACGGCGCCGCCGCGAGCCTTCGCGTTCTCTATCGCGTTGACGAAGGCGGGGTTTTGGAAGAACTCGCCGGTCTCGACCGAGTAGTCGATGCGGCGTATGTCCGTCATGATGACGCGCCCCGCGCCCATGTTGAGGTGGCCGACCTCGGAGTTGCCCATGACCCCGCCGGGCAGCCCGACGCAGGTGCCGGAGGCTTCGATGAGCGTGTGCGGATACTTCTCACGCAGCTCGTCGTAGAAGGGCATCTGTGCGAGCGCGACGGCGTTGCCCTCACGCCTTTCGCTGTGGCCGAAGCCGTCGAGGATGATGAGCGCGAGCGGCCCCTTCTGTTTGAGCAAACCCCTTGTCTCCTTCTCGAATGATTCAGAACGAACTGGCTCGCGCTCAACGCTTGGCGGCCTTCGCCTTCTTTGCCGCGGCCTTCTTCGCGCCTGACGGCTTCGACGCGGCACGCGCGGGCGTCGCCGCGCGTTCGAGCTGGTAGAAGGCGGAGAGGCCGGGGAAGCGCGCGGCGTCGCGCAGGTCTTCCTCGATGCGGAGCAGTTGGTTGTACTTGGCGATGCGGTCGGTGCGCGAGAGCGAGCCGGTCTTGATCTGGCCCGCGTTGGTGGCAACCGCCAAGTCTGCGATGAAGGTGTCTTCGGTCTCGCCCGAGCGGTGCGAGATGATGGCCGTGCGGCGGTGCGTGCGCGCAAGCTCGATGGCGTCCAGCGTCTCTGTGAGCGTGCCGATCTGGTTAACCTTAATCAGAATCGAGTTGGCGACGCCCAGCTCGATGCCGCGGCGCAGGTAGTCCACGTTGGTGACGAAGAGGTCGTCGCCGACGAGCTGGATGCGTTCGCCCATCTCGTCGGTCATCAGCTTCCAGCCCTCCCAGTCGTTCTCGGCCATGCCGTCCTCGATGGAGATGATCGGGTACTGCTCAGCCCAGCTCTTCCAGTAGGCGACCATCTCCGCCGAAGAGAGCTTGCGGCCGTCGGACTTCTTGAAGACGTAGTTCTTGCCGTCGTAGAACTCGCTGGCCGCCGGGTCTAAGGCGAGCATGATGTTGACGCCCGCGTTGTACCCGGCCGCGGTGACGGCTTCAAGTATTGTCTCGACGGCCTCCTCGTTCGACTTGAGGTTGGGCGCGAAGCCGCCCTCGTCGCCGACGCCCGTTGCGTAGCCGCGCTTCTTCAAAACACTCTTGAGCGAGTGGAAAATCTCCGCGCCGGTGCGCAGAGCCTCCGCGAAGTTTGTCGCGCCGACGGGCATGATCATGAACTCCTGGAAGTCCACGTTGTTGTCGGCGTGCGCGCCGCCGTTGAGGATGTTCATCATCGGGACGGGCAGCGTGCGCGCGTTCGCGCCGCCGAGGTAGCGGTAGAGCGGCAGCTCAAGGTAGCTGGCCGCCGCGCGCGCCGTGGCGAGCGAGACGGCGAGCAGTGCGTTGGCGCCGAGCTTCGACTTGTTCGGCGTGCCGTCGAGCGCGAGGAGCGTCGCGTCAACTTCCGTCTGGTCTAAAGAGTCGAGCCCTTCGACCTCGCGCGCGATCTGGTCGTTGACGTTCTCGACGGCGCGCGTGACGCCCTTGCCCGCGTAGCGCCGCTTGTCGCCGTCGCGCAGCTCGACCGCTTCGTGCTCGCCCGTCGAAGCGCCGGAGGGCACGGCCGCGCGGCCAATCTCGCCGGAGACTAAGTAGACCTCGGCCTCGACGGTCGGGTTGCCGCGCGAGTCAAGAATCTCGCGCGCGTGGACGGAATCAATCAGGCTCATAACGAAGGCCGCTCCTCAAAATTGTTTGGGTTGTTGTTCAGAGAAGAATCTACCAAAAGAAGAACAGAACCGCGAGCAGCAGCAGCGCAGTTAAGAATGTCGCTCTCAGTCTCATCGAGTGGTCTTAGCCTCTTTGAGCAGGTCGTCGAACGCGGTGTCGGGGAGTTCTTCGAGCGTGCGGACGACGATGTCGGCTTTGAGTTCGGTATGAGAGGAGAGGACGCCGATGGAGCGCATACGTGCGCGGCGCGCGGCCTCCGTGCCGGCGGGCGCGTCCTCGACGACGACGCAAGCACAGGGCTCGACGCCGAGCTTGGCGGCGGCCACAAGAAAGACCTGCGGGTCGGGCTTGCCCTCGGTCACGTCTTCGGCCGATGCCACGGCCGCGAAGTAGTCAGAGAGCCCGAGTACCTCGATGATGACCTCAAGGTTCGCGCGCGGCGCGGAGGAGGCGACGGCCTGTTGCCAGCCCTCCCCGCGCAGACGTTCGAGCCAGCGGCGGACGCCCGGTAGAAGGTTTATGCCGCGCTCGCGGACGAGGCGGCGATAGACGACCTCCTTCGACTCGCCGACGCGCTCGATCTCTTCCGCGGAGTAGGCGGGGAAGTAGCCGCGCAGGATTTCGTCGTTGCGCCGGCCGAAGGAGTCCGCGAACTGCTCGGGCGTGAGGTTGAAACCCTCTTCGGCGAGCGCGCCCTGCCAGGAGAGCCAGTGGTACTCGCGCGAGTCGATAAGCGTCCCGTCCACGTCCCAGAGCGCCGCGCGTTTTGTCTGCTGTGTGGTCATCGGCGTCGAGTTTAGCCGCGACCCGGCGGGTCGGCAAACGGACTGACCGAGGAGCGTGCGCGAAGCTATGCTGTGTGGAAACGAAAGCCTGCGAAGACTGGAACACGAAGGTCGCATCTTCCGGAGGGAGGGTTTATGAACAGAATCCTGCTCGGCGCGCTGGCGGGGCTGGCGGCGACGGGGCCGATGACTTTGGCGATGAAGCTGATGCACGAACAACTTCCGCGCGAGGAGCAGTATCCACTGCCGCCGCGGCAGGTGACTGAAGGCTTGGCGGCGAAGGCGGGCGTCAGCGAGCATCTGGACGAAGAGGAGCGCGAGGCCGCGACGTGGGTCTCGCACTTCGCCTACGGCGCGGCGGCTGGCGCGCTCTACGGGGCCGTCTCGGGGGAGAAACTCGACGGCCATCCTGTGCTCGCGGGCGTGGGCTTCGGCTTCGCGGTGTGGGCCGGGAGTTATCTGGGGTGGCTGCCGGCGGCAGGGATTCTCTCGCCCGCGACCGAGCACCCGGCGCGACGCAACGCTCTGATGATTGCCGCGCACGCCATCTGGGGCGCGGGCGTGGGGGTCGCCGTGGAACGTCTCTCGGACGGATTCAAGGAGGGTTCACATGGCGCGGAAGCACGGTGACTGGACAATCGAGTCTTCGGAGCGCCTCTACGCGGACGAGTTCGCGGAGGTGTGGGTGGACGAGGTCTCGCGGCCGGGCGTGGAGCCCAAGCGGCGCGTGACGATGAGGATGAAGGATGGGGTGGCCGTGCTTGCGTTGGACGACGAAGGGTTCGCGCATCTCGTTCGGACGTTTCGCTATGCGGTCGGCAAGGAGTGCGTCGAGGTCGTGCAGGGCGGAATGGAGGAGGGCGAGGAGCCGGAAGCGTCGGCGCGGCGCGAGCTGAAGGAGGAGTTAGGGATAGAAGCGGAGCGTTGGACTGACCTCGGGCTCGTGGACGCCATCACCTCGCAGGTCTACTCGCCCGCGCGCCTCTTCCTCGCGCGCGGCCTCACGTTCGGCGAGCCGGAGACGGAGAGCACAGAGAGTCTGCAACCCCTCAAGTTCAAGCTGGAAGAGGCCGTGCGCATGGTGTCGGACGGCCGCATCACACAGGGCCTCTCGTGCGTGCTGATACTGAAGGCGAGCCGGTTGCTTGAAGCAGAGTCAGGCAAGTCTTAGAAAAATTTTAACCACCGCAGAGACAGAGACACAGCCTCTTGTCTGATAGCTGTGTCTCTGTCTCTACGGTGGTTATTCGCTTCGAGCTTACGCGCCGGCCGACTTGGCCTGCGACTTGAGCTGTTCTTTCATCTGCTCCATCTCGGCGCCGAAGCGTTTGATGTCGTCCTCGCTCAGAACCTCACGCGCCTTCTGGAACATCTCCTGCTCTTCCTCTTCGACGTGGTGCTCGACGTTCTCCTTGAGCACCTTGAGCTTGGCCGCCCACTGCTCGGTGTCAACGGGCATCGAGTCCAACTCGTTGAGCAGCATCTTGATGACGTGGTGTTCCTCGAAGCCTTCGAGCACGATCTCGCGCGTCTCGGCCGCCTGCTTGATGGCCGGGTAGAAGATCGACTCCTCGATCTTGGCGTG
>JBJMGQ010000042.1:0-10473 GCA_045807845.1 Pyrinomonadaceae bacterium | reverse complement strand
GAGACCTGCGAGCCTCTCGGCCGATGTCTCCGGAAAGACCGGCAGCGCCTCGGGCTCGCTCAGATAGTCGAGCGCCAGACGGCCGAACGCGCGGCCGAGTTCCTCCAGCTCAACCTGCGGCAGGTCGAGCGTAGAGGCGCGCGCTTCGTCTTGCATCTCCTTGCTCATGGGTTGACCCCAACCCTAACACACAGGCTCCCGTCAGTTGAAGCTGTGCTAAACTCGCGCGCGAACTTACCGTACATGCAAGGGGGACAGTAGGGCTTATGACTCTGCCCGGCTACGCCACAACCGTTGGCACCGCAGCGTATCGCGAGCGCTTCCGCGAGACGGCCGCCGAAGGACATTTTCGCTTCGAGCAGAACCTCTGGCTCTCCTCCGTCGGCGTCGGTACATACCTCGGCGGCGCCGACGATGAGACCGACCGTTCATACGCCGACGCCATCGAGCGCGCCGTCGAGTTGGGCGCGAACGTCATCGACACCGCGGCCAACTATCGCTTCCAGCGCAGCGAGCGCTCGGTCGGCGAAGCGTTTAAGAACTTGACGGCCGCAGGGTTCGCGCGCGAGGAGATTGTCGTCTGCACGAAGGGCGGCTACATTCCCTTCGACACGCACCCGCCCGGGGGCCAGACGGGCGTGCGCGCCTACGTCGAAGAGACGTTCGTCAAGCCGGGCATCATCGAGCTTTCAGACATCGCCGCCGGAAGCCACTGCATGACGCCGCGCTACCTCGCGCATCAGGTCGCGCAGTCGCTCCGCAACATGGGGCTTGCGACGATAGACGTGTACTACGTCCACAACCCCGAGACGCAGCTACAGGTCGTCGCGCCCGAAG
Source organism: Pyrinomonadaceae bacterium (assembly GCA_045807845.1). GTDB lineage: Bacteria > Acidobacteriota > Blastocatellia > Pyrinomonadales > Pyrinomonadaceae > QHXN01. The sequence continues at coordinate 9,636 of JBJMGQ010000042.1, read as the reverse complement.
AGTTCGACGCGCGCCTGCGCGCGGCCTTCGAGCAGTTGGAGCGCGAGCGCGCCGCAGGGCGCCTGCGCTTCTACGGCGTGGCGACGTGGAACGGCTTCCGCGCGCAGGCAGGCACGCGCGGACATCACGCGCTCGAAAGCATGTGGGAGATCGCGCGCGCCGTCGGCGGCGACGAGCACGGCTTCCGCTTCGTGCAGCTTCCCTTCAACCTCGCCATGCCCGAAGCGCTCGTCGCGGATAACCAGCCTTACGGCGGCACAAACGTCTCACTGCTCGAAGCGGCGAAGGCGCTCGGCGTGACGGTCGTCGCCAGCGCCTCTATCAAACAGGGCGAGGTCGCGCGCGGCCTCCCCGAACGCATCCGCGAGCCGCTCGGCTCGCTCTCGACCGACGCGCAGACGGCCATCCAGTTCACGCGCTCCACACCCGGCGTCACCACGGCCCTCGTCGGCATGAGCCGCCGCGCGCACGTCGAAGAGAATCTACAGCTCGCGCGCGTCGCGCCCGCCACGGCCGAGGACTACGCGCGCCTCTTCGCGCGAGGCTAGTGAAGGAGATGAGTCAGGGCGACGTGAGGGCGTTTGACTGCTCACACGAATGGAGGATGAGATGAGACGGCTCACGACTTCTCTGATCAGCTTGCTTTTGGCGTTCACCGTCGGCGTCACGGCCGCCACGCTCCGGCTCGCGCGCCGCGCCGCGCCCGCCCCGCAGACGAAGGTCGAGACGCCGACGCCGAAGCGCGAGTTCGCGCTCGTCATCCCGCGCACGACTTGGGAGCCCATCTTCTTCGAGCCAATCAACAAGCGCACGCAGACGGCGAAGCTCTCAACCCTGCGCGCGCCACTCCCCGAAGGTGCCCTTGAGCTTCGCATCTGGGGCGGCTTCGGCCTGTCGGCTCTTGAAGGCTTTCGCATCAGGCGCGACGGCGCGCGTTGGTCGGCCTCGTACTTCGGCACACGCTTCCAGCAAGGTCGCTTCGAGGAGTACACACGTGGGCTCGCTCAACCGAAGTCGGGTTGGGAGGGCGCTTGGGATCGGCTCGTGAGCCTTGGCCTGCTTGAGCTGCCCGACGCCGAGCGCGCCGGCTGCTCGGGGCGCTTGAACGACGGATACAGCTACGTCGTCGAGTTGAATGTCGAGAGGGTCTACCGCACGTACATGTATGACAACCCCGACGCGTCGAAGTGCGCCGATGCCAAGCGCATGCTCTCCATCGCCGCGGCCGTCGCCGACGAGTTCGGGCTGGAAGAGTTCAGGCCCAGCGCCGGGCCCGACCGCACGCGCTAAGGAGGATGTGATGGCAGAGAGTGAGTTGAAGACGTTCGAGGAGTTCTGGCCCTTCTACGTGCGAGAGCACAGCCGACCCGGCACGCGTGCGCTGCATCTGGCGGGGACTTTGACGGGTACGGCGCTGCTGGTCGCGCTCGCGGCGACGGGGCGTTGGCGCTGGCTTCCCCTCGCGCTCGTCCCCGGCTACGCCGCCGCGTGGGTCGGCCACTTCTTCGTCGAGCACAACCGCCCGGCCACCTTCAAGCACCCGCTCTGGTCGCTCGCGGGCGACTACAAGATGGTCGCCCTCATGCTTGCGGGCCGCATGGACGAAGAGGTCGCGCGCGCGCATGGCGTTCGCACTCAGCCGGTCGCGGAATGAGCGTTCGTCGTCACTTCAGTTCCGCCTTCAGGTAGACGCACTCACCCGGCCGCCTCGCTCGGGTCGGGCGCCGCGTCCTCCGCTTCCGCGGCCTCGGCCGCCGCGCGCTGCTGGCTCTTCTGGTAGAGGTAGGAGACGCCGAGCAGAATCGCGCCGAGCACGATGAAGGAGATGATGCGGTAGGCGCGTTCGAGCGCCGAGAGGTCTAAGAAGAAGACCTTGAGCGTCGTCAGCCCGAGCAGCGCGAGCGCCATCAGCCGCAGCATGCGCACGCGACGCAGGCCCCCCACCAGCAACAGCCCCGCCCCGTACAACGCCCAGATGACCGACAGAGACAACTGCTTCGCCAGCTCAAGATCGCGCAGACGCACCGCATCGCTCTCCCCCTCCATGCGCGAGCGGAAGTACCCGACGGCCTCAAGGCTCAGCCCCGCGAGCGCGAGCACGTTGGCGGCGACGGTGACGAAGGGGAGAACCTCCTCGGCCTCTTCCAGCTCGCCGCGCCCCCGCGCGTACTCATGCGCGACGAGCCACAGCGCCGCGACGAGCAGCGCGAAGGCCGCGAGCGTCTGATTGAAGACCGGCGCGTGCCAGAGCGCGTCGTAGTAGCGCCCGTCCCACGCGATGACCTTGACGACCGTCGCCGCGATGAGCAACAGCGCGCCGTAGCGCCAACTGCGCGAGCGCCGCCGCGCGCCGTACAGAAAAGCGCCCGCGCCGTACAGAATCCAGATGACCGTGAGCGTGAAAGCCTTCCACTCGTCGATCACGGCGGCGGCCACACCTGAGACGCCCGCCGGTATCATGCGGTCGAAATAGCCAAACGCCTCCGCGCTCAGCGCGACGAGCGCCAGCGCGTTCGCAATCACGACCAGCACGGGGACGACCGCGCGCTCGTCGGGCGCTTCGTCGCGCGCGAAGAGACGCACAGTCGCGGCGTAGGCGATGACGAGCAGCGCGAGCGCCATGAAGGTTTGATTGGCGAGCGGCGCGTGCCAGACCGCGTCGTAGTATAGAAGGTCGAGCACGAGCGCCTTGATCGTCGCCACGCCAATCAGCGCGAGCCCCGCGTAACGCGCCGCGCGCAGCCCGCGCCGCACGCCGTAGGCGACGAGCCCCACGCCGTAGATAGACCACAGCGCCGTCAGAGAGAACTGCCGCGCGCTCTCCGCGCGCTCGCGCGCGAGCCCTTCCGACAGAACCTTCTGGCGACCGAAGTAGTCGCTCAAGTCCAAGGTCAAAAGCGTCAGCGCGAGCCCGTTGGCCGCAAGCGTAAAGAGCCCGACGGCCGCGGAGCGCTCGCCCTCGTCCAACGCACTGCGCCCCTCGCCTTCAACCTCGACCTTGTCCGCGTGGCCGCGGTAGAGCCAAGCGGCGCCCGCGAGCGACGAGACGAGCGCGAGGCACGAGAGTGCGCGCGCGTTGAGAAGCGGGACGAAGCGGTCGTTTCCTTCGGCGAGCGCCTGCGGATTGAAGGCGTACTGCCCCACGTCGAAGCCGAACCAGTGCGCGACGGCGACGGCAAAGACGATGAAGCCCGCGCGCCGCGCCGCGGGCTCGCCCGCGCGCAAGCCCGCCCAAGTCAACATCAACCCTTCGACCGCCCAGACGATGGTCACCCACTGTAGTTCGAGCTGTATCGCCACCGCCGCCGTCAAAAACGTCACGGCCGCGCCGACGTACGCGTATGTGAGCAGGCGGTCGGCGGGAAAGCGTTCGCGCGCGGCGTAGAAGAGCACGGCGAAGAAGATCGCGACGAGCATCGCCTGCGTCGCGGGCGCGGCGTCGGCGTAGCGTGCGTACAGCCACATCTCGTAGCAGAAGCCGAAGTAGATGGTCGCGTTCGCGACGAGCAGCGCCACGTCGAACCAGCGCGAGCGGCGACGCGGCAGGATGTTGTGGAAGAAGGCGAGCAGCGAGTAGACGACGAAGAAGAGGCTGACGAAGAAGAGCGTCGTCCAGAGCTTGCTGCCCTCGTAATACTTATCCGCCCAGCCGAGCGTCATCAACGTCGTCGCGACGAACGAGAGGAAGTCGAGCACGCGCCAGCGCTTGAAGTAGGCGACGGCGAGCACGCCCACGTCGAGCAGCGAGACGTAGGTGAAGAGCGCGACCTGATTGTCCTGCCCCGTCGTGAGCAGCACCGGCGTCAGGAAGCCGCCGACCAGCCCGAGTATCGCCACCGGCAGCGCGTTCAGGCGCACCGAGAGCAGAACGGCAACGGCCGTCACGGCGGTCATCAACAGGAACGCGGCCGGCTGCGCGAGCAGTTTGTAGAAGTCGTAGGCGGCATAGACCGAGAGGTAGAGGATGAGGACGCCGCCGCCCGAGAGCACGTAGGCGTACGGCCGCAAGCCCCGCCGCCGCAGGCGCTCGCCCACGACGAGCAGCCCCGCTCCGGCGAGCGCGCCGAGCGTGACGCGCACGGCCGGGCTGATCCAGTCCTTGTCGAAGGCGTACTTGAGAGAGAAGGCGACGGCGAACGTGACCAGAATGATGCCCGCCCAACTGAAGACGCTCCCGCCGATGAGCGACTCAAGGTCGCGCGGCTTCGCGGCCGGGGCCTGCCGCCCGCCGTCGCCGCTCGCCTCCGCACGCGGGGCCTGACCTGCGCCGGGCTGATACCGGAAGTCCGGGCGGCGTCCGGCATCGGTGCGATATCCGGACTCGGGGCGTGCCCCTGTCTCCGCCGGTGCTTGAGGTTGAGGCTGACCCTGTGCGCGAGTCGCTTCCGCCGTCTCTTCGCGCGCCTCGCCTGTGTCGGACGGGCGCGTCTCTTCGCGCGCTCGGCGCTGCGTCGGCTCGATGCCCATTCGCCGCTCGATGGCGTAGAGGCGCATCGTCTGCGCCTGCATCATCTGCTCAAGGTGTTCGAGGCGCGCGGCGAGTTGCGCCAGCATTTCTCGCGAGGTCTGCTCTTCGGCCATAAGCCCTCCGGCCGGTCAATGATAGTGCAGGAGAATGGAAGTCAAAAGGCAGTAGACGGTAGGCAGATGGCAGTCGGCAGTTGAAAGTGCTGCTGTCGGGAACTCTGATTTAGTCCTTCAACGCCCGTGATGCGGAGCAACAGCCTACTGCCATCTGCCTACTGCTTACTGCTTTCAGCGGTCAGAAAGCGCTCGACGAAGGTGCGCAGCTCTTCGAGCGAAGAGTCGGCGACGATGCGGTAGATGCGCGGTTGCAGCCCCGTGGGAAGTTGGCGCGCGGTGAGCGCGTCGGTGATGACGTGTGCGCTGGAGCGAAGGCCGCGCTCCCAACCCGGCTCGCGCGCGTCGCGCAGGTCGAGCGCGTCCGCTTCGACCCCGGTGGCGATGATGAAGACGCGCGCCCACTCCAGAAACATCGGCCAGCGCGAGACGACCGAGATGAGCGCGTCACGCGGCGGCAGCTTCTCGCCCGCGAGCGATTCGGGGATCGAGCGCGTGTGCAGAAAAATCGGGGACACCTCCGGCGGGAGCACGCGCCGCACCTCTTCGGCCTTGCTGTAGAGCGCGACGATTGTCCCGCCCGCGAGCCGCGCGGCGTCGGCGCACTCCTCGTAGCCGCAGCCCTCGACGCGGAACGAGGTCGCGTCGGCGATCTCGGCCATCAGGATTTCTCGCAAGCCCTCGTCCGGCTCGACGACGAGGAAGTGGTCGGGCGGCTCAAGGCTCAACCAGTGTTTGACGCGCGCCTGCACGTCCGAGAGCGTGTGCCCCTGCCCGCGCGCGAGCGTGAGGAAGGCGTTGATGAGACGGTCGAGTTCGAGCCGCGAGTCGAGCGGAGATTCCGAAGGGTCGTCGCCGAGCTGCCGGACGTAGACGCCGCTGCCCTTGCGCACTTCGAGCCACCCGGCGCGCTCAAGGTCGCCGAAGGCGGCGCTCACGGTGTTCGAGTGGATGCGGAAGCGGCGCGCCAGCTCGCGCGTCGAGGGCAGGCGCTGTCCCGGCTTCAGGTCGCCGCTCACCACGGCGAACATGATCTGTCGCACGAGCTGCTCGCGCAGCGGCACGCTGCTGTTCTTCGAGAGCCAAAGGCGCATAAGAAGAGTCGCAGTTTAAAGTCGGAAGTCGAAAGTTGAAAGCTTTTTCTTGCTTTGAATCTACTTCCTGTAACCGGGGCGGGTGCGAAGGGCGACGCCTTTGCGCGTGGTGCGGACGCGTATCTTGCGATACTTGCCGTTGCGCGCGGCGTTGGTCGGGTAGTAGCCGAGCGAGTACTGCGTGCGCAGCTCGTCCGCTATCTGCCGGAAGAGGCGCGGGAGGAGCGCGAGGTTATCGGCGGGCACGAGCCGGCCGCCCGTCGTGCGCGCCATCTCGTTGAGGTAGTCGTCGGCCGTCCGGTAGAGCGTGTCGAGCATCCGCGCGATGGACTGGTCGCTCGCCTCGTCCCGGTCACGCGGGGGGCTCGTGCCGGTGCCCTCGCCGGGGCGGCGCGAGGTCGCGTCGGGAATACCGTCGGGGCCGCGGGGGTCATTCTCGGGGCGCCCGCCGCCGCGCGGGTTGATGACGACGGAGCCGGGAGGCATCCCCGGAATCCGGCCCAGCACGCCGCCGAGGTCAATGGGGCCTGTGCTGCCGCGTGCCTGCGCGCGCGCGAGCCGCTCGGTCTCGGCGCGCGTGTCGAAGCGCACGGGGTAGACGATCACGTCAGACTCTTCGACCGCGCGCCGGTTGTCTTCGTAGGTGCGTTGGTCGCTGCGATAGTCCACGCCGTCCGTGAGCATGATGACGGCCTTGCGACCTTTGAGGCGGCGCAGCGAGCGATAGGCGTGGTCGAAGGCGTCGTAGAGGCGCGTGCCCTTGCCCGGTCGCGTCGAGCGGATGGCCGAGGCGAGCGTGCCGCGGTCTGCGGTGAAGTCGCAGAGGTCGCGCACCTCGTCGTCGAAGGAGATGACCTTGACGCGGTCGCCCTCGCGCAGTTGCTCTGTGAAGGCGACGGCCGCCTCCTGCACCTGCCGGAGCTTTTCGACCGAGGCGCTCGCGCTCGTGTCGATCATGAGGACGACGCTGAAGGGCTCGGTGACGGTGGCGAAGAAGGCGATCTTCTGCTCTGCGTTATCTTCGGAGATGGCGAACTCTTCGGCCTTGAGGTCTGGGACGTAACGGCCGCCCTGCTCGCTCGCGATGATGGGGACGGTGACGAGATTCGTCTCGACCTTAACGGCTTCGCCGTCGTCAATCTCCTGCGCTTCGTCCGCCTCCGGCGTCTGCGGCTTGGGCGTCTCGGCGGGCTTCGTCTCGGCGGGCGACTCCTGCTTCTTCTTCGCCGGCTCGCTGCCGGGGAACCTCCGCCCGACCTGCGCGGAGGCAGATGGCAGTAGGCAGATGGCAATAGGCAGATGGCAGTAAGCAGTAAGCAGTAAGCCGCAGGCAAAGGCGAGGAGGAGAGACACGCGGGCCTTCATCCTCAACTTCTGCCTACTGCCTACTGCCATCTGCCTACTGTTCATCATGCTGCGTGTGATGCTCTTGGGCAGCCGTGCGGATGGACAGGCGGCGCCTTTTTTCTCAGCCCCGGCGCTTGCGAGACGCACCGTTCAGGCTTTCGAGGACGCGCCCTCGTCGCCGCCGGATGTGCCCTCTTCGTCATCGTCGCCCGAGGCTTCGCCCGCACCCGGCGTGCCGCCGTCGGCTATCCCGGCGCCCATGCCCGTCGTGCGCCCGATGGCAAGGCCGCCGTGCGTGCCGCCGACGGAGTCTTCGCCTGCCGCATCATCCCTGTCGTCTCTTTCAATGGACATCTGTCGTCTACTCCTTCCGTGAGAAACGTGTGCCCCGCGCTCAGGCGAAGTCGTGCCCGAAGATAAGCGGAGGATTAAGTCTGACCCGCGGACTGTTGTCTCGTTTGCGGCGGAGGATAGCACAACTTTCGTCAACGTGCGCGTTGACGAACCTTTCGAGCGCGAAGAGGTTGCTCGCTCCCGGCGCGTGCCGCCATAATGAGGACGCAAGAGAAGGGTAACTGATGGAAGCGCTCTCTTCAGCGGTCGCCGTCCTGACGGCGATGATTACGCCCGCCGTGCTCATCTCGGCCTGCGGCGCGCTCATCCTCTCGACCTCGACCCGTCTGGGTCGCGTCGTTGACCGCGTTCGCATGCTCATCGGCAACTTCGAAGAGATGATGAAGAGGCAGGACGTGGACGTGGAGTTGTTCGAGGAGCGCCGCATCGTCATCTTCAATCAGCTCGACAAGCTGACGACGCGCACGCGGCTGTTGCAAAAGAGCATGCGCGTCTTCTATCTCGCGCTCGGCGTCTTCGTCGCGACGAGCGTCGCCATCGGGCTCGTCGCGGCAGCCGGCCATCCCTCTTACGCCTGGTTCCCCGTGGTGCTCGGGCTCTCCGGCGCCTGCGGCCTCTTCTACGGCAGCGTGCTACTCATCAGAGAGTCGCGCCTCGCGCAGGAGTCTCTGAACGCCGAGATGGACTTTATCTGGAAGCTCGGCCGCGCGCTGGCCCCGCCCGACATGCGACAGACGCGCAGCCCGCACTTCAACCCTCTGACGCTCAGGAGAAAGCTTTGAGCGCGCCTCTCACCCTGAACTCTTCGAGACGACTCTCATGCTGCTCTCCGTTGAGAGACGTTTAAGGCGCGGGCGTGAAGCCCTGCGGCGGGTTGCCGTAAAAGCCTTCGGTCTTCCATGCGTCCTTGTTCCAAGGCCCGTCCTGATCGTCGAGGATGGCGACGGGCAAGACGACGCCGGATAACCGCTCCCCGTCTCCATCCCGCACCTTGTAGAGCAGCGGGACGCCGCCGGTGAGGTCGCCGCCGGAGCCGACGGAGAACTTGATCGAGCGCGACAGGTGGTTATTCCACAGCACCTTGATCTCGTACTCGCCGGGGTTCGACATCAGGCGGTGGCGCGTGTCGTCTTTGTTCCCCTTGTCCCTGACGATGACGGTGTAGAGTCTGCACTCGACGAAGCGCCAGACGGGGGCGGGCTTGACCGAGCGAATGTAGGCGTCCCCGACCTCCGTCCGGTCGCGGCAGCTCGCCTTGTCGGTGCCCCCGTAGTCAAGCTCCTGACCCTTGTAGAAGATGTGCGGCTTGATGTTGTAGGTCTGCCCGCGCACCCAGAAAGAGGTGTAGAGGTAGTTCTCCTCCGGGCTGTAGAAGACGTAGCCGATGGGCAGGGCCCAGTCATGGGCGGGATAGAAGAAGGACTTCTTGGCGCGCTCGGCGGGCGTGCCGTCGTCGCCGGGCGCCTTTTCGATCCTGACCTTGCCGGTGAAGAGCGTCTGGTCGGTGCCCTGCAACTCGTTCCGCATCTTGATGGCGAAGGGGAAGAGGCCCGTCGCCGTCGTGCCCTTCTCCTCGGGAAAGTCCGGGCCGCCGCACTGATAGTAGTTGCTCTGCGAGCCGCCCACCCACTTGCAGTCCATCTCGGCCCAAGGGGCGCCGTTGGGAAGCGAGACCGTGGCGTGGTAACTGGCACCACTCGGGAGCGGCCCGCTGGTGTCGAACTTGATGACGGGCGTCCAGCTATAGGTGCTGCCGTCCCCCTTGTAGGACGTGACCGTTCTGGCATTCACACTGAGCTGGCTTTTCAAGACGGCGAGACCGCCCTGCCCCGCGCCCAACTGCGGCTGCGCCGCGGCGGGCTGCCAGCAGAGAACTGCGATGACGACGGACGCGAGCGCGATTAAAAGATGCTTCCTCATGCCGGCGTGCCTTTCAATCAGAGATGACTACGGGGACGGCCTTCCCGCCGAGCACCGGAAGGTGTTGCGTTCGGCCGGTCGCGGGATATAATCCTGCGGCCTTCGGATGGCACCGGGCGCGCGGCTCTCCTGCCCGCCCCTTCATTTCGTTCCGCTGGTTAAGGCGTGAACGGCGCGTGAAAACGCTAACGGCGGTGGGAAATTTTTTGAGGCTCGCCGGGGCCATGGCCAAAGGGCCATATTCCACCGTACCCCGCCCGTTGGGATGACGACGAACGCTCCGCAAGAGATCACGCAGCTTCTACGCGCATGGGGCGCCGGCGACGAGTCGGCGCTCGCG
>JBJMGQ010000041.1:0-14787 GCA_045807845.1 Pyrinomonadaceae bacterium | reverse complement strand
GCGCGCACGCCCCACTCGACGTACTCTAGCCCATCGCGCAAAGTGAAAGCGAGCTCCTGCAAAGCCGTCGCCCCGGCCTCGCGGATGTGGTAGCCGCTGACCGAGATCGGATTGTATTTGGGCACGTGGCGAGTGCAGAACTCGAAGGTGTCGGTGACAAGCTTCATCGCCGGGCGGATCGGATAAATCCATTCCTTCTGCGCGATGTACTCCTTGAGGATGTCGTTCTGAAGCGTGCCCGAAATCTTACGGAAGTCGGCGCCCTGCTTCTCCGCGACGACGAGGTACATTGCAAGCAGAACGGAGGCGGGCGCGTTGATAGTCTGCGAGACGGTCACCGCTTCGAGCGGGATGCCGTCGAAGAGCACCTCCATGTCCGCGAGCGAAGAGACGGCGACGCCGCACTTGCCGACCTCGCCCTCGGAGAGCGGCGAGTCGGCGTCGTAGCCCATCAGCGCCGGCAAATCGTAGGCGACGGAGAGTCCCGTCTGGCCGTGCTCAAGGAGATATTTGAAGCGTGCGTTCGTCTCCTCGGGCGTGCCGAAGCCCGCGAACTGGCGCATCGTCCAGAGCTTGCCGCGGTAGCCCGTCGGGTGTATGCCGCGCGTGTAAGGGAACTCGCCGGGGAAGGCTGTGTCGCGCTCGAAGTCAACTTCGCCCACGTCGGCGGGTGTGTAGAGGCGGTTGACCTCGTCGAGCGAGACCGTCTCGAAGCGCTTCTTACTCTCGGGGCGCTTCTTGAGAACCGGCTCCAAAGTCTCGCGCTCCCAGCGCTCGACCGAGGCTTCCGCGGGCGAGTTCAACTCTTTCGTCTCGGGCATATCTTTGCTTTCGCTCCGTCCGTCAAGTGCCGCGACCCGGCGCGTGCGCGAACAAATTATTTTTATGAACCGATAAGTCGATATTAGTTGACCCGCTCAAACAGTGTCAACCAACTCTCAAGCGGCTGTTTGCGGCCAAAAAAGGCGGCGCGGCCGTCGCCTTGAAGCGTGCGGCCGCGCCGTGCGGGTAGGGGACTACGGCGGTAAACGAGCGGGTCAGCTCAGGCGGGCGTCAGGAAAGCATGATGGCGAACACCCACCGCCAAAAACATAAAGTCAGTCCAGCGGTACGACGACCTCGTTGGCCCGAACCATGTTCAGGCGCGTGCGCGCAGCCGCCTCTCTCGTGCGCGGGTCTGTGCTCAGACGCTCCACGTCGCGCCGGAGCGTCTCGTTCTTCTGGCGTATGCTCTTAACTTCAGTCTCCATCTGCTCGAAACGCTGCTCGGCCGCGCCGCGAGCCGCGTGCGTGCGCATCGTCACCGTGACGCAGACGGCGAAGGTTGCCAGCATGATCATGCTGAAGACGACCCAGGAGGGTATCGAAAAGGCACGTCGCCGGGTGTCGGCGCGCGTGCCGAGGGCCCCGACAAATGTCTCTGTCGCGGGGGAGGGAAGCGAAGAGGCGCGCGCTACGGGACGTTGAGCGTCGAGTCGGGAATCAATCCAGAAGGGATTTGCGGACATTATGTTGTGAGCACCTCCGGGTCTTGTATCGGGTCAACGCCGCGTGAACCGTTCATTTCCGAACGGCGCGAAGACCAACGGTTCGAGTTGTCTGCTTGGACGAGCCAGAAAGTCTCTAACCTGAAAACATCGAAACAGCGAAGAGGGGTTGTTTGCGGTTACTTCCACCGGCCGCCCTTGGCTTCGGCGACAAGGTTTCCGGAATTTAGCACTTGCTTAAGAGGCTGTAAAGACGTACGTTTTCAATGGTTTGTACGGCTAAGTTGATTATTTACTTGAAGTAAGGGCGACGAGGCTCCAATTTTGGCGAACACGGGGCGAACGGAAATCCGCCGTTTGGGCAAACGATTTGGATAATCTTTCATGGCAGTAAGATAGAAACCGCAATCTACGCCGCAGATGTGGAAAAGATGACCGAGGTGCTCAGAGGTACAAAACCGTAGGGGAATGGTCGCAATGTTTAAACAACAATTAAAGAAGTTGACAGGGGACGTTTCTGTTCTTAGACTGGCAGAGACTTCGGCCGAAATTTTCCGGCTGGTGTCCGGACAAAATTTGCTGTGATTCTCCCCGAATCGCTTTTCTTGCCTGTTTTTCCTCAAAAAAGAGTTGCCGAGGGGCTCGAAACCCGCATTTTTTAATCTCGACAAGGGGTTTTATGTCAGGCTTGTCTCCGGAGTCACAGAACGAGACGGGGATGAACGAAGCGCCGAAAGGTTTTCAACTGCCTCTGGCGGCGATGGTTCGGTCGCTCTGCCGGGCAGCCGACACGGGCTCGGACGCGCTGTACGACGTGATGCTGAAGGTCGCGTTGATGGTGGACGCCGCCGCGCACACGTACGGGATGGCGACCTTCTCGCAGAGGTCGGGCGAGCGGGCGTATCTGAAGTGGGTCGAGGGGCTCGACCCGGAGGAGACGATTGACGCGGAGACGACCGTCGAAGCGGTTCTGAGCGGCGCCGAAGCCGGGCAGGAGCCGAAGGCGGGAGACAGGAAAATCTGTCTCGTGCTCTCGGCCACATCGCCGCAGCGCGAGGGCGCGGCCATCTACGGTCGTTTTGTGAGGGCGCTGAACGAGACGCAGGCGTCGGAGCTGAGGATTCTGTCGGACGTGGCGCGGCTTGCGCATTCGCACGCGCGTGTGCGCGAGGAGCTGTACAAGCCTGTGAAGGCGTTCAAGGCGGCCGAGGTGGCCGCGACTTCTTTGCCGGGTATGGTCTTCGTGAGCCGCGCGATGAACTCGCTGGCGCACTCAGTCGAGCGCATCAAGGATTCGGAATCGACCGTGCTCATCACGGGCGAGTCGGGGACGGGCAAGGAGCTGGTGGCGCGCGCCGTACACCGTCTGAGCCGGCGCGCGCAGGCGCCCTTCATCCCTTTCAACTGCACGGCCGCGCCCTCCGACCTCATCGAGAGTCTACTCTTTGGTCACCGCAAGGGCTCCTTCACCGGTGCGCACGTAGACCACGACGGGCTCATACGTGCGGCCGAGGGCGGCACGCTCTTTCTCGACGAGATAGGAGACCTGCCGCTCGCGTTGCAGCCGAAGCTCTTGCGCTTCTTACAGGAGGGCGAAGTCCACACGCTCGGCGAGCGCGCGCCGCGCAAGGTGAACGTGCGTGTGCTGGCGGCAACGCACAAGGACTTGTACAAGGCCGCGCAGGACGGGACGTTTCGCGAAGACCTCTACTACCGCGTCGCGGCCTTGACGGTGCACGTGCCGCCTTTGCGCGAGCGACCCGAGGACATCGGCGCGCTCATCTCACACTTCCTCTCGCATTACGCGCGGCGCAACGAGCGTGCGGTGGCGGGCATCACGGCCGATGCTATCAGTGTGCTTCAGAGCTACGCGTGGCCGGGGAACGTGCGCGAGCTGGCGGCGGAGATCGAGCGGCTGGTGCTCTACACGGACGAGGGCTGCTACATCGGGACGGAGAACATCAGCGCGCGCGTGCTCCCTTCAGAGGAGCGGCACACGCAGCCCGAGGCGGCGGGGCAGGTGCCGGCGCATTTAGAGAACATGCTCGAAGACTACGAGCGGCGCGTCATCACCGAGACGCTCAGGCGGAACGACTACAACGTGGCGCGCGCGGCGGTGGCTTTGGGCCTCGGCTCGCGCCAGACGCTTTATAAGAAGCTGAAGCGGCTGACGATCAACGTCGGCGACTTCCTACAGGACGAGCAGCAGCACGGCCTGCAACTGCGCGCCGACAGGATTTAAGGTTCGGCGCGTTCCCCGCACTACTCACTCTTCACTCACGTCTCTTCTCTGACGAGGCCCACGGACGACCTCCCAATGCTTATCACTTACGTCCTGCTCTTCGCGGCGACGATGTTCATACACGAGCTGGGGCACCTTGTCGCGGCGCGCCTGTGCGGCGTGCGCGCGCCTGAGCTGGGGCTCGGCTGGGGGCCGAAGCTGCTTGAGTTGAATGTGGGCGGCGTGCGCTTCAAACTCCACCTCCTGCCCATCGGCGCGTACGTGCGTTTAGATGTGAAGCAGTTGCAGACGAGGCCGCTCGTGCAGCAGGTCTTCGTGCTGCTCGCGGGCGTGCTGGTCAACATCGGGGCGGCGCTCGTGACGCAGGGGAGTTGGTTCAGTCTGATGAACTACCTTCTGGCGGCGACGAATCTTCTGCCGTTCTACCAGCAGGATGGTTGGAAGTGCGGAATGGTCATGCTGCGTGCGCTGCTCGCGCGCCGCAGCCCGCTCGTCGAGTGGACGTTCACCATCGCAGGCGCCGTGGTCAGCTTCACCGCGCTCGCCTCACTCGGCCTCAGATACTTGTAAGACATTAACCACCGCAGTGACGGAGAGACACGGCTTGAAGATATAAGTCTTCAAGCCGTGTCTCTTCGTCTGCGGTGGTTATTCTTTCGACGCACCTTCAACCGCAAAGAGCTTGAAGTCACGGGTCTGTCGCTTTCGGTAACCGAAAGGATGCGTGGGCGTGTGTTCGTTGTTAACCGCGGGCGACAAGCCTCTAAGCCGTTGAGTCAGAGTTGCTTCGAGCATTTGTCGCGGCGAACGGCGCGCTCGCGGCCGGATTCGTTTGTCGCCCGCGGTTGACAAGGGTTTGGAGTGGATGACGTGCGCTCACAGTTTTCATTGGGCTTTTGCAGAAGTAACGCTGTGGCACGGGCATTGAAAAGGGGAAGGCGTCGGAAGCTGAAGCGGCTGCGAGGTTGGTGGCACTGCCTGGTGGTCGTGACGCTCGGAAGGAAAGGTTAATGAAGACTGTCTTGACTAAAACGTTGGTGCTGGTCGTGGGGGGCGCGCTGGTCGTGCCGTTCGCAGCCGCGGCCGTGCTCGTGGGGGCGCGGGCCGTCGCGGGGGCGGGCGGGGCGAAGCAGCTTCTCCTCATGGCGGCGCTGGCGCTGGTCTGGACGCTCTTCGGCGGCGTGAAGGGCTTCGCGCTGAACGGCTCGGATGAACGTGAGGGGCATGAACTGTTCGTCGAGCCGCTTCGGGGCGAAGCCCGCCGCCAAGCCTTTCTGCACACGCGCGGGCTGTAGATGTCCGCACACAGTCGTCCGGCGGCCGCCTCGCGCGTCTGGCACGGGCCTGCAACCCTCGACTCAAGTTCACCCAAAACTCTAAAGGAGCAAAAAGAGATGTTGAAGAAGTTCTTCCGCGACGAGACCGGCCTTGAACTGTCCGAGTATGCCGTCGCCGCCGCGCTCGTCGCGCTCGCCACGGTCACGGCCTTCACCAGCCTCGGCACGACCATCAAGACCGCGATCACGAATCTCGGCACCAAGATTCCGACCAATCCGTAATGCGCGATTGAGGAAGGGGGCGGCGCGCCACCGGGCCCGACGCACGAGAGGCCGCGCCGCCCTTCACACACAAGGCCAAACACACAAAGAGGTGCAGAGAGATGCTTAAGAGATTCCTGAAAGACGAGAGCGGGCTGGAGTTGTCCGAGTACGCCGTCGCCGCCGCGCTGATCGCGCTCGCCACGGTCACAGCCTTCACGGGCCTCGGCACGACCATCAAGACCGCGATCACGAACCTGGGGAGCAAGATTCCTACGACGGCTCCGTAACGGTCACGGTTCGGGCGGCGCCTGCGGCCTGAGCGGCGCGCCGCCCTTCACACACAAGGCGGAACAACCTTCGAGGTACAGAAACGATGCTTAAGAGATTCCTGAAAGACGAGAGCGGGCTGGAGCTTTCCGAGTACGCCGTCGCCGCCGCGCTGATCGCGCTCGCGACGGTCACGGCCTTCACCAGCCTCGGCACGACCATCAAGGATGCCATCACGAATCTGGGCAGCAAGATTCCCACGACGGCTCCATAACGACACAGGTTCGAGCGGCGCGCCCGCGCCTGCTCTCAACAGAGCAACGACGGGCGCGCCCCCGAGCCTGCCCGAAGACTTCAGACGGCGCAAGCCGAGTTCAGTGACACCGCACTCATTCCTTCTTAAAAGTTAAAGCGTCATGTTCGACACGATGACCATCGCCGCCCTTTCGTTGCTGCTGCCGCTGACGGCCGTCATCACCTATTTCGACGTTCGCTATCGTCGCATCCCGAACGTCTTCGTGCTCGCCACGCTCATCAGCGGACTCGTTATCAACTTTGTCACCGGCGGACTGCCCGGTCTGCTGGCGAGCGCGGGCGGCTGCCTTCTGGCCTTCGGGCTGATGTTCATGCTCCACGTCTTCGGCGCGATGGGCGCGGGCGACGTGAAGCTGTTCGCGGCGGTCGGCGCGGTCTTCGGGACGCAGCTCGTCGTCCCTGTCTTCCTCGTCGTGCTGCTGACGGGGGGCGTGCTCGCCGTCTACACGATAGTGCGCAACGGGACGCTGCTGACGACGTTGACGCGCGTGCTGCAAATCTTCGTCGGGCTGCTGCCCGGCTGGCAGATGCCGCGCTTCGAGGTGCCGACGGACAGGCGCCACACGCTGCCGTACGGCGTAGCCATCACGCTCGGTAGCCTTATCTCTTTGTTCGTCTTTCACGCCTGAGAGGTCAAAGCGGCCGGACGACTCGGAGTAGTTAAACCTCGATTGGAGAAAACTGGACATGCGGAACAAACGTCTCCTCTTCGTGCTGGGCAGCGCCGTGGTCTTCGGGCTGCTGGCCGCCGTCTCCGTGAGCCGTTACCTGTCGGATGCGCAGGCCAGCTCGCGCAACGTGAACAACGTGGTCGTGGCTAAGGTGGACATACCCTTAGGCACCAAGATCGCGGCCGAGCAGCTCTCGACCGTGCAGTTCCCCTCGGACGCCATGCCCGAGGGCACGTTCGACAAGGCCGACAAACTGGTCGGCCGCGTCGCGGTCGTCGGCGTCGCCGCGCGCGAGCCGATCACCGATTTCAAGCTCGCGCCCGAAGGCTCGCAGGGCGGCATCTCGGCGGTCATCCCCGCGGGCTATCGCGCGATGACGGTGAAGGTGGACGACGTAATCGGCGTGGCGGGCTTTCTCACGCCGGGGACGATGGTGGACGTGCTGACGGTCATCGACCCTCCCGGCAACACCATCAGCAGCAACCCCATCTCGAAGATCGTCTTGCAGAACGTCAAGGTGCTCGCCTCGGGCCAGAACCTCGACAAGCCGAAGGACGAGCGTGGGGCCGACGCCGTCAAGGCCGTCACGCTTCAGGTCACACCCGATCAGGCCGAGAAGCTCGCGCTCGCTTCGACCGAGGGCAAGCTCCGCCTGATGCTGCGCAACATGGTCGATCAGGACGACGAGCAGACGCAGGGCGCCGACAAGCGGAGCCTTCTGTCCGGCGAGCACGCGATGCCCGCGCCCGAGCCCGGCTCGCTCAAGAGCGAGCAGAAGACGCAGCCCGCACCCGCGCCCGTCCGCCGTGCACCGCGCACGCAGCCGCGTGTCGCGCAGGCCGCGCCCGTCGAAGCTTCCAAGCCTCAGCCCACACCGCCGCCGCGCCCGAACGTCGAGATGATACAGGGCACGAAGAAGAGCACAGTTGAATTCCCGTAAGGGAATAACGCTGAAGGATGAACGCTGAAGGATGAAGTGAACAGTTCAGCGTTCAGCGTTCACAGTTCATCGTTCCAAACGAGGAGTCAAAACCGTCATGCAGAAACGTTCCCTGTTCGCGAAAATCTTTGTGCTCGTCGGCGTGCTCTCGGTGGGCGCGGTGTCGAGCAGGGCGCAAGGGCAGCCGCAGCAGAACTTCGTCCCGGCTTCGTTCGAGAAGGCGTCGGCCGAGCCCGTCCAGATCAACGTGCTCGTGGGCCAGTCGCGCGTCATCAACTTCGACCGTCCCATCGGGCGCTTCTCGGTCTCGAACCCCGAAGTGGCCGAGGCCGTGCTCGTCTCGCCCGATCAGGCCGTCGTCAACGGCAAGGCGTTCGGGCAGGTCAACTTCATCGCGTGGGAGAAAGAGGGTGGCCGCTTCGTCGTCTTCGACGTGTACGTCCGCTCGAACCTCTCGCTGATCGACTCGCAGATCAAGGCGCTCTTCCCCGACGACGACGTGCGCCTCAGTCAGGCGAACGGCTCGGTCGTCATCTCGGGCAAGGTGAAGAAGGCGCTGACCGTTTCGCAGGTTGAGGCGGTCGTCAAGGCGGCGGGCTTCAACGTCGTCAACATGCTTCAGTCGCCCACGCCGAGCGCGGCGCAGGTGCAGTTGCAGGTGCGCGTGGCCGAGGTCAGCCGCTCGCGCATGCGCGAGCTGGGAGCGACCTTCGCCTACCAGTCGTCACCCGGCGTCGGCGGCGTCGTCGGCTCGGGCGGCGGCCCCTGGACGATGGGCAACGTCGATGGCGGCAGCATCTTCGGGACGACGGTCGGTAGCGCCTTGAACCTCTTCGTGATGGGCGGCAACACCTTTAACTTCCTCCGCGCCCTCCAGACGCAGGGCGCCATCCGGAGTCTCGCGGAGCCGAACCTGATCGCGATGGACGGCCAGCAGGCGAGCTTCCTCGCCGGCGGCGAGTATCCCGTCCCCGTCGTCCAGAACTCGGGCGACAAGGCGATGGTCACTATCATGTTCAAGGAGTACGGCGTCCGCCTCAACTTCAAGCCGACCATCATCGACGAAGACCACATCCGGCTTGAGCTTGAGCCCGAAGTCTCGTCCATCGACTTCGCCAACGGCGTCAAGTTCGACGGCTTCCTCGTGCCCGCGCTCAAGACGCGGCGCGCCAAGACGGGCGTCGAGCTGCGCGACGGCCAGTCGTTCGCGCTCGCCGGCCTGCTCAACAACGACGAGCAGCGCTCGATCTCGAAGATTCCCATCCTCGGCGACATCCCCATCCTCGGCACGCTCTTCAACTCGAAGTCGTTCCAGAAGCAGGAGACGGAGCTGATGTTCATCGTCACGGCGCAGTTGGTGAAGCCGGTCAACCCCGACGACCTCCCGCAGATGCGCGGCGTGGACGGCCTCAAGAACGGCTCGCCGCTCGGCGTCGAGCCCAAGGGCGAAGGCATCACCGGCGACCACGGCTTCTCGACCGGCGAGAAGAGCAGCGCCGCGCCCGAAGCTCAACCGAAGAAGAAGGCCGACGAGGCGAAGGCCGGCGAAGCTTCGGTCGAAGTCTCGAAGAAGCAGCAGTGAAACGATGAAGTCTGAACGATGAACGATGAACTGAAGCCGTCTGTCTGACAGTTCATCGTTCATCGTTCCGAGTTCAGAGTTTAGACAGGAGGGCAAAGATGAGGCTGACGAAAGTGGAAGCGAAAGCGAACGGACAGCGCGGCTCAGTCCTCGCCATTAGTGCGCTCGGGATGCTGGCCCTCATCCTCGCCGCGGGGCTATGCGTTGACATCAGTCATCTCTACGTCGTCAAGGCCGAGTTGCAGAACGCGGCCGACGCCTCGTCTCTGGCCGGGGCCTCCGCGCTCAACTCCTCGCCCGCAGGGATCACCGCGGCGACCGACCGCGCCGTCGAGGTGATGAACAATTACGAGTTCAACAAGACGGGCGTCACCGTCACGCGCGCCGACGTAAAGTTCGCGGTCAACTTCGACGGCCCGTACATGGACGAAGCGACGGCGCGTGGCTCGGCCGCGGGCGTCCGCTTCGTCAGCGTCGATGTGCCGCCGAAGGCGGTCGGCATCTTCTTCGCCGCGAGCGCGCTGGGCAAGTCGTCGGTCAATCTCACGCAGAAGGCCATCGCCGGGATGAGCGTCTCGCCCAACGTCTTCTGCGAATGGATACCGCTCTCCGTCCTCGACGACCCCGCTCATCCGATGATGCCCGGCCAGACCTACACCATCCGCGACGCGCCCGGCAGCATGGTCTCGCCGGGTAATTACCAGATACTCGCGCCGACCGGTCGCGGCGGCAGCTCCGCCCGTGAGGACATCGCGCACGGCGTCAACGAGTGCGCCGAACCGGGGCAGTCCTACACCGTCTCGACCAAGCCGGGCACCTCGGCCGGCCCCGTCCGTCAGGGGATGAACACGCGCTTTGACGACTACGCGTCGGGGATGGACGCGGCCGATTATCCGCCCGACCTGAACGTGAAAGAGAACATCACCTGGGCGCAGTATCGCGACGCGACGCCCGGCTCCGCGAACTGGGAGACGCCCAGCCACCCCGGCGCGGCGATGCGGCGCGTGGTGCTCATCCCGATGGTGGACATCAACGAGTTCGACCCCGGCCGCGACACCGTCACCTTCTACAAGTTCGCCGCCTTCTTCCTTCAGGCGAAGGTGCAGGGCGGCTCGGGCGGCGACGTGAAGGCCGAGTACATCGGCGAGCGCGTGATGTTCGGCAAGGGCGGCTACAAGCCCGGCGGCGGCCCCATCAACCCGCAGCTCGCGCAGCCCGTGCTCTATCGCTGAAGAGGAGGTGAGGGAAGTGTTCGTCAGACCCTTCAGACCCGCGCGCCTCGTCGGCCGCTTCGCACGCTCCGAGCGCGGGACGCAGCTCGTCGAGCTGGCAATCGTGCTGCCCATCCTGCTGATACTGCTCGGCGCGTCGGCCGAGTTCGGCCGCTTCTTCTACACCTACCAGACGCTCGCGAAGGCGACGCGCGCGGGCGCGCGCTACCTGATGACCGAGTCGGCCGCGGGCACCTCGGACAGCAAGGCCAAGAGCCTCGTCGTCTACGGCAACGAGAGCGGCACGGGGTCGCCCGTCATCTCGGGACTCTCGGGCGCGAACGTCCGCGTCACACGCACCGGCGGCACGACGGCCTTCCCCGAGCGCGTCACCGTCCGCATCGAGAACTACACCTATCAACCGTTCTTCGATCTCGGCAAGCTGATCGGCAACCCCGCGCTCTCGCTTCGCGTGCCGGTGAGCCCGAGCACGACGATGCGCTACTTCTCTTCCATCCCGAGCTGAGGTGACCTTCGTGTACAGACGAGCCACAGAGAACGCGAGGTCGGAGCGCGGCGCCGCGCTGGTGGAGTTCACCATCGGGGCGGTCGTCTTCCTGACGGCCATCTTCGGCGCGCTGGAAGTGGCGCGGCTGCTCTGGACGCACAACGCGATCTCGGACGCCACGCGCCGCGGCGCGCGCTACGCCGTCACGCATCCTGCGAGCGACGAGGCCGAAGTCATCAACATGGTCGTCTACGGCAACGCCGCGGGCACAGGCGCGCCCGCCGTCAACGGGCTCATCGACGACAACGTGGACGTGCAGTACAAAGCCTCGCCCGTCACCGGCGTCTTCAGTTACCCCGGCGGCTCCGTGACGGTGAGCATCACGGACTTCAAGTTCAAGCTACTCGTGCCCTTCGTCGGCACGACCATCTCGATGCCCGACTACCACACGACGCTCACGGCCGAGAGCGCCGGTCAGGTTCCCCCCGATGTCGGCCCGACGCCCGCGCCCACGGCGACGCCCGGCCCGACCCCGACGCCCGGCCCGACACCCGGCCCGACGCCCGCGCCTACGGCCACACCGGCGCCGACCCCGACCCCTGCGCCGACCCCGACGCCGGCCCCGACCGTGACGCCGACGCCGGCACCCACGCCGACGCCGAAGCCGACGCCGACTCCGGCCCCGACGCCGACGCCTGCGCCCGCATGCAAACGCGGCGAGAACGTCTCGACCGGCTGCGTCTGCAAGCCGCCGATGAAGACGACGGGCTCGGGCAAGTGCATGTGAGCTTGTGAGTCAGCCGTTGAGAGAAGACAGAGGACAAGGACGCACGATGACCCAACAACTGACCTTCGTCATACTGAGCGCGGGCATGGAGTCGTTTCGCGAGCTGCGCGCGGCGCTCGCCACGCAGGAGGGCGCGCGCGTGCTCGTCGGCGGCGACGACGCCGAACAGGTCTTCCCCGAGATCGAACGGCTCGCGCCCAACGCCGTCGTCGTCGCGCTCGGAGCCGAGCCCGACGCGGGGCTGCGCTTCGTCGAGCGCGTCGCACGCGAGTGCCCGCGCACGGCCGTCATCTGCGCCGCGCGCGACTCTTCGCCCGACACGATTCTGCGCTCCATCCGCGCGGGCGCGCGCGAGTTTCTCCGCCTGCCCGTGCGCCCCGAAGAGTTCGCCACCGTCTACCAGCGCATCGCCGAGTTCTGCGCCGTCCAGCCCGTGCCGCCGAAGAAGCGCGGCCGCGTCCTCTCGGTCTTCTCTTCGAAGGGCGGGACGGGGACGACGTTTGTCGCGACCAACGTCGCGGCCGCATTGCAACAGCCGACGGTGCTCCTCGATTTGAACTTGCAGGCCGGCGACCTCGGCCTCTTCCTCGGCGTCGAGCCGAAGTTCTCCATCGCCGACCTCATCGAGAACCGCGAGCGCGTTGACGACACACTGCTCCGCAGCTACCTGACGCCGCACTCCGCGAACTTATCTTTACTGGCCGCGCCGCGCGAAGCCGACTCGGCCGACGACATCGAGGCCGAACACGTTTTTCAAGTCCTTGAGATTCTGCGCGAGCGCTTCGACTACGTCGTCGTCGACCCGCAGCACACGTTCGACTCCATCACGCTCTCCGCGCTCGACCAGTCGGACGAGATTCTGCTCGTGCTCACGCTCGACATCCCGGCCATCCGCAGCACGCAGC
Source organism: Pyrinomonadaceae bacterium (assembly GCA_045807845.1). Lineage (GTDB taxonomy): Bacteria > Acidobacteriota > Blastocatellia > Pyrinomonadales > Pyrinomonadaceae > QHXN01. The sequence goes on along the minus strand of JBJMGQ010000041.1, from coordinate 2,331 downwards.
GCGCGCTGCAAATCTTCGACCGCCTCGGCTATCCGCGCCACAAGCTGCACGTCGTCGTCAACCGCTTCAGCAAGCAGATAGACCTCGACCTCCGGCAGGTCGAACGCTTTCTCGGCGAGCGCGTCACGGGCTATGTGCAGAGCGACTACAAGATGGCCGTCAACTCGATCAACCTCGGCCAGCCGCTCGTCGAATCCGAGCCGCAATCGAAGATTGCCACCGAGCTGCGCCAGATAGCCGCGGGCTTCAGCCAGAACGTTGCGCCCGCGCCGGTCGAAGCACGCCGCGGTCGCCTCGGCTCCTTCTTCCGCAGAGAGAAAACCGTCAACGGTCAACTCTCCGCGGTCAGCTAAAAACTGAAAACTGAAAACTGAAAACTAACAGCTATGTCACTTCGCGAAAGACTCATCAGAGAGCCGGGGGCGCCGGGTGTGGCGCTGTTCGGGCGCGGCGGCGACGAGGCCGCGGGGCCGGGCGGCGGCAACGTCTATCAAGAGATGAAGGCACGTCTGCATCGCGCCATCATCAACCGCATGGACTTGACCAAGCTCGGGCAGCTCGACCCGGAGCAGTTGCACGCCGAAGTCTCGCGGCTGGTCGAGGACATGATCGCCGCCGAGAACGCGCCGCTCTCCGTCAGCGAGCGCGAGCGCCTCATCGGCGAGGTGCGCCACGAACTGTTCGGGCTCGGGCCGCTTGAGCCTCTGCTCGCCGACCCAGATGTCTGCGACATCCTCGTCAACTCGCCGAAGAAGGTCTACATCGAGCGGCGCGGCAAGCTTGAGCTGACCAACGTCGAATTCAAGGACGACGAACACCTCATGCGCGTCATCGAGCGCATCGTCTCGACGGTCGGCCGCCGCATCGACGAATCGTCTCCGATGGTTGACGCGCGCTTGCAGGACGGCTCGCGCGTCAACGCCATCATCCCGCCGCTCTCCTTGGACGGCCCCGTCCTCTCCATCCGTCGCTTCGGCGCGGAGCCTCTGCGGATGTCGTCGCTCATCGACAAGAACGCGCTGACGAAGGACATGGCCGACATGTTCCAGATGTGCGTCAGCGCGCGCCTGAACATCCTCATCTCGGGCGGCACGGGCGCGGGCAAGACGACGCTCCTCAACGCGCTCTCCTCCTACATCCCCGACGACCAGCGCATCGTCACCATCGAAGACTCGGCCGAGTTGCAGTTGCAGCAGCCGCACGTCGTCCGCCTTGAGACGCGCCCGCCCAACATCGAGGGCAAGGGCGAAGTCACGCAGCGCGAGCTTGTCAAAAACGCCTTGCGTATGCGTCCCGACCGCATCGTCATCGGCGAGGTGCGCGGCGGCGAGGCCATCGACATGCTGCAAGCGATGAACACAGGCCACGACGGCTCCTTGACGACCATCCATGCCAACACGCCGCGCGACGCGCTGGCGCGGCTTGAGACGATGATACAGATGACGGGCATGCGCCTCTCCGACCGCGCCATGCGCCAGCAGGTCGCCTCTGCGCTCGACCTCGTCATACAGGCCGCGCGCCTCTCCGACGGCACGCGCCGCATCACCTCCATCTCCGAGATCACCGGCATGGAGGGCGAGACCATCACCATGCAGGAGATTTTCCACTTCGAGCGCAAGGGCGTGGATAAGGACGGCAAGGTCATCGGCCGCTACCGCCCGACCGGCGTCCGCCCGCGCTTCGCCGAGCGACTCAAGCAGTACGGCATGCAGTTGCCGAGAGTCTTCTTTGAAGAGGTGTAGAGGAGTTTTCAGTTTTCAGTTTTTAGTTTTCAGCAGAGCCAAAGCTGCTGACTAAAAACTGAAAACTGAAAACTGAAAACTGATTATGATTCCTTTCCTAGTCTTCATCACCTGCATGTTCGGTGTCTTCGGCGCGTACCTTCTGGCGACGCGCGGGACGGAGGCGAAGCGGCGGCGCTTGCAGCAGCGGCTCTCGGACGCGCTGCTCTACTCGAAGCGCTCGGGCGACGAGGAGGTGCAGCTCGCGCGGCAGGAGTTGATGAGCGAGATTCCCGCGCTCAGCCGCGTACTGATGCGCGTCCAACTGGCGACGAGCTTGCGCCGGATGCTCGACCAAGCCGACCTGCACATCACGGTCTCGCGCCTCGTGATGCTCTCGTTGATGGCGGGTCTGCTGGCGACGCTCGCCGTCTCGATGCTGACCATCTCGAAGCTCTTCATGCTCACGGGCGGCGTGGTCGCGGCGGCAATCCCGTTCCTCCACATCGCCTACAAACGCAAGAAGCGCCTCAACGCCTTCCTCGAACATCTGCCCGACGCGCTGGAGCTCATCAGCCGCGCGCTTCAGGCCGGCCACGGCTTCGCCGAG
>JBJMGQ010000040.1:0-6852 GCA_045807845.1 Pyrinomonadaceae bacterium | reverse complement strand
GCGATGCGGGCTGGGAGCAGTGCCCCGTCCCGAGCGACGGCAAGGAGGCCGTTGACCGCCGCTCCATCACGCTCGAACAGGAGGAGCTGGTGAAGAAAGTCTACGCGGCCAACCCGAACACCGTCGTCGTGCTCAAGTCGAGCTTCCCCTTCGCCGTCAACTGGACGCAAGGAAACGTGCCCGCCGTCCTCCACCTCACGCACAACAGCCAAGAGGAGGGGCACGCGCTGGCCGACGTGCTCTTCGGCGACTACAACCCGGCGGGGCGCCTCGTGCAGACGTGGCCCGCTTCCGTCGAGCAACTGCCGCCGATGATGGACTACGACATCCGCCACGGCCGCACGTATATGTACTTCCGAGGCGCGCCGCTCTACCCCTTCGGCTACGGGTTGAGCTACACGACCTTCGCCTACTCGAACCTGCGCACGAGTTCGCGGACGATTCCTGTTGGGGGCTCCGTCAACGTCACCTTCGACCTGAAGAACACGGGCACACGCGCGGGCGAAGAGGTGGTGCAGCTCTATGTCATGCACCGCAACTCGTCGGTCGAGCGGCCGTCGAAGGAGTTGAAAGGCTTCGCGCGCGTCGCCCTGCAACCCGGCGAGACGAAGCGGGTCACGCTCAAGCTCGACGTGAAGCAACTCGCTTACTGGGACGTGAAGCAGAAGCGCTTCATAGTTGAGTTGGACAGGGTGCGCCTGATGGTCGGCGGCTCGTCGGCGGACGTGAGACTCAGCCGCGAGTTGAGCGTGGCGCATTGACGGTCAGAACCACCCGCCGTAGCAGGTGGTTCTGACCGCTATAGCATGCAGTCAACACTAGAACGTCAGCCCGAATCCGTACGGGAAGAGCGGGTCGTAGTTGCGGTCGCCGACGTTGATGGGTATCTGCGCCATCGAGCGCGGCCAGGTGAGAGAGAGCTTGCCCGTCGGGCGATAGTCGCCGAAGAGCACGTCTGCGACGCCCTGCCCCTCCGTCCCCGGCAGCCACGCCGCGACGAACGCGTCGGCCTTCGCCAGCTCTTCGTTGACGATTAAAGGCCGGCCCGAAATCAGCACGACGACGAAGGGGATGCCGGCCCTCTTCATGTTATCAATCGTCGCCGCATCCTCCGCGGCGAGCGAGAGGTCTTGGCGGTCGCCGACGCCCTCGGCGTAGGGCGTCTCGCCGACGACGACGACACCAACGTCAGCGCCGCGCGCGCCCGACCCGTCTTTCGAGAACGTCACCTTCGTCCTGCGCGAGACGGTGTTGCGCACGGCCTGCAAGATGGTCGTGCCGCCCGTCGTGACGTTGCCGCTCTTGCCCTGCCAGTCGATTGTCCAGCCGCCACACTGGTTGCCGATGTCGTCGGCCGAGCGCCCTGCGACGTGTATGCGCGCGGCGGTCTTGCGCAGAGGCAGAGTGCGGCGGTCGTTCTTCAGCAGCACGAGCGACTGGCGCACGCACTCACGCGCGACGGCGCGGTGTGCGGCCGAGCCGAAGGTGCTGTGCAGGCGCCGGTCGGCGAGCACAGAGCGCCCGCGCTCCGTCAGGCCCATTGCAACTTTAACGCGCAGGATGCGCATGACCGCGTCGTCGATGCGTGATTGGGAGACGCGCCCCTCGCGCACGAGCTGAACGAGCAGCGTGTGGAACTCGCGGTACTTCGTCGGCACCATCACCATGTCCATGCCGGCGTTGATGGAAATCTCGATGGCCTGCTTGTAGTCCTTCGTAATCTGGTCGATGGCGTTGTAGTCGGAGATGAGGAAGCCGTCGAACTTCAATTCGCCCTTGAGCACGTCGGTCATCAGGTACTTCTGCGCCGACATCTTCGTGCCGTTCCAACTGCTGTACGAAGGCATGATGGTGCCGACGCCCGCGCGCACGGTCGAGATGTAGCCCTGCATGTGTATGCGTCGCAGCTCCGCCTCGCTCACGCGCGTGTCGCCTTGGTCGAGCAGGCGTTTCCCGCCCCCGTTGTTCTGGTCGATCCCGCCCGTACCCATCGACGTGCCGCCATCGCCGACGTAGTGCTTCGCGCAGGCGAGAATGCTCAAGGGGTCGCCCAAGTCTCTCCCCTGAAAGCCGCGCACGGCCGCTTCGCCGAGGTCGCGTGCGAGGTCGGGCGACTCGCCGAAGCCTTCGTAGGTGCGCCCCCAGCGCTCGTCGCGCGGGACGGTGACGCAGGGCGCGAACGTCCAGTTGATGCCGGTGGCGCGCACCTCTTCGGCCGTCACGCGCGCGGCGCGCTCGACGAGCCCCGCGTTGCGCGTGCAGCCCAAACCGACGTTGTGCGGGAAGACCGTCGCGCCGAGCACGTTGCTGTGCCCGTGCACGGCGTCGATGCCGTAGAGGATGGGGACGGCGAGGCGCGACTTCAAAGAGAGCGACTGCACGCGGTCGTAGAGGTCTGTCCATGCGCCCAGACTGTTGCCGGCCTTCGGGTCGGAGCTGCCGCCCGAAAGGAGCGAGCCGAGAAAGTAGTTCTGCACGTCCGCAGGCTCTTTCAAAGCGTCCTGCTCGGCCTGCGTCATCTGCCCGACCTTCTCTTCGAGCGTCATCTGCGAGAGCAGCTCGCGCGCCTGCGCATCGTAAGACGAGAGCGGGCGTGCGCCGCCTCCCGCACGACGGCCGCCGCCGCGACGCTGCGCGGCCTCGACCCACTCGGGCGCAACCAACGCGGCCGTGCCGGCCACCGCCGCCGACTTGATAAAGTCGCGGCGGTCGAACTTCTTAGACATATTGAATGCTCCTTCTACAGGATTGAAATCAAACGGCGACCGTCAAATGCTCAACTGCAAGCGCGTGACCGACGCGGGCGGGAAGCGGAAGACGAGCGAGGCGCCGCGCGCGGCCACCTCCGCCTCGTCCCGCGGCTCGACGGCGCGCGGGTTCTCGAAAGTGTTCTGCGCGTGAATGTCGGGCGCGGTCAGCACGCGCGCACGCGCCGAGCGCACCGCGGTCGCGCCGCGCACGTTGACCTCCGCCTCGCGCGACTCTGTGGCGTGCGGGTTGACGACCGTGAGCGTCACGGTTCTTCCGTCGAGCGACGCCGAGCCGTTCAAGGCCCAGAACGTGCCCGTCTTCCCCGCGCGCGGGTGCGTGAACTCGGGCGCCTCGAAGAGTGTGCGCAGACTGACGGCGCCCTGATGCGGCGCGTACATCTCGAAGACGTGGAAGTTCGGCGTGGCGACGAACTTCTCCTCCGTGGCGAGAAAGAGCGAGTGGAGACAGTTGACGAGCTGCGCGACGTTCCCCATCGCAACCTTGTCGGGATGCCGGTTGAAGATGTCGAGCGTGACGCCGGAGACGAGCGCGTCGCGCAAGGTCTGCGCTTGACTCAGGGTGTAACGCCTGCCGACCTCCGTGCCGGGTCTGTACCAGGCGCCCCACTCGTCCACGATGAGCTTGACGCGATGCTCGCGGTCGTACTCGCCCATCGCCGCCCAGTGTTCTCTGATGTGCTGCTCCATCTGGTCGGCCTGCCGCAGCATCTCGTACCACTCTTCCACGTCGAACTTCAAAGCGTCGCCCTTCCCCTTGTCCCAATCGTCGGTCGCGCCGCGGCTCACGTTCCAAGAGTAGTGATGCAAGCCCCAGCCGTAGAAGTTGAAGTGTCGCTTCTCGGCCATCTTCGAGAAGAAGCCGCGCGTCCATGCGAGATCGCCGCTGCCGGGCCCCGCGGCGATGAAGAGTGGATTGATACCGTGACCCGGCACGGAGGCCGTGAAGCGTCGAAACTCCATCGCGTACTCGTCGGGCGTGAAGTTGCCGCCGCAGCCCCAAGACTCGTTGCCCACACCCCAGAGGCGCACGCCGAAGGGCTCGCGGCTCGCGGCCTCGCCCGTCGCGCGCAGGTCTGCGAGCGTCGTCGCGCCCGCGGGCGCGTTGCAGTAATCGACCCACTCGTAGAAGGTCTGCGCCGGCAAGCCCCGCAGGTTCGCAGCGAGGTAGGGCTTGGCGCCCGTGAGCTGGCAGAAGCGCGCGAACTCGTTCGTGCCGAAGTTGTTCGACTCGGTGCCGCCCCAGAAGTTCGGGCGCCGCGGCCGACGCGCACGCGGGCCTACGCCGTCGCGCCAGTCGTAGCTGTCGGCGAAGCAGCCGCCGGGGTAGCGTATGACGGAAGGCTTGACGCGCTTGAGGTGCTCGATGATTGCGCGGCGCACGCCGCCGACGTTCGGCACTTTGGAATCCTCGCCGACCCAGATGCCGTCGTAGACGACGCCGCCCAAGTGCTCGACGAAGTGGCCGTAGATGTCCGGCGAGATGGTGCCGAGCTTCTCGTCCAAGAGAATCTCTATCTTCGCGCCCGGCCCCTGCACGCCCCGCGCCGCAAGACACGCGAGCCCCCCGGCCAACGCGCCGCCGACGAACTCTCTGCGACCGACCTTAGTCATCAACGTTGCCTCCACACGAGCACGTCGGCGGGCTTGAGCTGCCGCGCGCCGTAGAGAATCTCGACCCCCGAAGGCACGTCGATGTCGACGGGCTTCGATGAGTAGTTGACCGCGACCCAGAAGCCGTCGCGCCAGTCCACGTAGACGCCCGGTGGATAGTCGGCCGTCGAGATGCCTGCGCGTTTGTAGACCTCGCGCATCACTTCTCTTTCCAGCCGCCCGTCCTTCGTCTGGACACCGATGTACGTGACGCTCCCCTTCCCCAAACGCCTGTACGTGACCGCGGCCGCGCCCGCGTAGAACTGGTTCGAGTAACGCGCAAGCGTCTCCGTCCCCTCCGAAGGCTTGAGCACGTCGCCCCAGACGTTCCACGGATACGAAGTGCCGTTCATCGAGACTTCGCCGTTGCCGTTATCCATCAACAGATCGAAGAACGAGACTTCGGCGCCGATGAGCGGGCGCACGGGCGCGGCCCAAGGGCCCTCCCAGAGCCAGCCGTTGCGCCGCTTCTGTCCCGTGCGCGAGGTCAAGACGAGGTGACCGCCCGCTTCCGCATAGCGCGTCCACTTGCGCACGAGTTCTTCGTCAACGAGTTGATAGGCCGGCGCGATCAGCACCGGGTAAGCGGAGAAGTCTGCCGTCTCGTCAATCACTTCGAGCGGCGCGCCCGCCGACTTGGCCGCTTCGAGATAGCGGAACGTGTGTCCCCAAGTGTCCCAGAGCGCCGTCTGCTTCTGATAGTCGATGTTCCAGAGGTTCTCGTGGTTCCAAAGGATCGCCGTCCGCCGCGCGGTGTAGTCGGCCGGAGGCTTGGCGTTCGGTTCATACTTCGCGCGCAGCTCCCTCATCTCGCGCGCGACCTGCGAATACTGTAGACCGCCGGGTGAGGGCGTCACGCCGTCCGTGTTGACGATGCCGTAGTGGTAAAGCTCGCTGCCGTAGAGCGGCTGTCGATAACGGTAGTTGCAAGCGAACGAGAGGCCGCCCGCGAAGGCGTGCCAGAGCCACATGCGAATCACGCCGGGAGCGGGCTGCGGGTTGATGCGCGCCCAGTTGACTTGACCGGGCTGCAACTCCATCACGCCCGTCACGCCCTTGATAGGTTTATAAAAAGCGTTCGCCCAAGCGATGCCGTGCTGCCAGCCGAGGCGAAAGCCGTCTTCGCCTAAGCCTTGGCCGCCGCCGACCGGATACATCGTGTAGGAGATGAAGTCCAGCTCGTTCGAGCGGCGCGGGTCGGAGCTGCCGATGGTCGAGATGTAGTTCGTCGTGATGAACTGCGCGGGCGCGGTGTTGCGTCGCAGAACGGACGCCTGCCAGTTGAGGAACTTCGCCGTCTGGTCGGCGGTGAAGCGGCGGAAGTCGAGCATCGCGTGCGGGCTCACGCCGTAGAGGAACGAAGGGTTCGGCGGTCTGACTTGATTGAAGTCGTTGTACTTCAAACTCCAGAAGGCCGCACCCCATTCGCGGTTGAGCACTTCAATCGTCTTATATTTCGCGCGCAGCCATTCGCGGAAGGCGCCCACTGACGAAGCGCCGTAGTCGGGCGGCGAGTTCGGCTCGTTGTCGAGTTGCCAGCCCCAGACCGACGGGTTCTTGCCGTAGCGACGACCCAACTCGTTAACAACCCTTTCAGTCAGGCGGAGGTAGTCGGCGTCCGCGAGCGCGTTGTTGCCGCGCGAGCCGTGCTCGCGACGGCGGCCGTCCTCGCCGACGAGAAAGGAGTTCGGATACTTCTCGGCCAGCCACGCGGGCGGCGTCGGCGTCGGCGTGCAGAGGATGACCTTGAGGTTGTGCTTCGACGCGAGCGCGACCGCGCGGTCGAGCCAAGCGAAGTCGAACTTGCCCTCTTCGGGCTCCATGAAGCCCCAAGCGAACTCGCCCATGTGGACGAACTCGAACCCGAGCCGCTCCATGTTGCCGAAGTCCCTGTCCCACTGCGACTCCGGCCAATGTTCGGGGTAGTAGTAGACGCCGATCCTCATCAAGTCGCGCGCGGGGAAGAAGCGCGACGCGGGTTGGCTCGCACGCGGCTGCGGCAGCGCCGGCACGTGCGCCGCGATGATGATGAGCAGCGCGAAGAACGAGCGGAGGAGCTTTTTCATAAACTAGAAGTTCTTCGGCAGGAAGCGCGTGATCTCCCACCTCACCTGTCCGCGCAAAGGGTCTGCTTGCAGCGCGTAAGTCCCGGCCGGGGCCGCCAGATTCAGCGTCTGCACGTCGCCGGTTGGCAGCGCGAAGCGACCCGACACAGCCGCGTTGTCGGTGCTGAAGACGCGCAGCTCGACGTTCTTCCAGTCGATGTCGTCCGTGCTCTGCGCGACCTTCACGTGCGGGATGGCCGTGTGATTTTTGACGAGCAGCACGACGGGAATCTCGCCCGCCGTTATCTGTTGCCAGCGCTCGCCCGCGTACGCCTTGCCCGTCTGGTAGTCGATCCAGTCGCCCGGGGGCAGATAGACCCCGCGCG
>JBJMGQ010000039.1:0-22030 GCA_045807845.1 Pyrinomonadaceae bacterium | reverse complement strand
GCACCGGGCACGGCGTCTCCGAAAGCGACATCACCGGACTCTTCCCCTTGTTCGTTTGAGGGCCGGCCGTCGATTGTTCAGGGGCTTGAACGACCCGGCGGCTCTCAGGTTCTATAAACTACTAAAGCGACCCGGTTCGCAATAACTGACCCTTAACACCGGCCGCCTGTCGAAGCTTTCAGTTGCGCGTGTGTGCCTACGTAGCGTCGGGTGTAAGGGTCGGGATATGGTCAAAGATTCGGGCCGGTTCCCCGCAGGTTGATTCTACCCTTTGGTTTTCGGGGGTGGCAAGATTTCTTTGGGAAAAAGATTCGGCCAGCGCCCGCCGAGCCTCACGCGCACCAGCTCCTCGACATCGTCGGCGGTCGCGCATTCAAGGCACTCCCTTGCGATCAGCTCCGCCTCTTCCAGCTCAAGCCCCGCGACGATGCGCCGCACGCGCGGGATGGCCGTCGGCGCCATGCTCAACTCGCGCGCGCCGAGCCCGAGCAGGACGGCCGCGTACGCGGGCGACGCAGCCATCTCGCCACAGACCACCGAGCGTATGCCCGCCGCCTTAGCAGCTTCGAGCGCGCGCCGCACGCATATCAAAACGGCCGGGTGGAGCGAGCGGAACCAGTCGGCGACCTCGTCGTTTCCTCTATCGACGGCGAGCGTGTACTGGACGAGGTCGTTCGTGCCGAGACTGAAGAAGTCCACCTCGCGCGCGAGCTTCTCGGCGACGAGCACGGCCGAAGGCACCTCTATCATCGCGCCGACGCGCACGTGACCCGTCGCCTTTCCTTCGGCGCCGAGCCGCGCGCGCTCGTCTTCGATGACTACGCGCGCGCGCCGCACGTCGGTCACGTCGGAGACCATCGGGATGACGAGGTCAATCGAGCCGCGCGCGGCTGCGCGCAGGACGGCGCGCACCTGCGTCCGCAGCAGCTCCGGGCGCAGCAAACAGAGTCGTATGGCGCGAAGGCCGAGCGCAGGATTGCGCTCCTCGCCCGCGTCCGCGCGCGACCCCGTCAGCTTGTCGCCGCCGAGGTCGAAGAGCCTGACCGTCAACCCGTCTTCGCCCGCGATGCGCGCCAAGCCTTCGTACGCCTCGCGCTGCTCATCCTCGCTCGGCATCGAGCCGCGGTGCGAGAGCAGAAACTCCGAACGGAAGAGACCGATGCCATGCGCGCCGTAGCGGTTCACCCACTCGTACTCGACCGGTAGCTCGACGTTCGCGCGCAGCGTGACTTCAACGCCGTCGCGCGTCCTTAAAGGCGCGCGCAACTCCTCGGCCGTCGCGCGCCGCGGCGCGGGCGACTCCTTCGCGACTCGCTTCTCGTCGGCGAAACGTTCGAGCGTCTCCGCCCTCGGGTGGAGCATGACCTCGCCGCGGCTCGCGTCGATGACGATCTGGTCGCCCGTGCGCGCCGCACGGTAGAAGTCGCGCAGACCGACGACGGCCGGGATGCCTAAGCCCCGCGCGATGATGGCCGTGTGCGAAGTCCAGCCGCCCACGTCGGTGGCGAATGCCTTGATGTGTGTGAAGTCGAGTTCGGCGAGCGTCGAAGGCATCAACTCTTCGGCGACGACGACGGCGTCTTCGGTCAGACGGCGGCCGAGCATGCTCTCGCCGGAGAGCGCGACGAGCAGGCGGCGTGTCACGTCTTCGATGTCGGAGCTGCGCTCACGCAGATAGTCGTCCTTTATCTCCTCGTAGACGGCGAGCAGGCGGTCGGTCACAACCTTGACGGCCCACTCGCTGTTGACGCTCTCGACGCGGATGACCTCCTCCACGTCCCCGTTGAGCTTGCTGTCTTCGAGCATGAGGAGATGCGCGTCGAAGATGTAGGCGTGCTCCTCGCCGAGCGTGCGTGCGGCGCGCTTCTTCAAAGCAAGAAGCTGCCGGCGCGCAAGACGCACGGCCGCGTTGTAGCGGCGCACCTCGCGGCCGACCTCAACGTCTTCGAGGCTGACGCGATAGATGCTGTGGCGCCCTCCGCTGTGCACGCGCAGCACGCGCCCCCAGACGGCGCCGTCCGAGACGGCCACGCCGCTCCACCTCCGCTCGCTCTTGTCTCTCTTACTGCTCACTCTTCAACTTCCCCGAACCCGCCGCCGATGAGCTGGCACAAGGCGTCGAGCGCCGGCCCTTCGTCCGGCCCCTCGGCCGTGATTTGCAGCTCGGTGCCGCGCGCGGCTGCCAGCATCAGCACGCTCAAGATTGACTTCGCGTCGGCCGCCGCGCTGCGGTCGAGCCGCACCAGCTTGAGAGTCGAGCGGAAGGCCGTCGCCGCGCGCACCAGCTTCGCCGCCGCGCGCGCGTGCAAGCCCAAACGGTTAACGATGGTGACGCGACATTCGACCAAAAGCGATCCTCTCCGACTTCTCCTTAGCTTACTTCAGCCCTTGCGCCCGCCGCCCGCGAGCAGCTCGCCCGCCAGATAGATGCCCTGCCGCCCCTGATCGCGCACGAGGCGCGCGACCTCTTCGAGCGGCACGCCCGGCTGAAGCCCGGCGAGCTTGATGACCATCGGCAGGTTGACGCCCGTCACCACCTCGACCTCACCCAACTGGAGAAACATCGACGCGATGTTGGTCGGGGTGCCTCCGAACATGTCGGTCATCATGAGCACACCGCCGCCCTCCGAGACGCGCTCAATGGCGCGGCGTATCTCGTTCTTGGCGGCCTCCACGTCGTCGTGCCAGCCGATGGAGACGGCCGTGATGTGCTTGAAGTTCCCGATGATGGTCTCGGCCGCCGACAGCAGCTCGTTCGCCACCTGCCCGTGCGACACGATCACACCGGCCACGCGCCCGGCCCCTTCCTCTTTAGGTTTGTCAGGCATCAATCGGCTCCGTTCTCACTTGCTGCTCGTCTTCTGCTTCTTCGTCTTGCCCACGTCACGATGGACGGCCGTCGCCTCGAAGCCTTCGCGGCGCAGGTGGCGCGCGATGTCGTTGGCGGCCATCACCGAGCGGTGTCGGCCGCCCGTGCAGCCGATGCCGATGGTGACGTAGGACTTGCCCTCGCGCCGGTAGAGCGGGAGCAGGTAGTCGATCAACTCCGTGAAGCGCCGCAGCGTCTCGCGCACCTCGTCGCTCGCCTTCAAGTAACGGACGACGCGCGGGTCGTGCCCCGACAGCTCGCGCAGCTCGGGCACGAAGTGTGGGTTCGGCAGGTGGCGCACGTCGAAGAGCAGGTCAACGTCATGCGGTGCGCCGTGCTTGTAGCCGAAGCTGTAGACCTGCACGCGCATCGTCGCGCCGCCGCGCTCGGAGCCGAAGCGCTCGATGAGCAGACGGCGCAGTGTGTGGACGGTGTGCTCGGAGGTGTCGATGACCTGATCGGCGAGCTGGCGTATCTCGGACATCGCGCGGCGCTCGCGCCGGATGGATTCGAGCAGGCCGTCGCCCGCGTCGGCCGGGTGCGGGCGGCGCGTCTCGCTGAAGCGACGCACGAGCGCCTCGTCCGACGCCTCGAAGAAGAGGACGAAGACGCGCAGACCCGACGCGCGCAGCTCACGCAGACGCTCCGGGAACTCGTTGAGGAAGCGACCTTCGCGGATGTCCACGACGAGCGCGGCGCGCTCGATGTGCGGGCGGTTGTGGTCTTCGGGCTGCACGAGTCGCCCGAAGGTCGGCATCAGCGTCAGCGGCAGGTTGTCTACGCAGAAGTAGCCGAGGTCTTCAAAGGCGTTCGTCGCCGAAGACATCCCCGAGCCGCTCAGGCCCGTGATGATGACAATGTCGGGCGCGCCCGTCGCCGCCGCGCCGCCCGCCTCGCCCACCGGCCTCTTCTCAGTCATCCGAAGCCCCTTCGCGCCCCGCGTCGCCGCCAGCGCGCAACAACCCGGCGTCGTGCCGCGCCACGAAACTCTCGGCGGCATTGTAACCGCGCAGGCGCATGAGATGTACGCGCACCGCCGTCTCGACGAGCGTGGCGAGGTTGCGCCCCGGGCTCACGGGCAGGACGAAGGAGGGGACGGCGACCCCGAGGATGTCGAGCGTGCGCTCTTCGAGGCCGAGCCGGTCAACCTCGGTCGCATCCTCCCAACGTTCGAGCATGATGTTCAAGCCCAACTGCTTCGGGCCGCTGACGGCCGAGACGCCGAACAGCTCGCGGATGTTGAGGATGCCGAGGCCGCGAATCTCCATGTGCTCGCGCAGCAGTTCGGGCGCGTAGCCGACGAGCTGACCGGGTCGCCGGCGTCGTATCTCGACGAGGTCGTCGGCGACCAGTTGATGACCCCGCATGATGAGGTCGAGCGCACACTCGCTCTTCCCCACCCCGGACTTGCCCTCGATGAGCACGCCGAGGCCGTAGAGGTCTAAGTAGACGCCGTGTCGCGTCTCGCGCGCCGCGAGCGCCTCCTCAAGGTATTCGGTGACGGCCGTGATTGCGACGGAGCTGACGAGCGTGGTCTGGATGAGCGGGAGGACGGCCAACTCGGCCGCCTCGACGAGTTCGTCCGGCGGCATCAGGCCCTTGGTGACAAGGATGCAGGAGATTTTTTCAAGCTCAAGACGTGCGACGGCCGCGCGCCTCTCTTCAGGTGTGAGCTGCCCGAGGAACTGCAACTCGCTCGCTCCGACAATCTGCACGCGCCCCTCGTGGACGTAGTGCGGGAAGCCCGCGAGCGCGAGCCCGAGCTTCTGTATGCGCGGCGTGCGGAGCCAGCGCTCGGCCGCGCCGCGCTCGCCCGTGATGAACTGAAGCGGCAGCCCCTCCGGCGCACGCGCGACGAACTCGCCGACCGTGATGATGGGTCTCTCGCCGTTTTGAGGTGTCGTCATTTGGGGAAGACGGAAGGGGAGTAGGCAGTAGGCTGTAGGCTGTAAGCAGTCGCTCCGCGTCATGAACGACGCAAGGTGAAATGAAAGCTCCCGACAGCGGGGCTTTCAACTGCCTACGGCCATCTGCCTACTGCCTACTATTCCGCCTTCATCCTTTAACCAGTTCAGGGCTGGATGAGCCCGTAGTTGCCGTCCTTGCGTTTGTAGAGCACGCTCAGGCGGTCGGTGTCGGAGTCGCGGAAGACGACGAACTGATCGCCGTCCTCTGCGAGCGACATGACGGCCTCCTCGGCCGTCATCGGCTTCACCTTGTAGCGACGCGCCGCGATGATGCGCGGCGCGCGGCCCTCCGGCTCCGGGTTCTCCGGCGCGGCCGTCCCCGTCTCGTCCGGCGCGACGGCCGAGAGCGGGGCGGCCGTCTGCTTGCGCTCGATGATCTTCTTCTTGAGCTTGAGGGCCTGCTTCTCGATCTTGTCGATGCAGCGCGTGAGCGCCTGATACATGTCGGCGTTGGTGTCCCGCGCCGTGAGCGTGTGCTCGCGCCAGTGGAGCAGAATCTCCGCGATGTGCCGGTTCTTGACTACATCTAAGATGACGTGGGCGCGAGCGGTGCTCGCATTCTCGAACAGGTGCTCGACCTTCCCGAAGTGCTCCTCGACGTGCGCACGCAGAGCGGGCGTAACGTCGATGTGTCGCCCCGTGTACTCGAAATCCATACTATGACCTTTCCGCCCGCACTCGACGCTCGGGGCGGACGGGGGCTTTCAGTCTGCTCCCGCCCCGGCCGCGCGGGCTTTATGCCTGATTGTGTACTGCTAAAACTTCTTCACACGACCGCTTTGCGCTCGCGCGAGCCCGGAATAGACATCTGGTCGCGGTACTTCGCAACGGTGCGGCGCGACAGCTTGATGCCCTCCTTGGCGAGAATCTTGACCACCTGATCGTCGGTGATCGGGTTGTGCGAGTCCTCTTCTTCAATCAGCTTCTTGATGCGGAGCTTGATGATGCGGGTCGAGACCTCCTCGCCCTCTTCATTCAACATGCCCTCGGTGAAGAAGCGGCGCAGCTCGATGACGCCCTGCGGCGTGTGCGCGTACTTGCGGTTGACGACGCGCGAGATGGTCGAAAGATGCATCCCCGTATCCTCGGCCACGTCCTTGAGCATCATCGGCTTGATGTACTGGACGCCGTGGTTGAGGAACTGCTCCTGTCGGCGGACGATGCACTCGACGACGCGATAGATGGTCTGGCGCCGGTGCTCGATGTTGCGCAGAAGGTCTACGGCCGAGCGCATCTTTTCGCGGATGAAGTCCTTCGTCTCCTTCGTCGTCCCGTCGCGGCTGAGCATGTGCTGCATGTCGCGGCTGATACGCAGGCGCGGGCCGCCGTCGTCGGCGAAGTAGATTTCGTATACGTCGTCAACCTTCTCGATGAAGACCTCGGGCGCGATGAGGATGGGCTCTTCCGAAGAGTAGCGACGCCCCGGGTAGGGGTCGAGCTTGCGTATGTGCTGTAGCTCCTCGACCAAATCCATGACCTCGACGCCCATCTGCTTAGCGAGGTTCGGCAGCTTGTGCTGTTGCAGCTCCGACAGTGGATGCTCGCCGATGAGCCGCGCGGCCAGACAGCGCTCGGCGCCGCGCGGGCAGGCGTCGTCGCCCAATACCTTGAGCTGGACGAGCAGGCACTCGCGCGCATCGCGTGCGCCGCAACCGATGGGGTCGAGCGTGAGGACGAGTTGTCGAGCCTCCTCGACACGCTCGACGTTACAGCCCGAAAGCTCTGCCACCTCTTCGTTGGTCGCGTTGAGGCGGCCGTCGCTGTTGAGGTTGCCGATGACGCATTCGCAGACGGCGACGAGGTCGTCGGGCACCTGCGTCATGTGGAGCTGCCACTCAAGGTGCTCGGCGAGCGAAGGCGCGCGCGTCAAAAACTGCTCGAAGGTCGGCGCGTCCTCCTTATATTCGTACTCCTGCGTCTTGTAGCCGGGGTCGAGATAGTCTTGGAACTCGCGGCCGAAATCTATCTCCTCGAAGGCGTCGCCGGTCGATTCGCCCGGCTCGGCCACGTCGCCGAACTCGTCGGCGGGCGCGGCCGACTCGAACGTCTCGGGCGCGTCGAAGCCCTCGGCGACCGCGGGCGCGTCACCCGCGCCGTTGCCGGCCGCGCTGCCGTTGAGCGCGTCGGGCGCGACGGCTTCGACCGCGGGCGCGTCGTCGAGCGAGCCTGCGAGCTGGTCGAGAATCTCCTTCTCCAGCTCGCGCTTCTCATCCTGCGACTGCACCTCTTCGAGGATGGGATTCTCTAAAAGCTGCTGCTGGATGAGATCGGTCAGTTCCAGCGAAGTCATTTGCAGCATCTCGATGCGCTGGCGCAACTGTGGCGTCAGGACGAGTCGCTGCGAAAGGTTGGTGGTGAGCTTGACCGACATAAGTCTGCTGAATAAGTGCTTCTTAAATTATCGGGTATTTGGTTTCAAGAAACCGTCACGCGGTTCGGGAGAGATTATAACAGAAAGTAGACGGTAGTCAGTAAACAGTAGTGGGAAAGTAGGCAGTAGGCAGATGGCAGTTGAAAGAGTTGCTGTCGGAAATCTCGGGTTAATCCGTCAACATTCATCACGCGGAGCGGCTGCCTACTGCCATCTGCCTACTGCCTACCGTCCATCTCACATCCGGAATTTCTCGCCGAGGTAGAGGCGGCGCACCTCGGGGTCTTCGGTCAGCTCAAGCGGCGCGCCGGAGCGGAAGATGCGGCCGTCGGCCATGATGTAGGCGCGGTCGGTGACGCCCAACGTCTCGCGGACGTTGTGGTCGGTGATGAGGATGCCGATGCCGCGCTGTCGCAGGTAGAGAATCATCTGCTGGATGTCGTCAACAGCTTTCGGGTCGATGCCGGCGAAGGGCTCGTCGAGGAGGATGAACTGCGGCTCGGTGGCGAGCGCGCGCGCAATCTCGGTGCGGCGCCGCTCGCCGCCCGACAGCGCGTCGGCGCGCGTGTAGCGCACGTGCTGGATGCCGAACTCCGTGAGCAGCTCTTCCAGACGCTTGAGCCGCTCGGCGCGCCTGAGCCCGAGAGTCTCCAGCACGGCGAGGATGTTCTCGGCGGCCGTCATGCGCCGGAAGACCGAGGGCTCCTGCGGCAGATAGCCGACGCCCAGACGCGCGCGCAGATACATCGGTAGCTTCGTGATGTCGCGGCCCGCCAGCGTGATGCGCCCTGCGTTCGCGCGCTCAAGGCCGATGATCATGTAGAAGGTCGTGGTCTTCCCCGCCCCGTTCGCGCCCAGAAGCCCCACGACTTCACCCGGCTCGACGTGCAGACTCACCCCGTCCACCACGCGCCGCCGCCCGTATGTCTTCACCAGCCCCGCGCCCACCAACGCCGTGGCCGAAGCCACACGCCGGTCGCGCGCCTCGCGCCCGCCCGCCCCCGTCTCCTCCCGCGCCTCGATGATCTCCTCTGTTGCCATGAAAGCAGTGATGTGTGACAAGTGAAGAGTGACGAGTTGAGACAAGCTCTTGAACTTGTCACTCGTTACACGTCACTTGTCACTGCTTCTTAATCTTGTGTGTCGTGCGGACGCGCCCGGTGGACTGCGGCGAGGGGCCGGCGTCGCTGACGACGCGGTTCTCGCGGAGGAAGACGGTCAGGCGTGGACTCTCGGACGAGCCCTTCTCTGCGTCTTCGACGTGCGCCGGGTTGCCCGTGAGCACGACCACTTCGTCGGCGGCGGTGTACTCGCCGCGGTCGCCCGTGCCGCGCCGGCCGGGCTGCGTGACGACGACGCTGCGTTGCGAGGAGGTGCGCTCGACCTCGTACGTGTCCTTCTGTAGATACACGTCCGAGACTTCGCTCGTGATGCGGTCGTTGCCCTGACGTATGTCTACGTCGCCCGCGTAGTGGAGCAGGCGCTCGGCGTCGCTGTAGGTCATCGAGCGCGAGGTGGCGAAGACCGGCACGACCGTGCGCTCGCCGTTGGCCTCCTTGCGCCGCGCCTGATAGAGCGCACTCTGGACGTTGCCGTCGCCCTCCATGCGCTTCTGCTGGTTGCGCAGGACGAGGCGGTCGGCCTTGACGAAGTTGTCGTCCTGCCACGCGCGCGCGTTGCCCGTGTAGACGCCGACGCCCGTCTCGTGCTGAAACTCGGCCGCGTTCGACGCGATGAAGACAGGGCTCTTCGCGTTCTTAAAAGGTGCCGCGCCGCCCGTCTGCTCTTGACTGTAGTAGGTCGTTAAGACCTTCCCGCGCGCGTTCGAGACTTTGTTGACCGTGTCCGAATCAATCTCGGTTGCCTTCAGGCGCGCGCGCGAGTCCCACACGATGGGCTCGCCGCCGCGCAGATGCACGACGCCGTCGCCGGCCGTGTAGTTGATGGTGTCCGACTGCCCGTTGCGGTCTAACTCGTTGAACTTGGCATCGCCCGCGGCGTCCACGGTTTCGAGTGCAGAGGTCGCGCGCGAAAAGTTCGCGGTCATCTTCTGCGAGGTGAGCGTCCGTTGTCGCTCGGTGAACTTAGCGTCGCCCGCGGCGACGAAACTCTCCACGTCCTGCGTCTCGCGCACGAACGTCGTGGCCATCTCGTTCGAGGTGAGCGTGCGCACCCCGCGCTTCTCCGTCTCCTGATACGGCTCGACGACGGCCTTCGCATTGCCCGACGCGTCGAAGTTGCGCGCGAGGTTGCCCGACTCGTAGAAGTAGCACTTGAACTCGGACGCGTAGAGGCGCTTGCGGTCGGCCGCAGGGTTCGGCTGGACGGGCTCGACGAGGAGGTCTGCGTTGCCGTTGGCCTCGGCGCGTTCGAGGTCTTGCCCCGACTCGCGCCAGAAGAGGCGCACGGCATCGGCCGTCAGACGCTTGTTCGCGGCCCTCGGGTCGGCTGCCTTCGACTTCGGCGCGGCCAGAGTCAGCACGGGTCGCCCGCCCGCGCGCATCTCCTTGATGACGCTGTGGTCGGCCTGCACGGCAAAGTCCACGTCCACCGCATCGCCCGCGACAAGCTCCGCATCCGAATCGGCGCCTATGGTCTTGGCGCGCACGTTGCGGAGCGCGTGCGCGGCGACGAGCTTCTGCTCGTCGTTGAAGTAGAAGTCAAGCTGTTCGGCGAAGACCTCGGCGGCGTGCCCCTCGTTCATTGAGCGCAGGTAGGCGCCCGTGCGTGCGGTGATGTACTTGACGCGCTTCTGCTCGCTGAGATGGCCGGTCAGCGTGTCGCCGCTCATCACGTCGCGCCCCTGCTCGGCCGTGGCGCCGCCGCTGAAAGCAATCTGCATCGCCGCCTGATCGAAGACAGCCTGCGCGGACTTGATCGTGAGCGGTTGTTTCAGATTCACCTTCGGAATCGCGGCAGGCTGTGCGCCGGCGGGCGGCTGCGCATTGGCCTCGGGGCTGACCGTGATTTCGACCGCGCCCTTCAGCTCAAGCTTCTTCGCCTTCGCGTCGAGGTGCGCCGCGTCGGAACGCCCCGCGATGTTCTCGCGCTCGAAGCTGACGGGCGTGGTGAGGTTCGCGGCCTCGGTCTTCACCTCGTACTCGACCGACTCAGACCTCACCTTCAGGCTGTCGCGCGTCTCGATCTGCACGTCGCCGGTGAAGAGGAACTGCGTGTTGTCCTCGTTCGTCAACGTCTCGCGCGCGCTGATCTTGTCGGGGCGGTCGCCCTGATCCGGATAGACTTCGAGGTAGACGTTCTCCAACTTGTGGTGGCCGTCGGAGTACTTCACGTCCTTGTCGGCCTTGAGCATGACCCAGAGGCGGTCGCCCTTCATCTCGCGGTGTTCGAGGTGGTCGATGATGCCGACCACCTCCTCCGAGAGTTGCGCTTGACCGGCGCGCATCCGGAACGGGGTGGTGTCCTTCAGGCGCCAGTAAGAGATGCCGACCGCCGCCACGCCCGCCACGAGCAGGAGCAGCGCCAGCGCACGCCCCAGCTTCGGCGCCGCGATTCGCAGCCCCAGCCCCGACACCTTCCTGCGTCGAACCTCTTGCATGTGTTCAGGAGTGATAAGTGATGAGTGATAAGTGATAAGAAAGAGAAGACGGGCCTTGTCTTCCTCTTATCACTTATCACTTATCACTTTCTTTCAAGTCCTCTACCACCAACTGAAGCCGCGTGTTGCCGTTCCAGCAGTTGGCCTCGACGGAGTAGGCCAGTTCGATGCGCGCACCGGGACGGGGCGTTGCTGCCGCGCGTTCGGCGCCGCCCCACCAGATGCAGTCTTGGACGCGACCGCCGGCCGCGACGCCGAATTTTAAATGACGCTCTTTCAACACGCGCGGCTCGCCGACGACGCGCAGGTCGCGCGTGACGAAGATGGGCCGGGGCCAGCCCGCGCCGAAGGGCTCAAGCGCCTCAAGCTCCGCGCAGAGGTCGAGGCTCAATGCGTCGGCGGGCAGCTCCAAATCATATTCGAGGCAGGGCTGGCCGTCGTCTCCCTCACAGGTCACGCGCGCGGCGTGCTCGTTGAGACGGCGGCGCAGCTCCGCGACGTTCTCGCGGCGGACGCTCAAGCCCGCGGCGTGCGCGTGGCCGCCGAAGGCTTCGAGGAGGTCTGCGCACTCGGTCAACGCGTCGAGCATGTGGAAGCCTTCGCCGCTGCGCGCGGAGCCGTGCCCCGTGCCGTCCTCGTCGAGCGAGATGACGATGGCGGGGCGCTGCAAACGTTCGGCTATCTTCGACGCGGCCAGCCCGATGACGCCGCGGTGCCAGCCGTCGCCTGCGACGACGGCGACCGAAGTCTCTTCCTGCCCGCTCAGCTCAAGCTCGACCACGGCGCGCTCGGTCACCTGCTGCTGCACTTCGCGCCGCTCGCGGTTGCGCGCGTCGAGCTGCTCTGCGAGCGCGAGCGCCTCTTCATACTTCTTCGACTCGAACAGCTCGACGACGGCGCGCGCGGCGTCCATGCGGCCGGCGGCGTTGATGCGCGGCCCGAGACGAAAGCCGATATCGAAGGCACGCATCCCTGAGCCGTCGCCGCACCCTGCGACCTCCATCAGCGCGCGCAAGCCGGGGTTCTTCGCGCGGTGCAGATCGGCGAGCCCGAGCGCGACGATGCTGCGGTTCTCGCCCGTCAACTGCGCCACGTCGGCCACGGTGCCGATGGCGACGACCTTGAGAAAACCCGGGACTTGGGCTTCGCGTCCGCGCTCGCGAAAGAGCGCGTGCGCGAGCTTGAAGGCGACGCCGACGCCCGCGAGGTTCTTGTCGGGGTACGCGCAATTCTTCTGGTTCGGATTCAGAACCGCGTAGGCGGGCGGCGCCCCTTCCGTGTCGTCGGGCAGGTGATGGTCTGTGATGATAACGTCGAGGCCGTTCTCGCTCGCCCACTCCAGAGGCTCGAAGGCGCGTATGCCGCAGTCAACGCTGATGACGAGCGAGTAGCCGTCCGCCTTCGCGCGCTCAAGCACGTCGCGGCGGATGCCGTAGCCTTCGGTGAAGCGATGCGGGACGTGGAAGCCCGTCTGCGCGCCGAGAAAGGAGAGCGCGCGGCGCAGCACGACCGTGCCCGTCGTCCCGTCCACGTCGTAGTCGCCGTAGATGAGTATGCGCTCGCCCGCGTCCACGGCGCGCAGGACGCGCGCGACCGATTCGCGCATGCCGAGCATGAGAAAGGGGTCGTGTAGTTGTTCGAGGGAAGGACTGAGCAGGGCTCGTGCGGCCGTCTCAGTCTCGACGCCGCGCGCGCTGAGAACGCCCGCGACCACTTGGGAGACTCCGGCCAAATCGGCGAGTATCGAAGGGTCTTTCGCCGCCGCGCGGCGCGCAGTCCAGCGTCGCTCGACGGCTCGCGCGCGGGTGACGGTGCCCGTCATTCGGCGAACCACCCGTTGGGGTCGAGGAGGCGTACGCCGATCTGCTGGCGGCCGTCCGCCTCGTCCGTCCAGACGCCGTTGACCTCTGCGTCGAGCGAGCGGCCGAAGGGGGGCGTCAGGCGCACGCGCAGCCCGACTTGCGCGGGGATGTCTGTGATGAGCGTGGCGCCGCCGCGGCTGACGCGGATGGCCTCGGCCGAGATTTTAAAAGGGTTGCCGTCGTCGCCGGTGCCTTCCAGCTCGACGGTGAAGTTGACCGGCACGCGCGGGCTGCGCGGGCGCTGCGATGGGGGGTCGTTCTTGGTTGGGTCGCTCATTGAAACTGGTCGCCTTCCGATCCGTTGGGGGTTAGCTGCTCGAAACGGGAGGGGCGACTTAAGTTTAACCGATGCGGCGTCGGTGTGCGAGCCTCACAAAGGATTAATGGTGCCCGCGAACAGCAGCAGCAGGATGAGCGCGCCGACGACGAGGCGGTAGCCGATGAAGACGCCGGTCGAGTGCGTGCGCAGGTAGCGCAGGAGGAGCCAGATGGAGGCGTAGCCGACTACGCCTGAGACCACGGTCGCGACGGCGAGCGGCGCGGCGCTGCCCGCGGGCAGACGGTGGACGGCCTCCTTCAACTCAAGCAGGCCGCTCGCCGTCACCGCGGGGATGGAGAGCAGGAACGAGAAGCGCGCGGCCGTCTCTCGCTTCTCGCCCGCGAAGAGGCCGCCCATGATGGTCGAGCCCGAACGGCTCGCGCCCGGGATGAGCGCGAGCACCTGCGCGAAGCCGACGGCCAGCGCGTCTCTCAGGTTCAGCTCCTCCATCCCGCGCCGCCGCGTCCCGACCTTCTCGGCGACGAGCAGCAGCAGCGCGACGACGACCATCATCGTCGCAATCACCCACAGGTTCTTGGTGAACGTCCCCTCAATCTGCTTCTTGAAGACGAGCCCCACGATGCCGACGGGCAGTGACCCGATGAAGATGAGCCAGCCGAGCTTGGCTTCGGGCGACATGCGGCTCCCGAGCAGCCCGCCGCCCTCAATACCCGGCGGCGTGCGCCCGCGGAGCAACAGCAGGTGGTCGCGCACGAACGCGTAACAGATGTTCCAGATGTCGCGCGCGAAGTAGATGAAGACGGCGGCGAGCGTCCCCAACTGGATGATGGCGATGATGGCCGTCTGCTGCTCGGCGGCGAGCGTCTGCGACAGCCCCGTCAGGCGCGTCGCGAAGATCAGGTGCGCCGTCGAACTGATGGGAATGAACTCCGTGAGCCCCTGCACGATGCCGAGGATGATGGCTTGAATGATGTTCATGAAGTTAAGCTGACAGCTTTACTCGCGAAAGTTGGAGTTGGAGGCGAGCCGGTCGTAGACGGCGCCCGGGATGTGTCTCAGGACGCGGACGAGCGAGGCGAGCTGCCACGGAAAAGCGTAGGTGCGCGCGCGGCGCTCGATGGCTTTGATGATGCGGCAGGCGGCGTCCTCGGGTTCGAGCAGGAAGGGCAGCTTCTTCTTGCGACCGGCGGTCATGGGCGTGCGGATGAAGCCGGGGTGGATGGTCGTCACGGCGATGTTGCTCTTGCGCAGGTCTACGCGCAAGGATTCGAAGAGGGTCGAGACGGCGGCCTTGCTCGCGCTGTAGGCGCCCGACTTCGGCATGCCGCGATAGGAGGCGAGGCTTGAGATAGCGACGAGCTGCCCGTCGCGACGCTCAAGCATCGCGGGCAGCACCGCCGCGACGCTGTTGACGACGCCGAGCACGTTGATGGAGATCACGTCTGACACCTCGCCCGCGTCGAGCCTCGTCCCCGCGGTCGTCGTGCTCATCCCGGCGTTGGCGACGAGCACGTCAACCCTTCCCCACCTCGCGCGCACGCGTTCGGCCACCTCCTTGATCGCCGAGGGGTCGCGCACGTCGGCCGGGAGCGCCATCGCCTCGCCGCCCGCGCGCTCAATCTCTTCACTCAAACGCAGCAACTCCTCGCCCCGCCGCGCCGTCAATCCCAGACGCGCGCCGCGCTTCCCCAACTCCAACGCCAGCGCACGCCCGATGCCTGACGACGCGCCGGTGATGATGACAACTCTTTCCTTCCAGTCGTATTTCATCGGGCTCTTAACACAACTCGGCGACGTGCTCGCCGAGCACGCGCAGGGCGTTCCCTAAATCTTCCTGTTTGATGAGCAGGTGGTCGCGCGAGAAGGCTGAGAGCGCGCCGACGGGCACCCCCGCCGCGGCGAGTATCGCCGTCACGTGTGCGAGGAAGCCGACCACGTCCCAGCCGAGCTCCACGTCGAGCGTGACGAGCCGAAAGCCCGCCTCAAATTTCGCGTCGCGCGCCGCGTGGCGCATCGCGCGCCAGTCCGACTCTTCGACGAGCAGCGTTACCTCGAAGCGGTCGCGCAGCAGCATGAAGTTCGATTCGGCGCGCGGGCTCAGCTCCGGGTTCTCCAACAGGCGCGCCCAGTCCGCGTGGCGCAGCCCGACGAGCACGTAGGTCTCGGGCGCGACCTCGACCTTCGCGCGGCTCAGCAATGTGTGTACGTCGGCGTCGGGCATTTGAGCATGTGGCTAACGGCGCAGCTTCGCTCTGATACTCGTCAGGATCGAGTCGAACTCGCTCGTCTTCTTCACTCTGTAGGCCGCGCCTCCCGAAGCCTTTGCCAGTTGCGCAAAGTTCCGGAAGCCATCCTGTCTGTGTTCAGGGACAGGCGACCCCTCGCCCGTCTTGTTGAGCGCACCTACAGAGGTGGAGGCGTCCATGACCAGAGCGATGCTGACCGGCTTAAGTTCGGGTGCAGGCGCGGCGGATGAACCCTGCGCCGAGGCCGCGCGCGCCGTGCAGAGCAGGAGTGCGAGCAGCAGAAGCGTGCGTGCTTTGAGCTTCATGCGTTGCGAGGACATGAGCAGAGTTTTCCCGTAAGGCGAATCGCATCGGTCAGCCCCGCGACTTACACCTGCACGACGACGGGCAGGATGACGGGGCGCGCGCCGGTCTGCTTCTGGATGTAGCGCTTGAGTTCGAGGCGCACGCGCTCCTTCAGGACTGTGGAGTCGCGGCGCTCGTCGCGCGACGCGGACTCGACCGCCGAGGTGACGACGCGGCGCATGTCGCTCAACAGAGTCGCCGAGTTGCCGTTGCCGTCCAAGCCCAGCACGCCGCGCGCGACGACTTCGGGCTCGCCTTCCATCTCGCCCGACTCCTCGTCGATGGTGACGACGGGCGTGACGACGCCGTCGTAGGCGAGTTGGCGGCGCTCCTTGACGACCTCGCCGTCAATCTCCTCGAAGCCCGAGTCGTCGATGAAGGTGCGTCCCACTTCGCGCTTCTCGACGACCTTCGCGCGGCCGGGCTCAAGCTCCAGCGTGTCGCCGTTCTCGATAAGAATGATGTTCGCTTCGGGGAAGTCGCAGTGGTTCTTCAGAAACTCCTTGTGGCGATAGAGCATCCGGTATTCGCCGTGGACGGGGATGACGAACTCGGGCCGGACGGCCTCGGTCATAATCCTGATGTCCTCCTGCGAGGCGTGGCCGCTGACGTGGATGAGGCGTCGCTTCTCGTCGATGATGGCGGCGCCGCGCTTGTAGATTTCGCCGATGAGGCGCGAGATGGAGCGCTCGTTGCCCGGGATGATGCGCGCCGAGAGCACCACCGTGTCGCCGTCCGAAATCGTCAGCCCCTTGTACGACCCCGTAGAGAGCTGCGAGAGCGCCGCGCGCGGCTCGCCCTGCGAGCCCGTGACGAGGTAGACGATCTCGTCCTTGGGCATCTTCTTCGCCTGTTGGAGCGAGACGAGCATGCCCTCATGCAAATCCAGATAACCGAGCCGCTCCGCGATCTCGACGTTCTTAATCATCGAGCGGCCGAGCACGCAGACCTTGCGGTCGAACTGCTGCGCCACGTCGATGACGATCTGCAAGCGATGGATGGACGACGCGAAGGTGGCGACGAAGATGCGACCTTCGGCTTCAGAAAAAATCTCCTCGAAGTCGGGGATGACGGCGCGCTCAGAGGGCGTGCGGCCGGGGACGGTCGCGTTCGTCGAGTCGGACGTTAAGGCAAGCACGCCCTCCTGCCCGTAACGACGGAGCGTGCGCAGGTCGATGGGCTCGCCGATGACGGGCGTCTCGTCCACCTTGTAGTCGCCGGTGTGAATGAGCGTGCCGACGGGCGTGTTGATGGCGAGCGCGAAGCAGTCAATCAGCGAGTGCGAGACGCGTATGAACTCGACCTCGAACTCGCCGATCTCGACGCTGTCGCGCGGCTCGACGCGGTGCAGCAGCACGTCGCCGAGGATGCCGTGCTCTTCCAGTTTCGACTCGATGAGCCCCATCGTGAAGTGCGAGGCGTAGAGCGGCACGTAGAACTTCTTCAAGACGTAGGGCACCGCGCCGATGTGGTCTTCGTGGCCGTGCGTGATGACGACGGCGATGATGTTATCGCGGAACTTTTCGAGGAAGTCGAAGTCGGGCACCTCCACGTCCACACCGTAGGCGGTCTCCTGAGGGAAGCCCATGCCGGTGTCTACGAGAATCATGTCGTCGCCGTACTGCACGGCCATACAGTTGCACCCGAACTCGCCGACACCGCCGAGGGGCATTACTTTAATTACTTTACTCACTTGCTACACTTGTCTCCGAAAGGGCGAAGGCCCCGGGCCGTCCGCCGCGAATAAATAATAGAAGGGGGCGCGAGCGTCGAGTATAACACAAGCCCCGGCCGCGCCCCGCTAACGCTCCCGGCGCAACAAAGCTTCAGTCAAGCTCGCCCACTCGGCGAGCGTCAGCGCCTCTGCGCGGAGTTGCGGGTCGATGCCGGCGACTTCAAGCAGTGAGGCGGCGCCGCCGGCCGCGTCCACGAGTTCCCGCACGTCGGCCGGCGCCGAACGCAGGTTGTTGAGAATCGTCTTGCGCTTCTGCGCGAAGCCCGCGCTGACGAGACGGAGGAAGAGGCCGGAGTCAAAGACTTCGGCCGCGTCGTCGCGCGCACGCAGGCGCGCGACCGTGCTCCAAACCTTCGGCACGGGGCGGAAGGCGCCGGGCGGCACGTCGAAGAGCGCCTCCGAGTGGCAGAAGGCTTCGACCAGCACGGTCAGGTATCCACGCTCGGCCGAACCCGGCGGCGCCGTGATGCGCTCGACAACTTCGCGTTGAAGCATCAAGACCAACTCGGGGACGCAGCGCCGCTGCTCGATGAGACGTTGGAGAATCGCGGTCGAGATGTTGTAAGGCAGGTTCGCGACAACGCGCGCTGACGTAGCGGGCGCGACGGCCGCGCAGAAATCGAGTTCGAGCGCGTCGGCTTCGACCAGCTTAAAATTATCCAGCCCGCCGAAGCGCTCGCGCAGGAGTGGCGCCAGTTCTCGATCAAGCTCGACGGCGACGACGTGCGCCTCTTTCTCCAACAGCAACGTCGTCAAAGCGCCGCGCCCCGGCCCTATCTCCAAGACCGTCTCGCCCGCGCGCGGCCCGAGCGCGCCGACGATGCGCCGCGCGTACGTCTCGTCAACGAGGAAGTTCTGCCCCAGCCTCTTTTTCGCCCGCGGGTGATTCATAGGAAAGAAGTGACGAGTGATGAGTGATGAGTGATAAGAAAAACGAGGCCCGCGGTCTTCTCTTATCACTCATCACTTATCACTTATCACTCATCACTTATCACTAAGAAGGTAGCCGGTTATCTCAACGTCGTCGCCGTGCCTGTGCGTCTCAACGTCGCGGAGGCGCGCGGCTTCGGGGACTTTGAGCGGGCCGGGGCCGCCGACGGCGCCGAGGGCGTCGGAGCCGAGGATGAGCGGGGCGATGAAGAAGCTCGCCTTGTCCACCAGTCCGGCGCGCAGGAAGGCTCCGGCCACGCCCGCGCCGCCCTCGACGATGAGCCCCTGCACCTCTCTGCGGCGCAACTCTTCGAGCACGGCTGCGAGGTCGCGCCCGCCCGCCGCCGCCTTCAACACTTCGACGCCGCACGCCTCCAACTCGGAGATGTTGTGCGCGTCGGCCTTCTCGGAAGTGAAGACCAGCACGGGCGTCTCGCGCGCCGTCCGCGCGAGCTGCGACTGCGGGCCGAGACGCAGTTGCTCGTCGAGCACGACGCGCAGGAGCGGGCGCCGACGCGGAAGGCCGCTGCGGTCTGTGAGCAGCGGGTCGTCCACGACGGCCGTGCCGGAGCCGACGAGTATCGCGTCATACTCGCGGCGCATCTCGTGCGCACGCGCGCGCGACTCGGGGCCGCTTATCCAGCGCGCGTGCCCCGTGCTCGTGGCGATGCGGCCGTCGAGCGAGCAGGCCAGCTTCAAGTGTATGAACGGGCGGCCATGCTTCAACGCGTGGACGTACTTCTCGTTGAGCCGCGTCGCCTCTTTCGCGAGCACGCCGCTCGTCACTTCGACGCCCGCCTCGCGCAACACTGTGAACCCACGCCCCGAGACGAGCGGGTTCGGGTCTTCGATGGACGCGACGACACGCGCGACGCTCGCGCGGATGAGCGCCTCGGTGCAGGGCGGCGTGCGTCCCGTATGCGCGTGCGGTTCGAGCGTGACGTAGGCGGTCGCGCCGCGCGCACGGGCGCCCGCCTGTTCGAGTGCGAGTGTCTCGGCGTGCCGAACGCCCTCGAACAGATAGAAGCCCTCGCCCAAAACCTCGCCTTGATTATCGACAATGACGCAGCCGACGAGCGGGCCCGGGCTCACCTGCCCCGCGCCGCGCGCGGCCAGTTCGAGCGCGCGCATCATCATGCGCTCGTCGAAGTCTGCGGTATCTGTTCCGGGGTCTGGGGTCAAGTAACGTTAGGCGAAGAGGCCGTTGACGTACTGCTCCGGGTCGAAGACGACGAGGTCGTCCACGCGCTCGCCGATGCCTGCGTAGCGGATGGGCAGCCCGAGTTCTTTCGAGATGGCGACGGCGATGCCCCCCTTGGCCGTGCCGTCGAGCTTCGTTAAGACGATGCCGGTCACGCCCGCCGTCTTCAAAAACTGTCGCGCCTGCTCAAGCCCGTTCTGCCCCGTCACGGCGTCAACGACGAGCAGCGTCTCGTGCGGCGCACCCTCGACCTCGCGCCCCGCCACGCGCTTCATCTTCTCAAGCTCGGCCATCAGGTTCGACTTGTTGTGCAGGCGGCCCGCGGTGTCCACGATGAGCACGTCACTCTTGCGCGCCTTCGCGGCCTTGAGCGCGTCGAAGAGGACGGCCGCCGGGTCTGTGCCCGACTTCTGTTGAATGAGCGGGACGCCGGTGCGCTCGGCCCAGATGGCGAGCTGGTCGGAGGCGGCGGCGCGGAAGGTGTCGGCGGCGCAGATGAGCACGTCGTTGCCTTCGGCCTTGATGCGCTGCGCGAGCTTGCCGATGGTCGTCGTCTTGCCGACGCCGTTGACGCCGACAACCATGATGACGTAGGGCGTGACGGAGTCGTCCACGCTCTCCTCCGTGGCGACGCCCTTGCGCTCGGCGTCGCGGAGGATGTCGAGGAGCTGCGTCTTGAGTGCGAGCTTGAGCGCTTCGATGTCGCCGATCTCTTTGCGCGAGATGCCGCGCCGCACCTTGTCGAGAATTTCGAGCGTCGTCGTGACGCCGAGGTCGGCGGCGATGAGCGCCTCTTCCAATTCGTCGAGCAGTTCGGCGTCAATCTGCTTGCGGTTCTCGAAGACCGCGTCGATCCTCTCCGAGAGCGATTCGCGCGTGGCGGCGATGGCGCGCGTGAAGCGCGCGGCGTAGGTCTGCTCAAGCGCCTCGATCTCGGCCTGTAACTCCTCGTCCGTGCGGTTGAGCCCGAGGATTGATGAAGAGGAGAACGCGGAGGACGTGCGCACGGGCGCGGTCTTCGGTGCCTGCGTCGGTCTCGCTTGAGTTGGCTCGGGTCTCGGCGTCTCGATGACTTCCGCCTTGCGGGCGCCGGTCAGGCCGGACTCGGCCGCGGGTTGTGGCGCGGGCTGGGCGCCGGTCGGCACGGGCTCGACGGCGGGAGGCACGGCGATGGGCTCACGCGCCTGCGTCGAGCCGTCAACGCCCGCGGGCGGTTCGAGCCGTGCCTCTGCGGCCGGCTCCTCGGGCGCGGCTTCGGGCACGGTCTCGGCCGTGAGTTGGTTGAGGCCGAGCGTGATGTAACGGTCTTCTTTCTTGCGTCTCCAGAATGCCATGTGTCGGATGATAACCTTAGCTGATAAATTTTCGCTGTTCCGAAAAGTTTGATTATAAACGTAACTGCCGCGGGGCGACAAAAGCACCCCGCGGCAGCCCACACAATCCTGCCGATTTCGCGCCCCGCTTTTTTACTCCGGCGGGGAGTTCACTTCCCGTTCGGCGTCTCGAACAGCGCGTCTTCGATGAGCACGTCGTGTTTGACATCGGTGACGCGGAAGGTGAGCGTGAAATTTGTATAGACCTGCCGGAAGAGCGCCGCCACCTTCACGCCGTCAACGGTCGCGTAACTGTCGTAGTAGACCGCACACAGTCGCTCCGTCTCCTGCGCGCCGGCTTGCGCCGGGAACTCAAGCTTGCGCAGCAGGAACGTCTCGGCGTCGAAGTACCAGAGCATGCGCGCGCGCCCGCTGATGGTAGCGTCGAGCACGATCATCTTGCGGCCGTCGATGACGGCCGTGCCCTTCAGACTCGCCGCAGAGAAGGCGTTCCGCCACCTGAAGCCGCCCTTGCCGGAGGCCGCGCGCGCCAGCATCTCTTCGCCGGCCCCCGACGCGGTCTTCATCTCGCCCCACGGCGTCTGCATCCACCTCTGCCCCCCGTTTGAGACCTCTATGATCTGCCCGAGCGGCGTGTTGGCGACCATCATGACCTTGGCCGGCGCCTTCGAGTACATCTCGAACGTGCCCGTCAGCGGCGAGTCGGACATCTCGATGCGCCCGCGCACGGTGCGCGTCTTGACTTTGAAGAGCGCAACGCCGCCCTGCGCCAGCATGTAACGGTCAAGCAACTGCTCGACCTCGTCAACCGGCTCCTTCACCTTCGCGCCACTCGCCGCCCGCGCGCGCAAACTCTGCGCCGGCGCGGCCGGGCTCAGTGTGAACAGGAGAACGAAGACGGCGGCTATGTTCTTCAAGAGGTCTCTCATCGTCATGTTACGCTCAGTCTCTCGGTCTTCGAGATACTTCTCCGAAGTTCAAGCGGCGGGTGCCTGTTCGCGCGCAGGGACGGGGCGCGCGTTGAGCGCGGGAACGAGACTCTTTCCCGCCGCGAGGTCTTTCGCGCGCTGCGAGAGACGCACGCGCCCCGGGGTGATCTGCCCCGACTCGCAGGCCGCCACCAGCGCGTCCACGATCTTCGCGTCGTAGCGCGTGCCGACGAAAGTCTTGATGCGCACAAGCGCGTCTTCGAGGCTCATCCCCTTCTGGTAAGGACGGTCGGTCGTCATCGCGTCGAAGGTGTCGGCCACCGAGACGATGCGCGCCTGCATCGGTATCTCGTCGCCTTTGAGTCCCTGCGGGTAGCCCTTGCCGTCCATCATCTCGTGATG
>JBJMGQ010000038.1:0-10392 GCA_045807845.1 Pyrinomonadaceae bacterium | reverse complement strand
GTGAGCAGTGGAGAGTGGGCAGTAGGCAGTAAGCAGTCAAGGCAAAAGACATCTCTGAAGAATCGTGGGCGGCGGGATTCAAGACCCGCCGCCCACGATTCTTCAAAGCACTTGCATCAAGAAAGGCTTCTTGCCTTTTAACTGCCTACTGCCTACTGCCTACTGAAACACCTTATCCACCGGCACGATGACGACCTGATCGGGGCGGACAGGGACGTTGTACTTCTCGATGATCTTGTCCTCGGCCAGAATGTCTGCGGGCTTCGGCGAGTTGTAGGTGATGGGCGAGGGCGTGCCCTTGACGAGCGCGTCGCGCAAGCCTTCGGCGTCCTTTGTGATGATGACGACACGCATGCGGTCGGTGGCGAGGTACTGCTTGATGGCGCGGTTCACGTCCGCCAGCGTCAGCTTCGAGAGGCTCTCGCGCATGAAGGCCGTGTACTCGGGCGTGCCGTAGTAGCGGCTGTCGAGCGCGTAGCCCAGACGCTCGCCCTGCGTCGAGGTCAGGACGTTCGCGTACTTGATGAGGAAAGCGCGGATGGCCTCGAAGTCCTCTTGCTTCATCCCCTCGCGCACCAGCTTGTCGTACTCGTAGAGCGCGCCGCGCAGCACGAACATCGAGTTCTGCGGCTCGACGGGTCGAATCCAGATTTGGAAAATCTGCGTCGAGCGGCCGAGGTTCGGGTCGGGTGCGAACTGGAACATGCCGCGCGGGAAGTATTCGACGTAGGCATAGTCGCCGTAGTTCAGGCCGCGCGCTTCGCGCAGACGTTGATAGAGGTGACTGACCGACGAGCGGTGCTGGCCGAGATATGAAGCGACGAGCGCGAGCGCCGGCCAGTCCTTGTGCGAGCGGTTGACGGGGATCGGGAAGCCCATCGAGATAGCCGTCGCGCGCGTCTCGCGCTGGATGATCTCGATGTGCATGCCGGGCGCGACCTTCGGCTGCGCGTACTTCTTCGACGCGCCGCCGCCCGCGGGAAGTTTCGCGAAGTCGGCCGCAACCTTCGCGGCGAAGTCCGAAGGATAGCCGCCCGCGAGCCCGATGACGAGGTTGCCCTGCGTGTAGTTCTGTTTGTAGAAGGCGCGCACGTCGTCGAGCGTCAGACGTTCGAGCGACGAGATGGTGCCCGTGTTGTTGTGCCCGTACGGGTGGCCGGCGTAGAGAATCTGGTAGAGGTACTCCTTGCCCAGCTCCTCGTCGTTGCCCTGCCGCAGAGAGGTCTTCAGATAGTTGATCGCGTCCTCTTTCAGGCGCGCGAAGTCGTCTTCGCGAAAGCCCGGGTCGAGGAGCATGTCGCGGATAATCGAGTAGTACTTCTCAAGGTTATCGACGTGCGTCGTGCCCGCGAAGACCGTCATCTCCTTATCCACCTGCGAGCCGAAGCCGGCGGCCATCGGGTAGAACGCCTCGGTGATCTGCTCGTAGGCACGCGTGCGCGAGCCGCCCTCGGAGAGCATCGCGGCGGTGAGCGCGGCCACGCCCTCTTTGCCCGCGGGGTCTGAGGCCGCGCCCGTCATGAAGAGCAGGCGGAAGGAGACGAGCGGCGACTGCGAAGGTTCTAAGACAGAAGCAATCGGGGCCGCCGCGTTGGCGGAGCTGGTCGGCTGTGTGCTGCTTGACATCATCTGTTTCGGAGCCGTGCGTCCGCGCCTCTGTGCAAAGGCCGGGAGCGGCGCTGAGATGAAGAGGGCGATGAGAAGGGTGCTGAATGTGCGTCGCATCAGTCCTGTCCCTCCTCGCCTGTGCGGCCGACGGCCGCGATGTTCTGCCCCTTGGTGGCGAGCGTCACGATTGTCCGGCTCTCTTCGCGGAAGTACTTCTTCACCGCGTCGCGAATGTCTGCGGCCGTGACGGTCTGGTAGGTATCGAAGAGGCGGTTGAGCGTCTCGGGCGTACGCTCAAGCGCGATGTAGGGCGCCAGCGCTCCCGCAATGTTGTCGTTGCTGTTCATCCCCATCGCGAAGCTGTAGCGCGCGCGTGAACGCGTGGCGTCGAGCTTGGCCGGGTCGATAAGCTCCGTCTTGTAACGCTCGAACGTCTTGATAATCTGGTCGCGGACGTAGCCCACCTGCGCCGGGTCTTTGACACGAACGTAGACGGTGAACAGCTCGGGGTCGGCCTTGTGGTCGAAGTCGGCTTCGAGCACGTCAACCTTCTGCTCCTTGAGCACGAGCTGCTGGTAGAGGTCGGAGTTCTCGCCGAAGGCAATCGACTGGAAGAGGTCGAGCGCGGCCAAGTCCTTCGAGGAGTCGGAGTACTTCGGCGCGTGGAAGGCGATGGCCATGTGCGGGAGCGTCGGCGCGTCCCAAGGGATGTGCGCCGTGCGCGACTCCTTCTGCGCGGGCTCGCTGGGGATGTCGGCCTTGTAGCTGCCGCGCTGCCAAGTGCCCCAGTACCTCTTCGTCAGGTCGAGCGCGCGCGCCTGCGTGATGTCCCCGACGATGACGACCGTCGCGTACTCGGGCCGGTAGAAGCGCTGGAAGAACTGCTTGGAGTACTCGTACTGGTTGGGCATGTCGTCGATGTCTTTGAGGTAGCCCATCGTCGTGTGCGCGTAGGTGTGCGTGTGGAAGGCGGTCTCGCGCAAGACCTCGTGCATCTTCGAGAAGGGGCTGGCGCTGTTCTTGTCGTACTCGCCCTTGACGGCCTTCGACTCGGTCTTGAACTGCTCGGGCGTGTACTTCAAGTGCTGGAAGCGGTCGGCCTCCACCTTCATGATCTCTTCGAGGTCTTCCTTTGCGAAGGTCGCGTGGTAGACCGTGCGGTCGTCGGTCGTGTAGGCGTTGGTGTCGGCCCCGGCGCGCTTGAAAATCTCCTCGCGCTGTTCGGGCGTGTAGTTCTCGCTGCCGCGGAACATCATGTGCTCGAAGAAGTGCGCGAAGCCGCTCTTGCCGGCCTCGACCTCGTTGCGCGAGCCCACGGCGACGACGACGTAGAGCGAGACGAGGTTCGGATAGTCGGTCGGCACGGTGACGAGCCGCAGCCCGTTGGGCAAGTCGTCGATGGTGTACGGGTAGGTGAAGAGCTTACTGCCGCCGCTGCTGCTACTGTGCGCCTGCTGTGCCATCCCGAGCAGGGGCAGGGCGAGCACCGCCGCGGCCAAAAACATGAATCTCATGGCGTCTGGCTCCCAAGTTCTTGACTGGATTTTGTACGTTGGACACCCGAATTATACACCAATGCCGCGCAAACGGCAGGCGCCCCGGGAGGGCGAATATTTTTACAGGGGGCGATGATATTATTTGCGGGCTCGTTGATTTGCGGAATGGGCAGACGGCCGTTATATGCAGACGACCTCACTCGAAACATACGTTGAACGGTTGCGGCAGGAGCGGCCGGCGGCTGACGAGGAGTTCTTATGAGGCACATGATCAAAGCCACACTGCTTTTCACGCTGGCGTGCTTTTATGCCGCAGCTTCACTCGCGCAGGAGGGCAAGCCTGCCGGTATTGCTAAGCGCAAGTTCAAACACCATGGCAAGATTGATTCGAGATATGACCCCTCAACGGACAAGACGACGGTCGTGCTTAACCCCTATGCGATACCGCCCGACGCCACGGACACAAATGTCTACCCGCAACGTTTTTCGATAATGTGCGGCTTCACTTATAAGGGACGAGCGTCGTCCGGTCGCCCCGCGACCATTGAATTCCACCTCCTCTCTGACGGGAGTCACGGCTGGAAGTTTGACAAAGAGCCGCAGCGGGCGCTGTCAGCTACAGTGGACGGCGAGCGCGTTGAGATAGGCGGCATGAGGCTCGTCAGCGCGAAGCATTATATGGTTCCTTCGTCCCCGGTTAACTACGGGAGGGAAGTTTTTTTAGAGGAATTATACATCCCGCTGACGTATGAGGGGATGTTGAAGATCGCGACCGGGAAGAGGGTGCTGTTAAGTGTCGGGGAGCAGAAGATTCAACTTGACGATGAGCATCTAGAGGCGTTACGCGATCTCACCAGCCGAATGGCGCCGTAATGGGCTGGTCTTCCTACCGAGGACGCTGCCAAACAGAGAAAAGGAAAATGCCAATCAGACAAATGCTTTATCCCCTCCAAACGAATACTGCCCACCGATCGAGTGCCTCGCTGTGAGGCGCACACAAGTCTAATAAGGAGTCTATCAAATGAAACACAGCTCTATGTTGACCATTGCATCTCTGCTCTCTGTACTCTTGTTCTCGTTTCACCTGGCGGACGACATCGTCCGCGGGATGGAGCCGGGAGGGGTCAACAACTTGGTTGGGGGGAGTCTCATCATGGTCGTCTGGCTGTACGGAGCGCTGGTGCTCGCCGAACGGCGATCAGGATACATCATCATCCTCATCGGGTCGCTCCTTTCGTTCGGCGTCCCCATCCTCCACATGAAGGGAAGGGGTGTCGGCGTCGCCAGCGGCATCGCCCATTCCAGCGGAGGCTTCCGCTTCATCTGGATGCTGATCGCGCTCGGCGTGACCGGGCTCTTCTCCTTCATCCTCTCGGCGCGCGAACTGTGGAGCCTGCGACGGGGCCAGCAACGGTAGTCCAATCATCCGAACATGGAAAGGCCCGTCGCACGGTGAGCGCATGAGCCGACAAACCGAGCTCTTCCAAGCCGTCGCCGGCCGGAACATTGTGCGTGTTCGCGTGGCGGCTATCGTCGTTGCTAACAGCCAAGTGCTTGTCCAGCGCCCGGCGGATGAACCGACCTCGTGCTACGGCTTCATCGGGGGCGAATATGAGGTAGGCGACACGTTCGAGATGCGTATTCGCCGTGAGTTCGAGGAAGAGACGACGGCCAGAGTTGTAGCTTGGCGATATCTGTTCGTAGTCGAAAACCGCTTCAAGGTCAACGGCGACACCTTTCAAGGTTTAGAACACTACCTCGAAGTGACACTCGACCGCCGGAACGTCGAAAGCAGGGAGGCTCATCTCTCGCAACATTGGCTGCCGCTGGCCCGACTTCAAGACTACGACCTCAGACCGCATGTCGTGCGCGACGTGTTGGCGTCAGGCAATCTCCATAACGTCTCGCACCTGACCGTCGCACCATGATTCAACATGGGAGCGCGCACGCCGCATCGAAAGTGCCCCGCACCCCACAGGCAACGACGCGCATACGCCGTGCAGCGCAGACGTTTCATGCGCGCCCCTCCGCGGCGGCGAGTTCGGCCGCCAGCGATTCGGGCAACGCCAGAACGTCGCGCCAGCCCGACTCGTCCGAGCGCATGCGCGCGGTCAGCTCGTCGCGCAAGCGTCTTAACTTGTCGCTTAAGGTGTGCGGGTATGCGTCGAGGTTGGGGAAGCGCCGGAGCTGGTCTTCGAGGAAGGACTTCTGCTTGAGGATGGAGGGGATGGGCTCGTGTCGGCCGCCCTCCCAGAAGGGTTGCAGCAGGCGCTCGACGCGCGCGGCGCCGGGTATCGAAACCTCCTCTTCGTCGAGCCCCGTCACGTCGGCGACGTAGCGGCCGTCGGCGTCCGAGCCGCGAAAGACTTGCAGGCGGCCGGGCAGCGTTGACTTCTCGGGCGTGTTCGAAGCCTTGAGCGTGGGGCGGCCGTCGATGACGCACTCCTTGAAGATGACGCCCGCGACGCGCCGGACTTCGCCCGAGAGCTTGGTGCCGATGCCGAAGCCCGCGGCGGCGGGGAACTCCGCGACGATGCGGCGCACGCCCTCCACGTCGAGGTCGCCCGTGAGTACAGGCATCAGGTCACGGAGCCCGTTCGCCTCGAAGAATTCGAGACACCACCTGCCGAGCCGTGCGAGGTCGCCCGAGTCAACGCGAAAGCCCTTGAAGGCGCGCCGCCGCTCAGGCGTCGAGGTCGAGGCCATTGCGGCATGCACCGCGCCCATGTGCACGTCGATGGTGTCGAGCAGCAGCGTCGTGCCCTGCGGGTTGGCGTCGAGCCAGCGCTCGAAGGCAACCTGCTCGAAGTGCTTGGGGCGGCCCGTGCGCGGGTCAATCTCGGGCTCGTCCATGAACTCGACGTAGGACTGCTGCCAGTAGTGCGCCTCTGTGCCGACCGCCGGGATTTCGAGCCGGTGCGCGGCCTCCATGTTCGAGGTGTCGTTGAAGCCGCCGATGAAGGCGTAGGTCGCCACGTCCACGGCGCGCTCGATGTCTCCGTTGCGACGCAGGCTGAAGTCGGAGAGCCAGCGGTCGCCCGCGGCCATGCGAAGCTGCATGGCGATGGAGGCGGTCGTCATCGGAAGGTCGAAGGCGTGCTCGAACTTTATCTCCTGCGCCTGCGCGAGGCCGAACGCGCCCGTGATGTCTGCGAAGGGTTGGCCGGCGAACATCAGCGTGCCGGGGCGCACGGCGCGCACGGTGCCGGCTGAAGTGATGTCCTCGACGGCCTGCGCGAACAGGTGCAGGCCGCCTCGATCCTGTTCGAGCGTTCGCATCCGCGGCCGGTCGATCCTCAAATCCAGCAGAGAGCGCAGGAGGCGTTCGTGCCCGAGGCACGGCGCGTAAGGGAGCTTCCGCTGCGTCACATAGAAGGTCGCCTCCGTGTCGCTCAAAAGCCTCTCGTGCAGACGCGTCGCCTCCTTATAAGAGGCGTCGCCCATCGTGGCGTGATAACGATCAATGTTGAGCATATGTCGTGTGGCCGGCGGTGTGCCGCCGTCCCCCTACGCATTCTTGGCGAGCGTGGACGGGACGGGGCGCGACAGTGCGATCTTCCAGCGCGTGCCGCGCACGTCGGCGACCATCGAGTAGAGGCGCAGGTCGGGCGCCACGTCGTGCACGTCGTCGTCCCAGCCGACGGGCACAACCTGCTGTACCACGTGAAGGATATGGCGGTCGCGCCGTGACATCTCCTGTATGCGCTTGTATGGGAAGCCGAGGTTGGACTTCGGGCTCTCGCCCTCGGGCAGCGTCGGCGATGGGGCCGGGGTCGGCCGCAGCTCCTTGGTGAGCGGCACGATGACGATGCCGTTGGAATCGACGAGCATGAACTCAACCCCGTCGCGCAGGCATTTGTGCCTCAGTGCGAGCGGGAGCTTCCACGCGCCGGGCTGCGCGGCGACGAACATCAGTCCCGTCCAGTCCTTCTCTTCGCCGAGGGGCATGCAGAGGAAGATGGTCGAGTGGCCGTTGTAGACCGATGGGTGAACGTCCGAGACGAATGCGCTCCTGAAGGTCTTGGCTTGGCGGAAGTACGGGCGTTCCCCGAAATTGATCGGCTTGCGGGGGTCGTTCCTGTTCTTATTGCGCGCGTCAGCGTTGAGTCCTTCGGGGACGGCCATGGCGGCGACGTTCCCGTTCCCATAGGTTACGTACGCGCCCTGCCCGGCCAGCCCCGTCGGGCCAAGCTCGCCGAGCATCTCGCCGAGCAGCCCCCTGAGCCCGTCCTCGTCGCCCTCCTTCAGCAGCGCGGCAGCCCTGTCCTTACGTGCCTTCAGCTTATCCATCGCCGCCTTGAGGTCACCGGTGAGCGCGTCCACGCACATGCGCAGGCGCTCGTTGAGGTCGATGGCGTTGTGCTCGTCGTGATCCACAGCCGCCATCAGCTCGCCCAGCTCGACGGCCAGCGAGGCCGAGCGCAGTTGGTTGGGCGAGAGCCCCGTGACGACGGCCGGTGGGCGCAGCGCCACGATCCCGCGCGCGGCGAACGCCTCGGCCGTCCGCTGTCTCATGTCGAACTGGACGCTGTAGAGGTTCGGCGCCTTCACCGGCTCCGAACGTTCCAACGTCTCCTCGCGCCCAAGCCGGGACACGTCCTCGTACGCATAGACGATGTCCTCGACCAGCCGCAGGATCTCCGGGTCGCGGTGGCCGAAGCCCAGAAAGAGGACGCAGCCAGACCTCATCACACGCTTCACGACATCGAAGAAGTCCGCGTTGCTGCGGTAGTGGCGGCGGTAGTCGCTCCGGGTCAGGATCATGTGCTCGGTGTTACTCGTGCTGTCGCCATGGAGCTTGATCAGGAGACTCCGCCCGCGCGTCGGGAACGAATCGCACTCGCCGAGCCCGTACTCGGTAACGTCCACATCATTCTTGATGACGATGAGTTTTCTGTAAGCCTTATCCTTCCACATCCTCTCCCACGCCAGCTCGAAGAGCCCGTCGTAGTTGGTCGTAATGTAGACGGGCAGGCAGAGGGCCGCGAGCAGATAGTGGGCAAGCGCGGGGTCGGTGGCGATGCCCATCTGCGCCCGCAACTTCTGCTGGAGCACGTCCGTGCCCAGCTCGTGCGCGATCAGCTCGGCCTGTGTCAGCGCGTCGTGCTCGACATGCGGGTCAGTGGTGTAATCGCTCGCGAGCCCGAGCGTGTCGAGCAGAGAGCCCCAAGTCGGAATCCCCGCGGCGAGGGAGATTCCGGCGCCGAGGAAAGGAACGAGCGATCCGTCGCGGCTGGCTTTGACCAAGCGGGGCGCAAGAAAGGAGCTGTAGGACTCAAGCTTCGCCACACCCGACTCCAAGTCGGTGTGTAATTTGTGGAGGTGCGCGAGCAGGTGTGCCTTGACCGGTTTCTCGACTTCGGGGAGCGGGAGAAAGTTGTGCGAGTCATTCAGCGTTTCTATGTACTGCGTAAAGTCTTCGAGCGGTTCATGACGGTCGAACTTGTAAGGTTGTGTCTCTCTCATTATTTTCCTCTGGCGGAAGGTGAGCGTCGCGTAAGGTCGCGACGGCGGGCGACGAGCTGTCGTGCGGCCGGAGGCGGGCGGGTCTGCGGCGGCGGTCAGACGAACTCGGCGCCCGCGCCGCGCATCTCCTCGACGGCGCGGGCGCCATCGCCGGGTTTGACCTCGACGGGGCGCATGGCGCCCAGAACGGCCTTGACGCGGAAGCCCTCGCGGAGCGCGTCCAGCACGGTGTGCTTCACGCAGTAGTCGGTGGCGAGGCCGCCGACCCAGACCTCGCGCACGCCGCGGCGGCGGAGACTTTCGGCGAGCCCCGTGCCGTCGAAAGCCGAATACTCGTCCGCGTCCATCCTCTCTTTGGAGATGACGACGATGCGCGGGTCGTCGGCAAGGCCGGGGTAGAACTCCGCGCCGCGCGTGCCCTGTACGCAGTGGACGGGCCAAGTCCCGCCGTGGGCGGCGAAGTGATTCGTCCCCGGCGGGTGCCAATCGCGACTCTTGTAGACGGGTTGATCCTGTGCGAGGAACTCTTCGATAAGACGGTTGAGCGGCTCGACTACCTCATCGCCATGCTCGACGGCGAGCGCGCCGCCGGGGCAGAAGTCGTTCTGCACGTCCACGACGATGAGCGCCCGCCCCTCTGTCTGTGATGACATCTGGTTCACCTCCACGGTAGGAACAGAAGGCAGATGGCAGTAGGCAGTAGGCAGTTAAGAGTGCTGCTGTCGAAACTCTGATTTAATCTTTCAACTACCTTAACGCGGCGCTTACTGCCATCTGCCATCTGCCATCCGTCTACATTCTACGCCACGCGCCGCCGCGCGCAAAAAAAGCCGGCGCGAACGTCGAAGCGTCCGCGCCGGCTTCCCTCGTGGGCGGTGGGGAGAGTGCCGCCCGCAGGGATTAACTCCTAGCGTGCGAGGCTCAGAAGAAGAGCGAGTAGAGCAAGCGGTTGGGCGAGCCCGTGCCTATCCCAGTTAGGCGGTTCGTCGTCGCGCCGTTGACGATGGCGTTGCGCACGGTCGCGGCCGAAGCCGTCGTGTGCCCTTGCAGGTAGAGCGCCGCGACGCCCGCGACGTGCGGCGTCGCCATCGACGTGCCCGAGATGGTGTTCGTCGCCGTGTCGGACGTGGCCCACGCCGAAGTGATCGAAGAGCCCGGCGCGAAGATGTCCACGCACGTGCCGAAGTTCGAGAAGGACGAGCGCGCGTCGGTCGAAGTGGTCGAGCCGACGGTGATGGCCGCCGCGACGCGCGCGGGCGACGAGCCGCAGGCGTCGGCGTTGCTGTTGCCGGCCGCGATGGCGAAGGTGACGCCCGAGTTGATGGCGTTGTTGACGGCCGTGTCGAGAGCCGAAGAGGCGCCGCCGCCGAGGCTCATGTTGGCGACCGCCGGAAGCACTCGGTTCGCGGCCACCCAGTTGACACCCGAGATGACGCCCGAGGTCGTGCCCGACCCCTGACAGTTGAGCACGCGCACGGCGCGCAAGCTGACGCTCTTGGCGACGCCGTAGGTCGAGCCGCCGACGGTGCCCGCGACGTGCGTGCCGTGGCCGTTGCAGTCCTGCCCGTTGCGGCCGTCGCCGACGAAGTCGGCCGAGACCGCGGCGCGTCCGCCGAACTGCGTGTGCGTGGTGCGGATGCCGGTGTCGATGATGTAGGCACGGACGCCCGAGCCCGTCCAGTTGTAGACGTAGGTGCCGTTCAAGGGACGGTCGCGCTGGTCGATGCGGTCGAGCCCCCACGTCGCGCCCGTCTGCGTCGTGTCGGCGGTGTAGACCTGATCCTCCTCGACGAACTGAACGCGCTCATCTTCGCTGAGCGCC
>JBJMGQ010000037.1:0-5755 GCA_045807845.1 Pyrinomonadaceae bacterium | reverse complement strand
CTTGAGCGCGTGCGACAGGAGTTCCTCTCAAACGTCTCGCACGAGCTGCGCACGCCGCTCACCTCCATCATCACCTCCGCCGAGACGCTACAGGACGGCGCGCTCGAAGATGAACAGGACGCGCACCGCTTCGTCCAGGTCATCGGCCGTAACGCCGGCCGCATGCGCTCGCTCATCGAAGACATCATGGAGCTGTCGGCCATCGAGTCGGGGGCTTTAAGTTTGGACGTACGCGAGGCGAGGCTGCATCCGCTCGTCCGCGAGACATTCAACGCGCTGGCGTCGAAGGCCGAAGGCTGCGGCGTCTCGCTCGTCAACGAAGTTGCGACCGACGCGACCGTCCGCGCCGATGCGCGGCGGCTCGAACAGATGCTCCTGAACCTCGTGGAGAACGCGATCAAGTTCAGCCGGAAGGGTGCGGCGGTGCGGGTCAGACACGAGCGCGGAGCGCGCGACCTCGTCATCGTCGAGGATACGGGAGAGGGCATCCCCGCGGAGCACCTGCCGCGCATCTTCGAGCGCTTCTACCGCGTTGACCGTGCGCGCTCGCGCGACATGGGAGGGACGGGGCTCGGGCTCGCCATCGTCAAGCACCTCGTGCGCGCGCACGGCGGCGAGGTGAGCGTCCGTTCGACTCTGAACGAAGGGACGACCTTCACCATCGAGCTGCCACGCGACACGCCCGCGAACGGCGGAGGTTAAGTCTCGACGACGCGGGTCGAGACGCCGAGCCAGTTGCCCGAGGCGCCGCGGCCGGTGATATAAACGGGGATGTTGATGGTGCCGACGCGGAAGACCTTGAGGTCTTTGAGATTCTGTTCGAGCAGGTTGAGCAGAGACTTGAATTTGCGCGCCGCGTCCAACTGTTCCGCGTTCTTCCACTCCGCCTCCGACGCCGCGACTCGGAAAAAGTTAGCCGCGGTCGTCTCTTCGACCGGAGTGTCCGAAGCCTCATTCGTCAACCCGCGCAGGAACTCGTGCGTCGGCTCCGCGGCGTCCCACTTAAAAACTTCAAACGGATAATCCGACTCGCTCATGAAAGTCAGGCCGCGTGTCGCTTGCTGTAACTCTTCGATAATTTGTTCGTCAGTTGTCATGTTGTAAATATTGTAAAGCAACTTAACCACAGAGACACAGAGGCACAGCTAAATGCATTTAGCTGTGCCTCTGTGGTTAACGAATCCTGCTCAGCCCGCAGGCCGAGGGTTTTACTGGTTGTCCACGACCGACTCAATGGCGGCCTGTGTGGCTACCGGCACGTTGGAGAAGAAGTCGAAGCCGGTCAGCGCCTCGACCTGATCGACGCTCACGCGGTACGTCTTCCAGTCAACCGTGCGGATGCCCTGCGTGTTGGGCATGATGACGGCGATGGTGCGCGTCGAAGTCGTCACGCGGTTCACGTCGTCCGTGCCCACCGGAATGACGATGACGACCTTCCACGTCTGCGAAGGCACCACGACGTGACCCGAAGCGACAGTGTTCGTCGTCCCCCCGTTCGAGCCCGTCCCGCCCTGACCCGAGCCGCCCGAGATGATGTACAGCTCGTTGCCCGCGCCGACGAGCGTGCGCAGGTAGTTCTCCATGTTGGCCCACGGGCCCTGATTGTTGTCGGGGGACTGCGGAACCATGTTCGTCATCAGGAACGTGGCCGAGTTGTCCGCGTTCGTCCGCAGGCGGTCGGCCGAGGGGCACATGTGGCCGCGGTCGAAGCCCGAGCCGGAGAAGTCAGTGCCCTGCACTTGATACCAACCGGCGGGCAGCGTCGTGTCCGCACGGAAGTCGTCCTGCCGCGTCCCTGAACCCGTAGTCCAAGTCGAGTCGAGGTGCCAGCTCGTCCAGATGGGGCCGCCGCGGTCGCGGTTGTAGGCGAGCGCGTACTGCGGCTTCTCCATCAGGTAGTTCGCCGGCTGGTTCACATCCGTCACGGCGTTCGAGGGATTGCCCATCGTCAGATGCTCGTTCGCAGAGGCGGTCGCCTGAGTGACGGCCTCGACGTTGAGGAAGAAGCGGTACGTGCCGGTCGTCATGACGCCGACGAGGAATTGCAGGTCAACGCTCTGGCCGTTCGCGAGCGGCTGTGCGAGCGTGACGGTGCCCGCGGCGAGCGTCGCGTTGTTGCCGCCGCCGTTGGGCTGCGCGGGCGGCTCCTCCAGCGTCGTGCCCTGCACGGTCTTGTTCGCGCCGCCGGTGACGGTGACGACGACCGAGCCCGAAGTGCGCGCGCGCAGGTCGGCGTAAGAGCCGCTCGCGGGATAGGTCGTCACGTCGGCAAGGCGGAAGCGCAGGCGCGTGATGTTCGAGCCCGTGAGATTCGTCAGCGTTCGGCGGATTGACATCGTGCCGAAGGCGGAGTTGTTCGCGAGGTCGGCGGTAAAGTCGCGTGTGCGGTTCGGCGACTGCGTCGAGGAGACGGCCGGGTCGAGCAGCGTGAGCCCAACCTGCGAGTTGCGCTGGATGGGGCTCGAAGTGTTCTCAGGCCCCGGCGCGCCGAGTCCCGACTGGCGTGCGTTGTAGACTCCGCCGTCGGTCGAGAGGAAGATGAAGTTGGCGTCGTTGTCGTCGGTGTCAACGGGCACGCCGTTCGACCAGCGGCGCAGGAAGGTAACCTCGCCGTCCGTCGTCACGCCGCCCGCAGGCGACATGCCCGCGCCCTCGCGGTAGACGGCATCGGCCACGCCGGAGAAGCCGACCGCATCGAGGCGCGTGCTCGCGTCGAAGGTCGAGCCGTTGTTGAAGAGCGCCACGCCCGCGCCGTCAGGGATGTCCGCGGCGAGCGTCGAGTTGGCAGCCGCGTAGGCCGCGAGCCCGTAGCTCGTCCCGCCGACGAGGTAGTGGCTGCGCGCGGGGATGATGACCGCGGGGAACGTCAGGAGCGTCGTCCCCGTCGAGGCACGCAGCGTCCAGCCCGTCACCGTCACGTTCTCGTCGGTCTGATTGTACAGCTCGACGAATTCGTTCGCGGAGGCGGTCTGCGCGCCAGCGCCGTCGGGGTCTGTGCCGTGGAAGCGGAACTCGCTGATGATGATGCGCGGGATGCCTGTGAAGTCTGCGGTCTGATTGCCCGAGAGCGAGCTGAACGAGGTCGAAGGCGGCGAGAAGGTGAAGCTCGGCGAAGAGGGCGTGACGGTGTAGTCGCCGCCCGCCGTGACGTTCGGGAAAGAGTAGTTGCCCTCCGAGTCAGTCACCGCGTTCGCGAGCGGCGTGTCGCCGGAGGCGAGCGTGACCGTGACGTTCGAGAGCCCCGAGCCGCCCTGACTGCGAACCACACCGCTGATCTGGTAGCCGACAGCAGTTATCTGGCCGCCCGTCGGCGGGTTCGTCGTCAGATAGTTGATGCCTGCGTTCGAGCCGTTGTACTC
The DNA here is from genome assembly GCA_045807845.1 of Pyrinomonadaceae bacterium. GTDB lineage: Bacteria > Acidobacteriota > Blastocatellia > Pyrinomonadales > Pyrinomonadaceae > QHXN01. The sequence continues at coordinate 2,396 of JBJMGQ010000037.1, read as the reverse complement.
GAAGACGGCGAAGTAGTAGGTCGTGCTCGGCTGAAGGTTCGTGACCGTGACCGAGTTGCCCGTGCCGGCGAAGACGACGAAGTTGCCGCCGACGGCCGACACTGTCGGCGCACCGATGACGTTGGTCGTGTCGTTCGTGCTTGTCGTCGTGTTTGAAGCGCTCGACGTGGAGACGCTCGACAGCTTCGAGAAGGTCGTGGCTCTCGTGGTCGTCTGCGTCGTGGTCGGCCTCGCTGTTGTCGTGACGGGGCGCGAAGAGGTCGTGGGCGCGGCCGGGGGCAATATCTCCGAGCCGGAGCCGTACGCGGAGTTGGCCGTGTAGGAAGTCCCGTCCGCGGGCGCCGCATCCACGGGCGAGCCCTGCCGTGCGAGCACGAGGCGCCCCGAGCCGTTGCCGTTCGTCCAGCTCACGGTCATCGAGGTCGCGCCGATGTTAGAGAAGGTTAGGTTCGACGCCTGCACGGTCGGCTCGGCGGCTGGGCCCGTGACGCGCAGCGAGTTGATGTAGGCCGTGTTGTTCGGGTTGTTGCCTGCGCCGAAGGTGAGACCGGTTGCGGCGCCGGTGGCGTCGGTGCCGTTGTAGTCGGCGAGGGTCTGCGTGCTGCTGTTGGCGTAGACGAACTGGCCGGTGCCGGACGTGCCCGTGGCGCGCAGCTTCGGCCCGGTGGTCGAGGTGAACTGCGCCCCGGCCGTGCCGCCCGCGAGCGTGTGAATGTTGCCCGTGACGCCGGCCGCGCCGCTCGCCGCGGTCTTAATCATCACCATCTCGGTCGTGGCGATGTCGAACGTGCCACCGGCGTTGGTGAAGTAGGTGGTGTTCTGGAGCCCGACATCAATGTTGAAGTCGCCGCTGCCGGCCGTTACGTCGGCCGCGCTGTTGTTGTTGCGCAGGACGATGAGCGTGCCGGCCGGGACGGCGCTCCACAAAGCGTCGTTCGAGAACTGGTACTTCCCGCCCCCGTCGTTAGCCATGTTCGACGAGAAGTCCTTGAGGTACATCCCGCGCATATCCAGCGCGTCCTGGATGACGAGCAGCTCGACGATGTCGGCCGTCGTGCCCGAGTTCTGGTATTTGTTGACGACCACGCTCTGCGCGCTGACGGAAGCGCATGCGAGCACACACAAAAAGACGGCTGCTATGGCGGTAGCTGCTCTCTTCATTCGGACTCCGTTTATTTAGTTGTTCGAGTTAACTGCCAGGAGTGCCCTTCTTTTCCGAGGAAGAACTTCAACCTGAACGATTACACACTTTCGAGGACTTCGCCGAGAGAGGCGGGATTATACCCACACTCGCCCTTTAATGAAAGCTGCGGGGGACAGGCTCCAACGTGACTTGCAGCATTTCAGATGCGCGAAAGCGGGTTTTCACTGCACAGCCGAACACATTTAATCGAAACTTCAAGCCATCTCTACTCACCTTCTTGCAAGCTATCAACTCTCGACTGCTCAAGCGTGATCCTTCGCGGCGACGAATCTCGCGTTTAAAGTGTCGGGCTCGATTCTCCCGGCGGAAGGGTTCTGATGGGAAAGACATTCACGGTTAAGGCTTCGGCGAAGGTGAGCGCGCCGGCCGATGTCGTCTACGGCGTCATCGCGGACTACCGCGACGGGCACCCGCACATTCTGCCGCGCAAATACTTCGATTGGCTTGAGGTCGAGCAGGGCGGGCGTGGTGAGGGCACCGTCATCCGTTTCCAGATGCGCGTGCTCGGCCGGACGCGCGTGCTCCGCGCCTTCGTCACCGAGCCCGAACCGGGCCGCGTGCTGGTCGAGACGGATGCGAGCAATGAAGGCCCGATCACGACCTTTATCGTCGAGCCTGAAGGGTCTAACTCACATGTGACGTTCAGCACCGTGATGAGTTCGACCGGCGGGCTGCGCGGAGGGTTGGAGCAATTCGTGTTGAGGCGCCTGCTGCGTCGCATCTACGCGCGCGAGTTGGAGCAGCTCGGCCGCGTGGCCGTCGAGCGCTCGTCCGTGCAGTTGGTGACCTGCTGGGCGAGCTACGCTTGAGGTTTAGAGCGCCGCGGGCCGGATGACGCCCTCTTCGACAAGGTATTGAAGGGCGAGGATGATGCGCCGGTCGAAGGCAAAGCCGCTGCGGGCTTTGAAGTCGGAGATGACATCCTGCGCACGGCGCGGGGCTTCGCAGAGACGACAGAGCAGCTTGAGGTCTTGCGCGGGGAGGTGCATGGAGAGTCTATCAAGAGACGCTTCAACGCCTCCCTTCTCACATAAGCGAAGCACTTCGCCCGGCGCAAGTGTGATGCGCCCGTAACGTCGTTGCCAGAAGGGCGAGTCCTCCCAACGACGCTCCTGACCGTAGAAGTCGGCCCGCACGTCCAGATAATCTTCGAACTCGCGCGCCGTGAGAGCTTCGTATTTTGCGAGCCCCT
>JBJMGQ010000036.1:0-6229 GCA_045807845.1 Pyrinomonadaceae bacterium | reverse complement strand
GAGATAGTCACGGACTTCCCCGTCAAGACGAGCGGCGCCTCTGCCACGTCCAGCACCAGCACTTCCGTCAGCGCGGCCTCGATGCCGCCGACCCCGCCGATGCCGCCCGCGCACGGCGCTGTGACGCCGCCCCCCCCTCCCGTCCCCGTCAAGAAGTCGGGCAAGGACAGGACACACAGGGATCAAGAATCCGCACGGCTCGACGGCACAGTCGGCACCGGCGACGCCGTCGTCAACCTCAGCTCCTTCAGCGGGTCTCTGCACCTGAGAAAGAGGTAGGGGCGGCGCGTCAGCCTAGAGGGAAGTTACGCGGGTGGAGAGAGCCCGGCACTCCGGTGTCGGGCTTTTTTTCTAAATTCAGACGAACGCCGGTCGATTTTTTTGCCACGAACGCCGCGGGCGTGGTGTTTCCTCGTTGGAAAAGGATGAAGGCCGAACTCTCTGAACTCTCTGACTCTCAGGAGGAAGCATGAAGCGCACTCTCAGTCTCATCGTCGTCTTCGCGGCCACCGCGACGCTCGCCACGCTCGCGCAAGTATTCAACACCGGTGCCGGGTCTCTGCACGCAACCACGCACGCCGCGCCCGCGACCGAGCCGCAGCGGCAGGGCAACGAGTTTCGTTGGCACGAGCCGCTGGCCGCGGGGCGCACCATCGAGATCAGAGGCATCAACGGCGATGTCTCAGCCGAGCCTGCGACGGGCGGCGAGGTCGAGGTCGTAGCCGTCAAGCGCGCGCGCCGCAGCGACCCCGACGAGGTGCGCATCGAGGTCGTGCACCACGCGGAGGGCTTGCTCATCTGCGCCGTCTACCCGAACCCGGGCGGCGAGCCGAACACTTGCGAGATCGGCTCCCAGAATCGCTCGCACGTGCACGACAACGACACGACCGTCAACTTCACCATCCGCGTCCCTGCGGGCGTCAACTTCCACGGCCGCACCGTCAACGGCAACGTCGAGGCCGACCGCCTCGGCTCCGACGTAGAGGCGAAGAGCGTCAACGGCAACATCAACGTCTCGACCACGGGTCTCGCGCGGGCGGAGACGGTCAACGGCTCAATCACGGCCGTCGTCGGTAACGCCAACTGGCCCGAAGGGCTCGAATTCAAGACCGTCAACGGCGGCATCGACCTCACCCTGCCCGCCTCTCTCAGCGCGCGGGTTGAAGCCAAGACGCTCAACGGCGAGATTACGTCCGACTTCCCTTTGACCGTCAGCGGCACCTTCAGCCGGCGTCGCCTCTCGGGCACCATCGGCGGCGGCGGCGACCGCCAACTGATTCTCGAAACCGTCAACGGCAGCGTCCAGATACGCCGCGCGAGCTAAACGTTGAAGTAGGAACGATGAACTGAATCCCTTGTCTGACAGTTCATCGCTCATCGTTCATACTTTCAGATAGAGGAATCATCATGTCGAAGAAGCGTCTGTTACTGAGTCTGGCCGCGCTGGCGGCGCTGGTGTTGACGGCGGCCGATGCGTCGGTCGCGCAGAGGTCGGAGAAGCCGGAGCTGACCGAGGAGTTTCATCAGACCTACCCGCTCGCGGCGGGCGGGCGCGTCAGCCTGTCGAACATCAACGGCGCGGTGAAGGTGCAGACGTGGGAGCGCGCCGAGGTGAAGGTGGACGCCGTCAAGAGCGCGCACACCGCCGAGCGTCTGCGCGAGGCGCAGATCAAGGTTGACGCTTCAAGCAATCGCGTTCGCATCGAGACCGAGTACCCTGAGTCCTCTCTGCGCTGGTCTGACCGCGACGGGGAGCGCCACGAGAACCCCGCGAGCGTCGAGTACACGCTCACCGTTCCGCGCGGCGCGGGCATCGACGAGATAACCCTCATCAACGGCAACCTCGCCATCACGGGCGTCGCCGGCCCGGTCAAAGCCTCCTCCATCAACGGCCGCGTGACGGCCGCGGGGCTCTCCGGCCCGATCAACCTCTCGCCCATCAACGGGCGGCTCGAAGCGTCGCTCGACCACTTGAGCGACGCAGGCGATGTCAACCTCTCGGCCATCAACGGCCCGCTCGTCGTCACGATTCCCTCGGACGCCAACGCGACGTTGCGCGCGAGCACAGTCCACGGCGGCATCACCAACGACTTCAACCTGCCGGTGCGCGTGGGCGAGTACGTCGGGCGCGACCTCGAAGGGCGCATCGGGCAGGGCGGCGCCGACGTGCGACTGAGCAACGTCAACGGCTCCGTCCAGCTCCGCCGCGCCGAAGACGGCCGACCGCTGAGCCCCGTCACCAACCTTCTCTCCGAGACGAAGGGGCGCGGCGACGATGACGACGACTTGGCCGAGGCCGCGCGCGAAGCCGGCGAGGCTGCACGCGACGCGGCCCGCGACGCCGCGCGCGAAGTGCGCGAGGCCGCCCGCGAGGTTGAGCAGGAGAAGCGAGAGACGCTGACCGCAGCCGAGCGCGAGCGTCGCGACGCCGCGCGCGAGCGCGCCGACCAAGACCGCGAGCGCCAGCGTGATGCCGCGCGCATACAGCGCGACGCGCTGCGCGAAGCCGAGCGCGCCCGTCGCGAGATCGACAAGGCCATGAAGAACGTTGACCAGGATCGACTCAAGGAGGAGTTGAACAACGGCGTGAGGAGCGGCTTCGACGCCGCGCGCCGCACCGAGCGCGAGTCGAACACCTTCGCCGTCACGGGCGCGCCGCGCGTCCGCGTCGAGACCTTCGACGGCGCCGTCAACGTCCACGCGTGGGACAAGCCCGAGGTGATGTACACGGCCGTCAAGCGCGCGACCGACGACCGCGAGATGCAGGGCATCAAGCTCAAGGCGCAGGCCGCGGGCAGCGAGGTCAACATCCGCGCCGACTTCGACAAGAGCTTCGCGCACGTCTACAGCGACAACGGCGGGCGCGTCTCATACACTTCGAACGCCTCGGCCGAGTTCGACCTCTACGTCCCGCGCAACGCGGCGCTCTTCGTCTCGACGGGCGACGGGCGGCTCCGCATCGACGGCGTCAGCGGCGAGCTGGAGCTGCGCACGGGCGACGGCTCCATCGACGTGACGGGCGCTAAGGGTCGCCTGCGCGCGGAGACCGGCGACGGTCGCATCCGCGTCGAGAACTTCGAGGGCGACGCAGAGGCGCGCACCGGCGACGGCCGCATCACGCTCGACGGCACCTTCCATACCCTCGCCGCGCGCACGGGCGACGGCACCATCTCGCTCTCGCTCCCCGAGGGCGCGAACGCGACCGTCGAGACGGACGGCGAGTCGGTCTACAACGACGGCGTGGCCGTGGCCGAGACGGACGCCGAGAGCCGCGTGCGGCGCTGGCGCATCGGCGGCGGCGGACAGGTGCTCACGCTCCGCACCGGCGACGGCCAAATCATCCTCCGGCGCCGTTAACGCGCGCGCCCCGCGTCGCGTCTAAGACGAAGAAGTTCGGCCGATTTGGTTCCATGATTTCGTTGAAACATTCGGCGCGCGAGCTACGTCTAACTTGGCGCTCGTAAAAAGCGGTCGTTGAGACTTCCCCCAAGCGCCGTCACGAGCCGGTTAGTCCAATCCAGCAGAATCAAATCCTGTTAACGGAACGCGCGGCCGAGACGACGCCGCGAATCCGGAGCCGTGCCATGAAGAAAAAGTTTCTCAGCGCCGTCGCACTCGCCGCCCTCGCTCTGTTGATGCCGGCCGCATTCGCTTCAAGTGAAGTGTCGGCGCAGGAGGTTGCGTCGGTGCGTGCGCCTGCTTCGGGGCGCACGGCGGCGGGCGGCGGCGCGCGCCTGCTCAAGCGCATGACGCTGAGCACGAGTGAGACGGCCGAGGGCTCGCGCGTGCGCATCACTTCGGACGGGGCGCTCGACGGCTATCAGACTTTCACGGAGGGCGGCAGGTTCTTCGTCCTCGTCCCGCAGGCCGACGCGGCGGTGCTTGCGTCGGGCGGCTTCGCGGCGCGCGGCTTCACGCGCGTCGAGGCCGGGCAGCGCGGCGACGATGCGCTCATCGCCTTCACGCTCGCGCAGGGCGTTGCGCCGCGCGTGCGCGCCAGCTTCAACCGTCTCGAAATCCTCTTCGTCACACAGTCGGGGCAGCAGCCGACGGGCGGCGGCGAGGCTTCCGCGTCTCCTACGCCGACTCCTCCGACGGCAGACCCTTCGAACGCGACCGCCGACGGCAAGGCCGCGACGCCCACAGCGAAGGCCGCGACTAAGACACTAGCGGGCGGCGGCACGCCTGCGGCCCCGGGCACTTCGGCCGCGCGTCTGGCGGCGCTGCTCACGCCGGAGAAGATGCAGCCCGTCCGGCTCGTGCGCTTCGACAAGGCGCCCGTCATCGACGGCAAGTTGGACGATGAGATTTGGAAGACGGCCACCGTCTTCAAAGACTTCGTGCAGTTTCGTCCCGTTGACCTCGTCGCGCCGTCGCAGGCGACCGAGGTACGCATCGGCTACGACTCGCGCTTCCTCTACGTGGCTTTTCGCGCCTACGACGAGCCGGGTAAGGTGCGCGCCACCATCGCCAAGCGCGACGCGGTCTTTGACGACGACTGGGTCGGCATCTGGCTCGACACCTTCAACGACGGCCGCCGCGCCTACGAACTCATCTTCAACCCATTCGGCGTGCAGGCCGATGCCATCTTCACCGAGGGCGTCAACGAAGACTTCTCCGTGGACATCGTGCACGAGTCGAAGGGCGTCGTGCTCGATGACGGCTACACGGTCGAGGTCGCCATCCCTTTCAAGTCTCTGCGCTACGAGGCGGGCAAGGATAAGAAGTGGGGCCTCCACCTGCTGCGCACCATCAAGCGGCTCAACAACGAGCAGTCAACGTGGATGCCCATCTCGCGCGACAACTCCAGCCTGCTCGGGCAGGAGGGGCACGTCACCGGCCTCGAAGGTCTTTCGACCGAGCGCACCATCGAGTTGATTCCTTCCTTAACCATCTCAGAGGCGGGCAGCCGCGTGCCTTCGGTGACGAAGGGGCGCCGCGAGCTTTCGGAAGCGATGGGCCTCCCCCTGCCGGATGACCGCGGTCGGTTCCTGAACAACCCCGTCGGCTTCGACCCGGGACTGACGGCCAAGTTCGGCATCTCGCCGACGATGACGCTCGACATGGCGATCAACCCCGACTTCGCACAGGTCGAGGCCGACGCCACGGTCGTCACGGCCAACCAGCGCTTCCCCATCTTCTTTGAAGAGAAGCGCCCCTTCTTCCTCGAAGGCAAAGAGATTTTCGAGACGCTGCTCTCGGCCGTCCACACGCGCAGCATCGTTGACCCCGACTACGCCTTCAAGTTCACGGGCAAGCGCGGGCGCAACACCTACGGCCTCCTCTTCGCCTCGGACAACGCCCCCGGCAACCTCGACGAGGACGACCGCGACTTCATCCGCGGCACCTCAGACCTCACGGCCGTGAGGGCCACGGAGAGAATCAACAGGCTCAACAACAATCTGAATCCCAACGTGACTCCGCTGACCGACGGGGTGCAGTCCGAGCGCGACTCGCTCGTGAAGAAGCTCGACCGCAACGCGACCATCGGCGTGCTGCGCGTCAAGCGCGACATCGGCAAGGAGGGGCACATCGGCCTCCTCGGCACCTCCTACAACTTCGTAGACAAGTACAATCAGGTGGGCGGCTTCGACGTGCGCTACCGCTTCAACAAGCAGTTCGTCTTCTCGGCGCAGGCTTTGGGGAGCCTCTCGCACCAGCCCTTCTTCTACCCGGACGAGGCGGGCAGCTTCGACCGCAAGGAGAAGGGGCTGGCCTACTCCTACGACCTCAACTGGGCGGCGCGCAACTGGGGCTGGGAGTACTCGGGCACGGGGCGCTCGCGCCTCTTCCGCGCCGACGTGGGCTTCGACCGCCGCTACAACACGCACAATCAGGACTTCTTCTGGCGCTACCAGTCGAACGACAAGCCGAAGGCGAAGATCGTGAGCTGGCGCTTCTTCAACAACTCGACCGGCAACTTCGACTGGAAGTGGCGCAGCCAGTTCTTCCAGAACGAGTCGCAGATTCAGTTGAAGATGCAGAAGCAGACCTACCTCGGCTTCGGCGTCGAAGAGGGTTACGAGCGCGTCTTCGAGTCGGAGTTCGGCCCCTCGCGTGAGGGCTTCGCGCTCGTCAACTCGCGCAACGCGCGGCTGGCCGGGCTGACCGTCCCGCCCTGCCGCAACTTCGAGCGCGACCCCGTCGTGACGCGGAGCGCGGAGTTGAACCCCTGCACCTTCTTCGGCGAAGACCCGGAGCGCTCGGCCTACAACCGCGATCTCTACTT
>JBJMGQ010000035.1:0-11568 GCA_045807845.1 Pyrinomonadaceae bacterium | reverse complement strand
TCACGCTCGCGGCGCTCACGCTCGGCCCCGTTCTCAAAGGGCGTCCCGCGCCTGAGCTGTTCCCTTCGCCGCCGACGAAAAACACTTGAAGGATTCTGACTCAGCATAAGTAACGCGGCCCTCAACGGCAAGCGGGGATTGGAACGATGAAGTAGGAACGATGAAGTAGGAACGATGAACGATGAACTGAATACAGCTTGCCTTCAGTTCATCGTTCATCGTTCCTACTTCATCGTTCTGTGCTCTGTGCTCCCTTCAACCCAATCTTCTCCTGCACGGGCTTGAGCGCTTCGATGACGAAGCGGACGTGCTCGTCCAGCTCGACGCCGAGCTCTTCGACGCCCTGCCGGATGTCGTCGCGGTTGACGGTGCGCGCGAACGCCTTGTCCTTCAGCTTCTTCTTCACCGAGGAGACTTCGAGATCATCAAGACTCTTCGACGGGCGCACGAGCGCGCAGGCGACGAGGAAGCCGCACAGCTCGTCGGTCGCAAAGAGCGCGCGCGCCAACGGCGTGTCGCGCGGGACGCCCGTGTAGGTGGCGTGCCCCATGATGGCGCGGATGATGCGGTCGGGGTAGCCGCGCCCGCAGAGGATGTTGGCGCCCTTGTAGGGGTGCTCCTCCATCGTCGGGAACATCTCGTAGTCGAAGTCGTGCAGCATCCCCGTGAGGCCCCACTCGTCCACGTCCGCTTCGGGGCCGCCGTAGCGTTCGGCGGCGGCGCGCATCGCCGCCTCGACGGCCAAAGCATGCTGGCGCAAACTCTTCCCCTGCGTGTACTCGCAGAGCAGTTCCCAAGCCTCTTCGCGGGTCGGCATCGTCCCAGCGCTCCTCCCAAGCAGTCTCAACTGGAATTACTTTTCGACGGCTAGTTTCTCACGCAGCGCGCGGGCTTTCAAAGTCTTCAAGCGGGACTAGCTTGCCGCCCCCCTCCCCTTCAATTACAATGGCCGACAAGCGTCCCACGCGCCACCGGTTTAGTGATGAAACCTTATTTCTATGCGGTTCACTATGCAGCTCTGGCCGGTTACGTCATCGCCGCCGTCCACGCCGTTCTGGCCTTCGTCAACAAGCGCCGAGGCGCCGAGCGGATAACCCTCTACGCGGTCGCCTTCGCCTTCGCCGCGCACACCGCCGCCATCATTATCGACTGGGTGCGCGACGGCCACTACCCGCTCTTCAGCACGACGGAGGCGCTCTCGTTTCTGGGCTGGACGCTGGTCGTCGCCTACGGGCTCGTGACGTACCGCTATCCTCTGCGCGCGCTCGGCGCCTTCCTGCTGCCCGTCGTCACGCTGCTCGTGCTCGCTTCGCAGCTCGTCTCGCCGGACACGACCAGAGACCCGAGGGTCGTGACCGACGGCAGCGGCTCGTGGCTCTTCCCCGTCCACGTCACGATGCTCATCTTCGGCTACGCGTCGTTCTTCGTCGCCTTCGCGGCGAGCGTGATGTACCTGTGGCAGGAGCGCGAGCTGCGCCTGAAGAAGTTCAGCGCCGTCTTCCACCGCCTGCCGAGCTTGACGACCGTGGACGACGTGGCCTCGACGGCCGCGAGCGTCGGCTTCACGCTGCTGACGCTCGGCATCATCACGGGCGTCGTATGGTCGCGCGCGCGCAGCGTCCGCATGTTCCACAACGACCCGACCGAGTTCTTCGCGCTGCTGACGTGGGTCGTCTACCTCACGCTCTTGCACTATCGCGTCCAGTGGCGCGGGCGCAAAGCCGCGTGGCTCGGCGTCGGCGGCTTCACTCTCGTCCTCTGCACCTTCGTCGGCGCCGTCCTGCTCGGCGGCTTCCACGTCTTAAGGTAGTCCCGATGTCGATAGTTCTCGTCGGACTCAACCACAAGACCGCACCCGTCGAGGTGCGCGAGCGGCTCGCGTTCAGCGACAGGGCGTGCGCAGTCTCTCTGCGCGCGCTCGTGGACGGCGAGGTCGTGCGTGAGGGTCTGATCGTCTCCACCTGCAACCGCGTCGAGATTCTCGCCGCCTCGGCGCGGCAGAAGGGCGAGGATGTCGTCGGGCGCCTTAGCCACTTCCTCAGCGACGACCGCTCCGTCCCCGTCGAGCTTTTCAGCGGCCACCTCTACACGCACGCCGACGAGGCCGCCGTCCGCCACCTCTTCCGCGTCGCCTCGTCGCTCGACTCGATGGTCGTCGGCGAGCCACAGGTTTTAGGTCAGGTGCGCCACGCCTATTCGCTCGCCGTCGAAGCGGGCACGGCGGGGCGCGTCCTGCACAAGCTCGTCCATCATGCGCTGCGCGTCGCCAAGCGCGTGCGCACAGAGACCGGCATCGCCGCCTCGGCCGTCTCCGTCAGCTTCACGGCCGTCGAGCTGGGGCGGAAGATTTTCGGCTCGCTCAAGGGCGCGACCGTGCTGCTCGTGGGCGCGGGCGAGATGGCCGAGCTGGCCGCGCAGCACCTTGCCGCGGCCGGCGCCGCGCGCGTGCTCGTCATCAACCGCACCTATGAGACGGCGCAGCGGCTGGCCGTCCAGTTCGGCGGCGAGGCCGTCGAGTTCAGCGCGCTCGAAGAGCATCTGGCGCATGCCGACGTGATCATCTGCTCGACCGGCGCGCGCGAGTACATCATCACGACCGAGATGGTCGAGCGTGCGCGCGCGGCGAGAAAGAACCGCCCCGCCTTCTTCATCGACATCAGCGTCCCGCGCAACGTAGACCCCGCGGTCGCGAAGCTTGGGAACATCTTCGTCTTCGACGTGGACGACCTCGAAGCCGTCGTCGCCTCGAACATACGCGAGCGCGAGCGCGAGGCCGAGCGCGCGGAGATGATAGTCGAATCGGAGGTGATGCAGTTTCAGCAAGCGCTTCGCGCGCTCGACATCGGCCCCACGGTCGGCGCGTTGAAGGAGAAGCTGCGCCGCATCGCGCACGAGGAGTTCGAGCGCCAGCGCAACCGGCTCGGCGAGCTGACGCCCGAGCAGGAGCAGGCCATCGAGGCGATGCTCATGTCGGCCGTCAACAAAATTTCGCACCCCGTCATCCACCGCATGCGCCGCTCCTACGACGCCGGCGAAGAGCACGAGGTGCAGGCGTGGCGCGACATCTTCGGCCTTGAGGAGGAGGAGCGTGAACCGTGAACGGTTTACCTCTTTTCACATGAAAGAGATCGTCATCGGTTCGCGCGGGTCGAAGCTTGCGCTGTGGCAGTCGGAGTGGGTGAAGGCGCGGCTCGAAGCGCTCGACCCGGAGGTCACAGTCCGCATCGAGATTGTGAAGACGATGGGCGACGTGCGGCTCGACGTGCCGCTCTCGGTCATCGGCGGGCAGGGGGCGTTCACGAAGGAGTTGGAGGTCGCTCTGCTCGACCGGCGAGTGGACGTGGCCGTCCACTCGCTCAAAGACCTACCGACGGTCACGCCCGAAGGGCTCTCGATCACGGCGACGCCCGAGCGTGAAGATTCGCGCGACGCGCTCGTTCTGCGCGCCGGCTCCGCCGCTCAGGCAAACTCTCTGAAGGGACTGCCCGAGGGCGCGGTCGTGGGCACGTCGAGCCTGCGGCGCATCGCGCAGTTGAAGCACCTGCGGCCCGACGTTCAAATCAAAGACCTGCGCGGGAACGTGGACACGCGTTTGCGCAAGCTCGACGAGGGCGAGTACGACGCTCTGATCCTTGCCTCGGCGGGACTCAGGCGCCTCGGCTTCAGCGAACGCATCAGCGCGGCCATCGAGCCCGGAGAGATGCTGCCCGCGGTCGGGCAGGGCTCGCTCGGCATCGAGACGCGCTCGGACGATGCGGAGACGAACGCGCTCGTCGCGCGCCTCGACGACCCACGGACACGCGCCGCCGTGCTGGCCGAACGTGCGTTGCTGCGTTCCTTGGGCGGCGGCTGTCAGGTGCCTATCGCGGCGCACGCGACGGTCGAAGGCGGCAGGCTGAAGTTAGACGGGCTCGTCGCCACGCTCGACGGAACACAGTTATTGCGTGAGAGCCTTGACGGAGACGCCGCGGACGCCGCGCGCATCGGCGAGGCGCTGGCGGCTCGACTGCTCGAACAAGGAGCGGGTGGGCTACTCAGGGAGACGCCCGCCGCAGTGCCCGAAGCTTGATGAGCGCCGACGAGACAGAGCCTCTGGCAGGGCGCACGGTGTTGATTACGCGCGCGCGTGAGCAGGCGGCGGAGTTCGCGGCCGACCTCGAAGCTTACGGCGCGCGCGTCGTCGCCTGCCCGACCATCGAGATCGTTCCGCCCGCCTCATACACACAGCTCGACGAGGCGATTGAAAATCTCTTCGGCTACGACTGGCTCGTCCTGACCAGCGCGAACGCCGTCGAGCACTTCCTCGCGCGGCTCGACGCAGCGGGTAAGGACGTGAGCGACCTCGACAACTTACGCGTCTGCGCCATCGGCGAGGCGACCGCCACGCGTCTGTTTGAATCGCACGTCCACGTCGATGTCGTGCCTGAGCAGTCGCGCGCCGAGGGCGTCTTCGACGCGCTCGAAGCATATCTTGGCGGGCGCGAGCAGTTCGAGAATCTCAACTTCCTCCTGCCGCGCGCGGCCGTGGCGCGCGACTTCCTGCCGCGCGCGCTCGAAGCGGCCGGCGCGCGCTGCGACGTGGTCGAAGCCTACCGCACCGTCCGGCCCGAGACGACCGACCGCGCGCGCGCAGAGGCGCTGCTTGTCGGCGGCGGCGTGGATGTCGTCACCTTCACCAGCTCCTCGACCGTGCACAACTTCGCGCAGCTCTTCGACACGCGCGACCTGCGCCCGCTGCTCTCGGGCGTCCGCGTTGCTTGCATCGGCGCGGTCACGGCCGAGACTGCGGCCGAGTACGGCCTGCGCGCCGATATCGTCCCCGCGGAGTCGAACGCGCGCGCGCTGGCCCGCGCCGTCGCCGAGTTCTACTACCGCGTCCCGTAGCAAGGCGCGCGACGCCGCGCCTCAAACCTTTTTCCTTTCGAGCTAACTTGCTACACTCGCCTTATGCCTAAGGGGCGCATCCTCATCGTCGATGACGAACCAGTGATAGCCGAGTCTTTGAGCGAGCTGCTCGAAGGCTGGGGCTACGAGACCGCGGTCGCCTCCGACGGGCTGTTGGGGCTGGCTAAGGTTGAGGAGTTCCTTCCGTCGGTCGTCGTCAGCGACGTTTACATGCCCAACCTCGACGGCTTCGGCCTGCTGCGCGAGATGCGCGAGCTGCACCCGGAGACGGCCGTTATCCTTCTCACCGGACAGGGCACGGTCGAGATGGCACTGCGCGCCATACAGGATGAGGGCGCGTTCCACTACCTCGAAAAGCCTATCGACTTTGCCAAGCTGCGGCTCGTCGTCGAGCGTGCCGACGAGTACGCAGGCGCGCGGCGCGAGAATCTCGCACTGCGTCTGCAACTGCGCGACCGCGGCGCCTTCGGCGAGCTGGTCGGCGCGAGCGAGCCGATGCGTCAAATCTACGCGCTCATCGAACAGGTGGCACCCTCGTCTGCCTCCGTGCTGCTGACCGGCGAGTCGGGGACGGGCAAGGAGCTGTGCGCGCGCACGATTCACAACTTGAGCCCGCGCAAGAACAACGCCTTCGTCGCCATCAACTGCTCGGCCATCCCCGAGACGTTGATGGAGTCGGAGCTGTTCGGGCACGAGCGCGGCGCCTTCACCGGTGCCGCCGCACGACGCCTCGGCTGCTTCGAGCTGGCGAACGGCGGGACGTTGCTGCTCGACGAAATCTCAGAGATGCCCGTCTCGCTTCAGGCGAAGCTGCTGCGCGTGCTCGAAGACCGCAGGATACGTCGGCTGGGCGGCTCGCAGGAGGTGGCCGTTGACGTGCGCGTGCTGGCGGCGACGAACCGCGATCCGCAGGGCGCCGTCCGGGCGGGCACGTTCCGCGAAGACCTGCTCTATCGCCTCAACGTCATCACGGTCGAGCTGCCGCCGCTGCGCAAACGTAAAGAGGACATCCCGCTGCTGGCGCACCACCTCGTCGCGCAGCTCGCCGAGCGGCACGTGCGCCCCGCGAAGTTGCTGAGCCCCGCGGCCGTCGAGGCGCTTCAGTCGCACTCTTGGCCCGGCAACGTCCGCGAGCTGCGCAACGTCATCGAGCGCGCCGTCATCATCTGTTCCAGCGAAGTTATCGAGCGTCATCACCTCGCGCCCTACCCGCTTGAGCAGCGCGCGCAGAGCCGCGGCGAAGACACGCTCACGCTCCCCGTCGGCACGCCCCTCGAAGAGGTCGAGCGGCGCATGATTCTGCGCACGCTCCAGAAGACCGACAACAACAAGACGCGCGCCGCCGAGCTGCTTCAAGTCAGCCTCAAGACCCTGCACAACAAGCTGCGCCTCTATCGCGAGCAGGGGCGGCTGCCCCACCGCGAAGAGGCCGGGCAGCCCGAGTTCCCCGGCGACCCCGAAGACGCGCTCAGCGCCGGCCGCCGCGGCGACTGAGCGCGCCTCCTGTTACGAGTCGGCACTTTCCCGTGACGAAACGGAAGAAACTTTCGCGCGCCCCCGCTTGACGCAAGGATTGTTATCGACTTCCCCTCACGCCTGAACTACTATTGCCCTTCGTACACGGCCGTTCACACTTCTGCACCACCCACTCAGGAGAGCATCATGCGTAAACTTTTACTGGCGTTGACCTGCGTCGCCGCTTTCGCCGCCCACGCCTCGGCGCAGACCGCCGACGAGATCGTCGAGAAGTTCATCAAGACCGTCGGCGGCATGGAGAAGATACAGGCCGTCAAGTCCTTACGCCGCGTGGGCAAGTATGACGGCGGCGGCGGCTTCGAGGCCGTGCTCATCGAGGAGAACCGGCGCCCCAACCTCGTGCGGCAGGAGTTCGTCATACAGGGCATGACCGGCGTCACGGCCTACGACGGCCGGACGGGCTGGAAGATCGAGCCGTGGAACGGCAAGAAGGACGCCGAGGCGCTGAGCGAAGAGGAGATGAAGGGCATCATCGAAGACTCAGACCTCGACGGCCCGCTCGTCAACTACCGTGCGAAGGGCGTGCGTGTCGAGTACGTCGGCACCGACGAGGTCGAGGGCACGGACGCCTACAAGCTCAAGGTGACCTTAGCGAACGGCGACGTGCGCTTCTACTACATGGACACGGACTACTATGTCCCCATCAAGATCGACACCAAGCGCATGATTCGCGGCGCCGAGCGCGAGTACGAGACGGTGCTGGGCGACTACAAAGAGGTCGGCGGCTGGTATCTCCCCTTCTCCGTCGAGAGCGGCGTCAAGGGCAACCCCAACCGCTCGAAGGTGACGTACGAGAAGATCGAGCCCAACGTCACCTTCGACGACTCGCGCTTCGCCAAGCCCGCCGTCAAGTCGGCGCCCACCTCTGCTCCCGACGCCTCGACCACCGCCCCGAAGGAGACGACGAAGGCCGAGCCCACCAAGCCACCACAAAGATAAAGTAGGCAGTAGGCTGTTGGCAGTAGGCAGTTAAGAGACTCACTGTCGAGACTTGCGGATTAACCCTGCAACACTCTTAACGTGGAGCGGCTGCCATCTGCCTACTGCCAACAGCCTACTGATTCAGAAAAGGATTCCCCAATCATGAACAGAAGACTGACACGCTGGTTCTCATCAATCATCTTCGGCTTAACACTCGCTGCTTCCTACACGACGCAGGCGCAGACGCCGCGCCCCGCCGGCCCGCAGTCGAGCGCGCCGGTCAAGGTCGATTCGGAAACCGTCTCGGGGCTCGGTGCGCGCAACATCGGCTCGGCGCAGATGAGCGGGCGCATCGCGGCCGTGGACGCCGTGCAGGAGGGGCAGCGTTTGACCGTCTACGTCGGCTCGGCCTCGGGCGGCGTGTGGAAGTCGGTCAACGGCGGCACGACCTTCAAGCCCGTCTTCGACAAGCAGCCCGTCCAATCCATCGGCGCCGTCACCATCGACCCGAAGAACCCGAAGACGATCTGGGTCGGCACGGGCGAAGCTTGGACGCGCAACTCGGTCTCGGTCGGCGACGGCGTTTATAAATCAACTGACGGCGGCGACAACTGGACGAACGTCGGGCTCAAAGACTCCGAGCGCATCGCGAAGATCATGGTTGACCCGTCGAGCACCGACACGGTCTACGTCTGCGCCCCCGGCAAGTTGTGGAGCGACTCGGACGAGCGCGGCCTCTACAAGACGACCGACGGCGGAAAGTCTTGGACGAAGATTTTGAAGGGCGCTAACCTCTCGACCGGCTGCTCGATGATGTCGATGGACGAGTCGAACCCGAAGACCATCTACGCGGGCATGTGGGACTTCAGGCGCCGGGGTTGGACGTTCCGCTCCGGCGGCGAGACGCCCGAGAGCCCGAGCGCGAGCGGACTCTTCAAGTCAACGGACGGCGGCGCGACGTGGACTGAGTTGACCGAAGCGAGCGCGAAGGGTCTGCCTCCGAAGCCTTGGGGACGCGTGGCCGTGAGCGTAGCGCCGTCGAAGCCGAACGTCGTCTACGCCGCCATCGAAGCGGTCATCCCGAAGGACGGCCTCTATCGCTCCGACGACGGCCGCAAGACGTGGGCGCAGCTCGACCGCAGCCAGAACATGATCTGGCGCGCCTTCTACTTCTCGAACCTCATCGTTGACCCGAAGGACGAGAACAAGATTTACAAACCGGGCGGCTCGCTCATCGCCAGCAACGACGGCGGCAAGAGTTTCTCGAACATCTCGGGCGGCGCGCACGGCGACTTCCACTGCGTGTGGGTCAACCCGAACAACACCGACAACATCATCACGGGCGACGACGGCGGGCTCTGGTACTCCCACGACGGCGGCAACCGCTGGTGGAAGGCGCAGAACCTACCCGTCTCGCAGTTCTATCACGTGAGCCTCGACAACGAGCGGCCTTATCAGGTCTACGGCGGATTGCAGGACAACTCTTCGTGGGTCGGGCAGTCGGAATATCCGGGCGGCATCACCAACGCGCAGTGGGAGAACATGTACGGCGGCGACGGCTTCTGGATGTTCGTCGATCCGTCCGACCCCACCTACATCTACGCCGAGTCGCAGGGCGGCTACATCGGCCGCGTCAACCGCAAGACGCACGAGTCGCGCGACATCAAGCCGCTCCCCAACTACAAGGAGGGCAAGCTCCGCTTCAACTGGAACGCGCCCATCCACGTCTCGCCGTCGGGGACGGTCTACCTCGGCTCGCAGTTCCTCTTCCGCTCGCGCGACCGCGGGCAGACGTGGGAGCGCATCTCACCTGACCTGACGACGAACGACCCCGAGAAGCAGAAGCAGGAGCAGTCGGGCGGCGTCACCGTGGACAACTCCGCGGCCGAGATGCACACGACCATCTACGCCATCGCCGAGTCGCCGAAGAACCCGAGCGTCGTCTGGGCCGGCACCGACGACGGCAACGTGCAGGTCACGCGCGACGGCGGCAAGTCTTGGACGAACGTCGTCGGCAACGTTAAGGGTGTCCCGAAGAACGCTTGGGTGTCATATATCGACGCGGGCCACTTCGCAGAGGGCACGGCCTTCGTTACCTTCGACGCGCACACCTTCGGCGACATGAAGCCCTACGTCTACAAGACCGAAGACTTCGGCAAGACTTGGACGCCGCTCATCCCCGCGGGCTCGCCCGTGCGCGGCTACGCGCACGTCGTCAGGCAAGACCTCGTCAACAACGACCTGCTCTTCGTCGGCACCGAGTTCGGCCTGTGGGTCTCGCTCGACGGCGGGCAGCGCTGGGCGCAGTACAAGGGCGGCGACCTCCCCTCGGTCGCCGTGCGCGACATCGCCATCCACCCGCGCGACCACGACCTCGTCATCGCCACGCACGGCCGCGGCATCTGGATTGTGGACGACATCACCCCCTTGCGCGCGCTCACGCCCGACGCGCTCGCAAAGGAGGTCTTCTTCATCGAAGGTCGCCCGACGGTGCAGTCGATAACGGGCGGCGGCGGCTGGCCGGGCGGCGATGCGGAGTTCGTCGGCGCCAACCCGGACGGCGACGCCGTCATCACCTACTATCAGCGACGGCGTCACATCTTCGGCGACTTGAAGATTGAGGTCTTCGACCCAACGGGTAAGCTCCTCAAAGTCATCCCGAGCAGCAAGCGGCGCGGCCTGAGCCGCGTGACGTGGGCGATGCGGCTCGACCCGCCGAAGGTGCCGCCCGCGGCGACGCTTGCCGGCGGCGCCGCCTACGGCCCGCGCGTGCTGCCCGGCACCTACACGGTGAAGATGACGAAGGACAAGCAGGTCTACACGACCGAGCTTAAGGTCGCGCCCGACCCGCGCTCGACGCACACGGCCGAAGACCGGCGACAGCAGTACGACCTCTCACTGAAGCTGCACAAGCAGCTCGAAGAGATGTCGTTCGCCGTGGACAAGATCAACTCCTTACGGCTCGCGCTCGACGACCGCGCGTCGAAGCTCGCCGACGGCGACCCTCTGCGCGAACGTCTGCGAGACGCCTCGGCACAGGTGGACGAGCTGCGTAAGAAGATTGTCGCCACCAAGGAGGGCGGCGCCATCACCGGCGAGGAGCGCCTGCGCGAGTTCCTGACGGAGCTATACGCCAACGTCATCTTCTACGAGGGGCGCCCCTCGCAGGCGCAGGTCGAGCGCACCGACGCACTCGCGCGCGAGTTGGCCGACGTGGTCAAAGACTTCGACGCATGGACTTCGAAGGAGGTGTCCAGCATCAACGCCGAGCTGTCGGCGAAGAAGCTTGAGCCCTTGAAGACACTCTCCCGCGAGGAGTGGGAGAAGGTCAGCGCCCGGCCGACTTCTTCACCGTCGCCAACGGCGATGAGGCGCGACCGCGACGAGTTTTAAATCCGCGCCCGGTTTAAGCCGAACGCCACGACGAAATGAAGAAACGTCACGACGCTAAAGCATAGCGTCGTGACGTTTCTTCATTTCGTCGTGGCGTAACGCCATTTCGTCGTGGCGTAACACCATTACGTCGAGGCGTAACGCCATTACGTCGTGACGTTTCGGCATTACGTCGAAACGTCATGACGTAACGCCGCGGCGTTTTGCCGTTACGCCGCGGCGCAATGGCATAACAGAGCGGCGTAATGCCGTAACCCGGCGACGTAAAGGCTTTATTTCCCGCCTAAAAGCACTCTCACCGCCGCGTCTAACTGCGAATCCTTGCCGGTATAACTTTCACCAAAGGGCCGCTCGACGGGCACGTCCACGGGGCGTGGGTTGTGCTCCATGTTGACGCCTTCGGCCGTCTCGATGCGCGTGAAGGGGAGGCGGAAGACCGTCCCGTCGAGAAGCTGTACGTCCGAGGTGTAGATGATCCAGCCGGCCGTCGGCTCGCCCACCACCTTGCCGAGCTTCAGGCTCCGGTAGCCTTCCGTAAAATCCTCCGCGTCGGAGAGCGAGTACTGGTCGGTGACGAGCACCGTGGGCAGTTCGAGCGCGCGCTGGCCGAGCACCGTGCGCGACGGCGAGGTCGCGAAACCGCGCGGTGTCATCCGCAGGTAGCTCTTGCGCGCGAGCACGTCGATGGCGTAGACGTTGACGAAGCCGCCGTTGTTGTGGCGCACGTCAACCACCACGCCCTCCTTCGATTGATTCTCCGCGTCGAGGTCTACGTAGAGCTGCGAGAGCGACGCCGAGGTCATGTCGTACATG